>PNJQ01000023.1 GCA_013821985.1 Opitutus sp.
TTGAGACTGTCGTCGGCTCGGTGGCGGAGCAGCGCCAGATCTTCAAGGGTGCCGACCATGCTTTTTTGTGGAAACCCAAGCTGCGCATTCCCAACATTTACGAGAACCGCGACAACCAGATCGCTTTCGCTCGGTTCCTGGACACCTGCGCCTGCTGCGATTCTGAAGGCGAAGTCCTCGCGGCGATCCGGCTCCTCGAGTCGCGTCAAATCAAGGGCCTCGGTCCGGCGGCGGCGAACCTGTTGTATTTCCTGCATCCGACAATCGTGCCGCCCTTCAACACGGCGATCGTCAACGGCTACAACGCACTCACGGGTGCGAAAGTGAAATTGGGGAAGTGGGCAGAATACCTCGCGATGCGAGAAGGCATTCTGCGGCTCAACGCGGAGCATCGCTCGCTGTTGTCGAACGATCTGGGCGCAATCGGTGGGTTCCTGTTCGACGTGGGCAGCGAGCGCTACCCCTTGCCTCCTGCGAGTGACGACGCCGCAGCGAGGTCGGCATGGGAAGCGGACCTGGCAAAGGTGCGAGAGGAAAGTGCCAGCGCACAACGGGCCCATCGGCGCAACGCGGAGGAAGAGCAATCGCACACGGAGGTCCAAGGGATGCTTCGTGATTTGGGCCTGGCATTGGGGTTCAACGTATGGATTGCCGCAAACGATGCTGGTCGGATTTTTGCCGGCAACCGGTTGGGCGCAGGCTGCGTGGAAACGCTTCCGCCGGCGTTGACCGGTGCGCCTGCGCTCGACGCGATTCGTCTCATCGACGTGATCTGGCTCCAGCGCGATACCGGGGCCCTGGCGGCTGCGTTCGAGGTGGAGCACACCACGTCGATCTACTCCGGCATTGTTCGCCTGCTCGATTTGGCTGGGAGCGCGCCAGCCGAAGCGGTGCGCGGGCTGTTCCTGGTGGCACCGGATGCACGCGAGGAAGAGGTGCGCGCCCAGCTCTCACAACCGGCCTTTCGGCACATCGGTCATCTGAAGATGCGTTTCCTTCCCTACGGCGAGTTGACGCGCAACCGTGACCACATCGTGAGATTCGGCGAAGGCCTCCGTGCGATCCACGCCGTCAGCCGCGAGCTGAGCCTTAACGGGGCGGCGGTTCCGCACTAATGTGCAGCGTTACTGCTTCAAGCGCTTCAGCTGCTTGATGCCTTCTTGCTGGTGCGTGACGGTTTTCTCCGCGAAGGACTTTACTTCAGGGGCGCTGGCGCGGCGCTCGGCGAGCTTTGCCATCTCGACCGCCATTTGGTGATGCTGCGTCATCGTTTCGACGAACTGCCGGTCAAATTCCGGTCCCTGCGCGCGCTCGAGCTTGGTCATCATCTCGTGCTTCATCGCCTGGTGGTCTGATCCTTTGCCGTGGTGGGAAGTATCCGAGTTGGCGGAAAGCGCGCCCGACTGGGAGTGCGAGGAGGCATGGCCGGAACTGCGACCGCCATGCATTGCTTCCAGCGCTTCAATTTCCTTCTGCTGCTCTTGGATGGTTTTCTGGGCGAATTGCTTGACCTCCGACCGCTGGGCGCGCTGCACCGCCATTTCGGCCATCATTACTCCCTGTTGATGGTGTTCGATCATGTGGCTAACGAACGTGTGGTCGAAATCGGGGCCCTTGAGCCCTTCGAGACTTTTCATCATCGAGTCTTTCGCCAGCGCGGGAACGGCAAAGATCGCCGCGGCGGCGATCGCAGCAAGTGCAACGTGTTTGATGGATTTCATGGTAATGGAGTTTTTATGCCTGACCTGCTCGAGGGGTTAAGGTTCGTAGACCTGTAGCCTTCTCAGTTGCCCACCTGATGGGCGACCCTGGGCAAGCCGGGCGATAACTTTCTACTTGTCAAGGGTGTCGAAGCCATGTTTCAAGGCTTCATGAGTCAAGCCATCCGGAAAATAGATTTGATCGAGGCGATTAAGCGTAACCGGGAGGAAAAGGATCACCTGAGCAGCCGGTTGGCCGAGCTTGAACGGGAGTGGGATGGATTACAGATGACGCTCGAGCGGTTCGACAAAATCGCTGCGGCTTGCGGGCGCGGGAACGGCAAACTTGGAGACAATGCCCCGGGTTCTGCCAAGAACAGTGGAAAAAAATCGGTGCAGCGGGCGCAAACGCGTCCGCCGCCCCCGCAAGGGACCGGAAGTAAAGGAGCACATGGCTCCTCGGCTGGACGGCGGAGGCGTTCCTCGGATGTATCTGTGGCACTGCGACGCTTGATTCAGGTGCAGACCGACGAGTTCACGGGCCCTCAAATTGTCGGTCAGCTTGAAAAAACGGATGCCGCTCTCGCTGAAAGGATCCCCGACGGCTACATGTCGACGTTGCTATGGAGAATGGCCCAAGCGCGGCAAATTTCGTTGGTCCGACGGGGAGCTCCCGGTGAGCCCCACGTTTACTGCACCGCCAAGTAGTGATTTTTGCTACCTATCCACCATGAAACCTTCCAAAAAGAAACCCGTCACTTAACTTTCATTAAATGACGGGCTTTTGATCGCTAACGCGATCGGCACAGCCTTTTAGCAGGAGGATGTGCCGTGAGCGTGTGCGCGGCTGAACCAGTGTCAAGCACAGACTTGGCGCGTGGGCGGCGCCGTAGCGATCGAGGCCAGTCGCATCGCTATGATAAACACCTACGTCCCTGTTCGGTGCCGCAACGCTGCGGCTCGATATTCCGCGGCACGTGCCGCTTTCACTTCTGAGAGGATCGGCCGTGGCCTCACCGTTTAAGTGCATCGTCGGGGAGTGTTCCCTCGCCAATGGCGGGGGCCACTACCGCAGTCAAAATGAGCGCCGTGGCTCGCCCCACTGGGCGCTCGAGCCCGACGTGCAATCATTCGTCTATCAGCAGCCTGTGGTTCACTATTCTTTTGAAGGACAACCGCGGCGCTACACCGGCGACACGCTAGTCCACTTCTGGTCGCCGCGGCGGCCTCTAGTAGTCGAATACAAGCTGGCGAGCGCGATTGAGAAAGACCCCTCTCTTAAACCCTATCACGAAAGGATTCGGGGGATACTGAAAGGGCGTGGGCTCGATTTCGTTGTTCTGACGGATCTGGATATCATGACCGTCTCGCTAAAGAACAAGGAGTTCTTCCTCCGGTTTCAGGCAGATCCCGAATCTCCCTTTGAGGGCGAAGTGTTCCGGGCGGTCTCCGCCGCCGGCGCGATCCCGCTGAACGACCTATTGTGTAAGTTGCGGCCGACGCCCGATTCACAGCTACAGCTTGTGCCTGTCGTGTGGCGGCTCGTGGCGTGGCGACGCCTGTTTGTGGATTTCAACGTCACCCCGTCTCGCGAGTCCCTGGTTTCGATAAAACCCCTGACCCCCCCCTTTTCTATGATCGCGCCCCGTAAATTTGAGTTCGGCGGCAAGAATCAAGCCGAGACTGACTTGGAAATCGCGCAGTTCCGAAAGGACCGGCTGCTGCCCTATGCGCACTGGCGTCTTCGCCGCCCGGACGCTGAGAAGCGCTGCCTTAGTGCAGACATTAACTCCCTCGCGTCGGAACTCGGCTGCGGTGCCGATTGGATTCGAGTTCGTGTTAGAGAAATGATCGACGCCGGACCGGAGAACGTCGATCTGCAAAAATTTCTCAAGCGTGCTCCGGATGGAGGTAAGGGCAAATCGAAGCTCCGCGAGGAACTGAGGGAACCGGTGGCCAAGGCGATCGACCACGCGATTTCACGTGGGGCTGAGCCGGGCTCGAGAGCCGCCAACAGGATAGTCCGTCGTTTTCTTGAGCAGCACGGAATTCCTCGTGCCCGACAGCCCTGCGCCAAGGCGTTGAAGCGCGTCTCAAACGCTCCGCACATCACGATCAAATTTAACCAAGCCGTGTTCGGGGAGCACATGACGCGTGTTCTCGGGAAATCGGCCGATTCGTTCGCTCCGAACGAAGTCATGTTTCTCGATTGGAGCACCTTCAGCTCCGAGGACGACGATCCCACCTTAACCCTTCGCGTCTACGATCGCTATCGCCGGTTCATGGGTGTAGCTAATGCTTTGTTCGGCGTCTGCGGTGGCACGCGAGGCCTGTGGACGCTGCTTCCGATTGTTGGCGCTCAGAATACCTATTTGACCGCCTGGGGCATTCGGCGGGGCTTGTTGTCGAAACAGTCGCTCCTCGAGAAATATGGACTCAGCGGAGCGTGGCCGTTTCACGGGACGCCTGGACGGTTTGTTACTGACCGCGGCAGCGAATTCATCGGGGAGCAGATCGTCCGCACGCTCGAGGAGATGGGCATTCCATATCGCGACCTTTCTCCAGCCGAAATGCCTTACATGCGCGCGAAAAGCGAGCGATTCAACCGCACGGCGCACCTCGGCATGGCTGACTTCATGCATTCCGAGATCGGCCAAAAATACTTCTTCCCGGCGCCGGATGTGCGGGGCGCAATGGGTATTCTGTTCGAGCACCTTGACCGCGCATTCCTAGAGTGGGCGATCGTCGCGTATCACCCCAAGGGAAACAAAGGGCTTGGCGGTGCCTCTCCGCTCGAACGCTACTCTGACATGGTGCATGGGCACCGCGGGTTTCCTCTCTCGGGGCCGGTTATTGCTCGGCCTGAAAGTGCTACGCCCATGTGGAATTTCCTTTGGGAAGAAAAGCGTATCATCAACCACACCGGTATCAGTATCGCGAACCGAAACTATGCCTGCGATGAGTTGACGAGATTCTTGCAGCCCGGAACGCGATCCTCTGGCAGGCGCCAATCCGTCCGCTTCAACCCCTACGCGCTCGGCCGTGTGCTGGTGCGAGATCCGGATACAGCGGAGGTGCTTCCCGTCCCTTATCGACACCGCAACGATATTCTTCCGCTCACCGCAGCACAGATTGAGGAGACGAAGAACCCATCGATTTGGGAGTGGAACGTTGCCTACAGGGATTTGAAGCGCGTGGGCAACCCGCGCCCTGAACCCGAACAAGTTTTCGAGGTGATCTCAAAACGCGAAGCTCTGATCAAGGACCCCGAAACGGTGATTTCGGCGACGGTCACGCGGCGCGACGTGGCGAACTTCGAGATGCGCCAGACGTTCGCGCAAGACGGGCTCGCGCAGTTGCCTAATCCAACCCCCCATCCCCCGCGGCCGTCGGCTATGCTTCCAACCGGGCGTGGCGGAGCTGACGAATACTGACCCCCTGCCATGAATACTCCGAACGAATTCCAGCTACATGAGTCCGCTCAGCAGCTCCTCGACAAAGATCTTTCTGCTAAACTCGACTGGGTTTACCGAGACAAATTCGTCGTTCACGCGCTCGTGAAAGACCCCCTGTCGACGCTGAAAGAGTCTCTCCAGCGGCCCCGAGTAGAACGGCCGGTGTGCTGGCTCATCATCGGTCCGGTAAACTCTGGAAAATCTGCTCTGGTTCACCGCCTGCAGCGCGACCTCGGCGGCGATGCCGAAAAGAAGGTCGGGGCGACGAATGAATTTCCGTTGTTGGTGATCGAGGTCCCAAGTCGCCCCACAGAGCCGCGGCTAAACCTCGCAATTGCGCGGGCATTGCGGATGCCCGTGGCGAGCGAGCATGAGTCTCGAAAGATCAGTGACACGATCCTTCGCAATCTCATCCAGCGAAAGGTGCGGATGGTCGTGTTCGTCGAAATGGATCACTTCGACCCGCTGCCGGAGGATGAGCAGACCGTGGTTTTCGATTTCATCAAGAACATCACAAATGAAGGGATTGTGGTGGTGGGCGTCGGCACTGAGAATTGCCGCGAGTCGATCGAAAAGCACGAGGCGCTGGCGTCTCGCTTCCGGCTCAAGTTTCTCACCGGCTTCGCGCAGGGTGCGGAGTTTGGCGACTTCCTGACAACGCTTGAATCATTCTATCCGTTGCCCGCGCGGAGCTTTCTCGATAGCGAACCTCTCCGGACCACTATCTTCAAACGGACGAACGGCGTCGTTGGAGAAGTGACGCTGCTCCTGAACGAAGCCGCGGCGTGGGCTCTCCGACAAGGCCGACCCTGCATCGATGATACTGCGCTCAAGAGCTGCGCATATACAGAATCACTACTTCGGAGCGAAAAACGAAAATCATGAGGAGAAAAACCGCTGCACGACGGGTCGATCCGCTGCCCGAAGAAACGCTCATGTCCTACTTATATCGGGTATCCGAAGACTGGTGCTTGGCATGGACTGATTTTCAGCGCGAAGTCTTGGGCACGACTTTTGTGTCGGCGCGGAGCGGTGAACGTCGCCCGCTCGATTTCCAGCGTCTTGCGGAGGTCCTGGCTGTAGCGCCCGAAGTGCTGTTTTCGATGTCGGAGCGATCGTTTTACCTCCAGCTGACCGACACTGAGAGATTGTCGCGACGGAGAATCGCGATCGCCCCTTGGGCCGTAACTCCGGGTTATCCGGTGTATTCGCCTGCAGCACTTCACCGCAGCCCGCATATCCGCCTCGGCTGGCTTCGCCCCGACGCACTCGTCGACCCAACCAGCGAGACGCTTTTCCTGCGGCACTGCTTTGATTGCGGTGTCGAGCTGGCGACCGTCAACTGGAGCCACGCCCTAACGCTCTGTCCGGAGTGCTTGGCTCCGCTTGCCGCCGGCCCTCAGGTCAAAGCGCCTGCGAGCCTCGCCAAATTCACCTCATCTTTCGCCGCGAAGATCCAACATCAGTATCGTTGGAAGCCCGTGAATTTCTTCTCCGATACCATGGTTCGCGCGGCTGCCGTGTGGCACGTGGCCTCACTATTCGATACTCGGCCGGACCTCGGCGCGTTCGTAGCCAAAGTGGCTGAGGAATCTGGCTTCGGCCCCATCCCGGCGCGTTCGGAGGAGACCGCCGACGCCGCAGCGGCTGCGGCTTTGAGATACGCCCTCCTTTTTGCTGCCGCTGACTTTGCGTGCGACAATTATCCGGAGATCTCGCTGAGATTCGAGCGGCTGGCGCATTACCCCAACAATTTGCATCGTGCGCCGAGCGCGATCGAAAAGGGCATTGCGGACGCGATGCTCAAAATCTGAATGGATGAGAGTCTGCGTCCAATCACCCACCGGCGTTGTTTGGCGTGAGGCGTCCCGAGCCGGGCTGCTGCTTGACGAATACGTTCGTTACGTCCTCCGCGCAGACTGGAACAAAGCTCATCAGAACCTCGACGATGTTATCACGGGAAACAGTATTTTTTACGAGGGAAATGAGCAGCTCATCCGGGCGGTCAATACTTACCGGGGAACGCCACGGGAGTGGCTTCGGAACACGTGGGACCGAGGCCGTAACGCCCACGTAGCTCCGGTGTATTTCTGTCCCGATTGTCTTCGGACCGGAGAAGGTGAATTAGACCTTCGCTGGCAACTTGGCTTCAGCTGCGTCTGTCTCAGACACGAACGGTTGCTCTTGAATGCATGCCCTTTTTGCGGAGAGCTACAACGCTACCGCAAAGGATCAGGCGCCGGCGTTCACTGGCTCGATTCGTGGCGATTTTGCAGCTCATGCGGGACTGAAATCGAGTTGGCCCCGTATGCCCCGGCTTGGTTGCGTGAGACTGGGGAAATGCTCGGCGGGGCGTTAGGACGAGATAACCTGGCGCAAGCGGCCTGTCACCGATTTCTGACCTTGTTGCACGCGGCTCCAAGAGCCGTTGCTGCCTTTGCCGAGCTCACGGAGGTGCCTGCATGGTCTGACCCAAAATCCTGGTGCGCATGCGCGCTCCTTTGGGCAACGATCGGTTCTGGTGCGGAGCGTGGCCATCATCAACAATCGCTAAATCGATTCGCGTTGGTCGGCGTTGATGCGGAAGATAACTTGGGACCGAGGTTGGCGGAAATTGTGCGGAATGGGGTAGGCTGGCGGCCTAGGCCGAGGACGGTGCCAGCCACAGTGTGAGCGCGCGGACTCCGCTGATCGGAACCACCGCCATGGGTCGTCTTTTGACGGCCGCCTAATGATTGCTGGAGATCACGGTTCTCGAGGACGCCATTCGGTCGCATGAAGGAGGGAGATTTTCGACGGATCCACCACGATTTCCTTCTCTTTGCGGTGAGCGAGATACGCGATCACGTCCGCTTTTGAGCAGGTCGCCTTTGCCAAGACCGGCCACTGGCCCGCCTGACCGGGACACAGAATTCGACGGCGCGGTCCGCAGCTATAGGCGGCAAAAAACTTGGCTCGCTCGTAACTAAGCGTCCAAGACAGCCCGAAAACTCCGTCAACGTGGCCACAGCCGCGATAGATCGTAAGCACCTCGGGAAGGCGTTTCAGGAACCGACGCTCGCTACAAATCATGAAAGCCTCCCGTTCGGGTTGGGCGGCCTGCAGGAGATCCAACCACGCCTGCTTTTGGGGCAACGTCACTTCGGCGCTAATCCAGACATCGCGCAGTAGAGTCCAGTAGCGTCGCGCGCTGAGGCGCGGAAGGATGCCCAAGAATGCATCGAGGCGCACATGGGAATCGAAGGTCATCAGGTATTCCTCGAAGCACCCGAGTTGCAGCATTTCTTCACGTGCCTGATCGAGCTGCTTGGAAACGTTCGGGCAGATGGGCGTAGTGATGTAGTCCAGTTGAGGTGTCATCACCTCCTACTAACACTATCAGCCCTGCTCTTTTTTTGTGGCTGGAAATGCTGCTGAAATGCGGGCGCTGACACACCGACGGTGATTGATGCCGAAAACGTCCCAGCGGCCGTGTCCGGCACGGCAAAGATTCGGCGTTGGGCCTTTACCGGTGGATTATGCTTCGCCGGTCTCGCACATTCGTCGGGCCGAATCGAAAGGGTGGGTCGGTATCGAAGGATGTCGAAAGCCGTAGCATTTCTACAGCTCCCGCAGGATCAGTGTAAGACGACGTGCTCCGCCAGAAGTTAGTATTGCGTGTGGGTTGTCCGCGATTTCCTACGCAATCCACTGTGTCACCCGAAATTAAGTCTGCATGCACGGCAGACGAGTGCGGGTGAGTTGGTCTACTTCGGGGTGGGCTGGTGCTTCCTACATCGGAAGGTCTGGTTGTCAGGAGTTTGTGAATAAGAATCTGCAATCCTGGCCGGGTTTTTACTTGAGTCTTGGGAGTAAAATGGGGACAAATGGGGCGTTCTGGGGCAGATCGCATTTCGAGCCCAAGGACGAACCCCTTCCATGGCGCAGTCTGGCACAACCGTTTATTCCGGCCGTTTTGAGCACACGCTCGACGACAAGAATCGTCTCACGATTCCGTCGCTCTGGCGTTGGGTGCACTCGGACACGGAGACGTTTTTAGCCATGCCGCACCCGGATGGTTACATCGCGGTGCTGCCGCCGGCGCGCGTGGAGAAACTGCTCGCGCAGATCGGCGAGATGAAACTTTCCGACCGCGATGCGCAGGCGGTGAAGGCGCGCATCTTCTCGAGCGCGCTGCAGTTCACGTTCGACAAGCAGGGCCGCTTCGGCGCGAACGCCGATCTGCTCGCTCACGCCGGGATCGCGAAGGACGCGGTGCTCGTGGGCATGGGTGACACTTTCAACATCATGAGCCCGACGCGCTGGCAGGATATGCAGCGCGCCACGGCAGGAGAAAACTTCGGCGACATGATGCGCCGGATTGGCCTTTGAGCCACGAACCCCACGACCATGCGCATTACTCCGATCCGTTCCCAGCCGTTGCAGAAATTGTCCATGGTCGCGTGCGCGCAGCGCCGCAACTTGCGGGGCGTCGTTCCCACTCGCCGCAAGAAAGCCCATGTCCGCCGCAGCGCTTGAGATTCTTCCGGCAAAAATGACAGGCGGTCACCAGCCGGTTCTCCTGCACGAGGTCCTTGAATACCTCGCGCCCGAGAGCGGCCGGACCTACCTCGATTGCACGTTCGGCGGCGGTGGCCACACGCGCGAGATTTTGTGCAGTGGCGCTTCCGTCGTCGCGCTCGATCGCGACCCGGCGGCCCAAACCCGGGCTGCGCCGGTGCAGGCGCAGTTCCCGGGAACCTTTAAGTTCGTCGATTTGAACTTCGGCGATCTCGCCGCGCTGCCGGACGCCGGCTTCGCGGGCATCCTGTTCGATCTCGGCGTGTCGTCGTTCCAACTCGACGAAGCGGAGCGCGGCTTCGCGTTCCGCAGCGACGCCCCCGCCGACATGCGCATGAATCCGCGTGAAGGCCAGCCGGCCGCGCGCTGGCTCGAGATCGCGCCGCACGACGCACTCGTCCGCGCCATCCGCGATTACGGCGAGGAACAGAACTGGCGCCGCGTCATCACCGCGATCGAGGCCGCGCGCGGCACCGGCCGGCTCGCGCGCACGTCGTCGCTCGCCGAAGTCATCTCCGACGCGATCCCCAACGCCGTGAAGCGCGAGAGCAAGATTCACCCGGCCACGCGCAGCTTCCAAGGCATCCGCATCGCCGTGAACGACGAACTCGGCGCCATCGAGCGCGCGCTGCCGGCGGCGTTCGAGCGTCTCGCCTCGGGCGGCGTGCTCGCGGTCATCAGCTTTCATTCGCTCGAAGACCGGCCCGTGAAGCAGTTCTTCCGCCGCGTGTGCGGCCTGCCGGTCGATCAGAACGACTCCACGCCGCAGCAGCTCCGGGCGAAGCACGCCGAGTTGCTTACGCGCAAGCCGGTCATTCCGTCCGCCGCCGAAATTTCCACCAATCCCCGCAGCCGCTCCGCCAAGCTGCGCGTCCTTCGCAAGCTCTGACACGCACCCCGATGAAACCCCCTCCGCCCAACGCGCTGGTCAACAAACTCGTCGCGCTCTCGCTCGTCCTCCTGATGTTCGCCGGAACCCTCGGCCTCGGCGCCGTGTGGGTGCGCCAGGAAATTTTCGCCACCGCCAACCGCAGTCGCGTCGTCGAGGCTCAGCTCGGCGATGTCGAGCGCAAGCTCGACGAGTTGCGCGCGCAGGTCGCCACCGCGGAAAGCGTCGCGACGCTCTTGCAGCAAAACGACGCGATGCACCTCGCGCTGGTTTCGCCGCGCGAGATTCAAGTCGCGCGTGTCGCGCAGGACCCGATGGTCGAGCTGAGCCGCAAGCGCGCCGCCGAGGCAATGTTCGGTCGTGCCACCGGCACGGACGCCTTCCCGCAATTCCGCATCATCGCCGCTTCCTACAACCCCTGAGCGATGTCGAAGGGCTTTGCCTCCAACTTCCGAATGGCCCTCCTCGCGTCGGCCGTGCTCGCGTGCTTCAGCGCCGTTTGCGTGCGGCTCGTGTATTTGCACGTGCTCGACCGCGAAGAGCTGTTGAAGTTTGTGGATAAGGCGCGGCGCCAGATCGTCGTCGAGCACGCGCGCCGCGGGGCGCTCCTCGACGCGAAGGGCAATGTGCTCGCGACGTCGCGTTCCTACGTCGTGCTCGGGGCCGATCCGGAAATGTTGCGCGACACCGACAGCGCGAAGTGGGGCAAACTCGCGCAGCTGCTCAACATTCCCTATCTTGAGCTCGACCGCACGCTGCGCCGCAGCATCGCCGCCGCACAACTCGCGCTTGCGGGCACCGACCCGGCGCTGAAGGAAAAACGCGTTCGTTACGTGAAGCTCGCCGACGAAGTCGATGAGCGCGTCTATGACCAGATCACCGCGCTCGGCATCAAGGGCGTTTACGGCTCGCGCGGCTACAAGCGCGTCTATCCCGGTGGTCAGCTCGCGGCGCATGTCCTCGGCTACATCAACAAGGAAAACACGTCCGTCAGTGGCGCCGAGAAGCACCTCGATCTCTATTTGAAGGGGCAGGACGGCTGGATCGAATCCGAGAAGGACGGCGCTCGCCGCGAACTGGCGCAGTTCCGCACGCGCGAAGTCGATCCGATCGACGGCCACGACGTCGTGCTGACGATCGACGCCGTCATCCAAAACATTATTGAGCGCGAACTCGAGGGCATCGCCGCCAAATACAACCCGAAATTCGCGACGATCATCGTGAGCGATCCGCGCACCGGCGCGATCCTCGGCATGGCTAACTACCCGACGTTCGACCCCAACAATTTCGCCAAAGCCCCGCTCGATCATCAGCGCAACTACGCGGTCACGGACATCATCGAGCCGGGTTCCACCTTCAAAATTGTCGCCGCCGGCGGTTCGCTGAATGACGGCGTCGTCAACCCGTTCACCACCTTCGATTGCGACTTTCCGACCGTCCTGGTGAACGGCAAGGAGCGCAAGCTGCCCAAGGAAGATCACTCGATGGGCACGCTTACGGTCGAGCAGATCGTCAGCCACTCGAGCAATCGGGGCGCCGCGCACCTCGCGATGAAACTCGGCGACCGCCGCTTCTACGAATACGCGCGCGCCTTCGGTTTTGGCGAGACGACGAAATGGCCGCTCGGCGCCGAGGTGCGTGGCATTCTCGATGATCCGAAGCGTTGGGACGGGCTGACCATCACGCGCATGCCAATGGGTCACGCGGTGGCGGCGACGCCGTTGCAGATTCACATGGCGATGAGCGCCGTCGCCAATGGCGGCGCGTTGCTTCGTCCGCAAATCATCCGCGAGATTCGCGATCCCGAGGGCAACATCGTCCGCCGCTTCGAAACCGAGAAGCGCGCGCAGGCCCTCAAGCCCAGCGTCGCGGCCGAACTCGCGCAGATGCTCCACGGTGTCGTGCAAAAGGGCGGCACCGGCGACGGTTTCGACATCGAGGGCTTCGAGATCGCAGGCAAGACGGGCACGACGCAAAAAATCATCGACGGTCGTTACGTGACTAACCGCCACGTCGCGTCCTTCGTCGGCTTCTTTCCCGCCAGCCGCCCCGAGGTTGTCCTCTCCGTCATCGTCGATGATGCCAAGGTCCCGGGCGGTCTCGCCTACGGTCGCGCCGTCGCGGCGCCGGCCTTCAAGCACGTCGCGGAACAACTGATCCAATATATGGACATCAAGCCCGTGCGTTCGTCGCGCGGCCTGCTTGCCCTGACGGGAGGTCCGCGATGATCGGCTATCTCACTCCCAATTATCCGCTCGTCGCCGCGTTCCGCTCGCTGCCCGCGACCCGCCGCCGTCCGGCCGACCGCGTCTCCCAACAAATTTTCAAAATGGCCCCGAAGCTTTCGGACTTCCTCAACGACGAGGAGATCGTGGCGAGCAAGGGCGACCTCGACCGTCCGATCTCCGGCTTGGCGATCGACAGCCGCCGCGTGATGCACGGCAACGTCTTCTTTGCCCTTCCGGGCCGCCGGGCGGACGGCAATCTCTTCATCGACGAGGCGATCAACCGCGGTGCCATTGCCGTGGTCGCCGAGCGCATCCCGGCGGTGACGTCGGCGCGCGTCACTTACGTGCAGGTCAAGGATGCCCGCCGCGCACTCGCGCGCGTCGCGCAGCGCTACTACAAGTTTCCGGACAAGTCGCTCGACGTCGTCGGCATCACCGGCACCAATGGCAAGACCACCGTTGCCGCGTTGACGAAGCATCTGCTGACCGACAGCCAGCAACGCGTCGGCCTCATCGGCACGATCAACTATGATCTCGGCGCGCGCATCGTGCCGTCGTATCGCACGACACCCGAGGCGCTGGAGCTTTTCGGCATGCTGGCGCAAATCCGCGATGCCGGCTGCCGCCAGGCGGTGATGGAAGTGAGTTCGCACGGCATCGAGCAACACCGCCTGCTCGGCCTGCAGTTCGCCGTCGGCGTGTTCACCAACCTCACGCAGGACCACCTCGATTTTCACGGCTCGCTCGAAGCCTACTTCGAAGTGAAGGCCCGCCTGTTCAACGGCGGCATCGGCTCTGCCCCACGCGCCGCCGCGATCAACCTCGACGATCCGTTCGGCCGGCGCCTCGTCGCCGAAGCCCCGGCACCGCTCAAGGTGGTCACGTTCGGCGAAGCGGCTGACGCGATGATTCGCGCCGAGAACGTGCATCTGGATTTCAAGAGCACGTCGCTGACGCTCGTCTGGCCGGAAGGTCGCGTCGAACTGGAGAGCCCGCTCATCGGACGCTACAATCTCAGCAACCTCCTCGCGGCGTTCGCCGCGTGCTACGCGCTCGGTCGCGACCCGCAGGTGATTGCGATGCGGCTCAAGACATTCACGGGCGTCGCTGGCCGCATGGAGCGCGTCGAGGAAGGCCAGCCCTACAACGTGCTCGTTGATTATGCGCACACCGACGACGCGCTGCGCAACGCGCTCGGCATGCTCCGGGCCATCACGCCCGGCCGGCTCCTCGTGGTGTTCGGCTGCGGCGGCAACCGCGACCGCAACAAGCGCGCGCTCATGACCGCCGCCGTGCAGGAATTCGCCGATCACGCGTGGGCGACCGCCGACAACCCGCGCAGCGAAAAGGTCGCGCAGATTTTTGCCGACATGAAGCCCGGCCTCACCGATGCGACCAAGGTCGCCTTCGTCGAGGACCGCCGTCGCGCGATCAGCCTCGCGCTCGACGCCGCGGGCGCCGGGGACTGCGTGTTGATCGCCGGCAAGGGCCACGAGACTTACCAGGAATTCGCGGACACCATCGTGCCCTTCGACGACCGCCAAGTCGTGCGCGAATTGATCGGTCTGAAGCGCATCAAGCCGGTCTGAGACACTTTCCATGCCCACGTTCTCTCCCGAGAAACTCGCCGCCGCCTCGGGCGGCCGCTGGACCCGTTCACCGGGTGGGGCACTCGTCGCCTTCAACCAGGACACCCGCACGCTGACCGCCGGTCAGGTGTTCGTCGCGTTGCAGACCGAAAAGCGCGACGGTCACGAGTTTCTCGCCGACGCTGCGGCAAAGGGCGCCGCAGCGGCCGTCGTCAGCCGCGCCGTTGCGAACGCGCCGCTGCCGCAACTCGTCACGACAGATGCCCTCGCCGCTTTCCAAAAAATCGCCGCCGCGCACCGCCGCGAATTCACCGGCCCGGTCATCGGCGTGACCGGCAGCGCGGGAAAAACTTCGACGAAGGACCTGCTGGCGCTGTTGCTCGACGCGCGTCCGGTGGCAACCGACCCGACGAGCGCAGGGCGCGTCCTGAAAACGGAGGGCAACCTCAATAATTTCCTCGGCGTGCCGCTGACGCTGACGCAGCTCGATCCCGCGCGGCACGACTACGCGGTGATCGAAGCCGGCATCAACGAGCCCGGGGAGATGGCTACGCTCGCCAACATGATTTCGCCCGACCACGCGGTCGTCACGCTCGTCGGGCCGGCGCACTTGGAAAAACTCGGTTCGACCCAGGGCGTTGCCGCCGAAAAAGTCCAGTTGCTCACGGCCGTGCGCGACAACGGCCTGCAGGTATTTCCGGTCGGCGCCTGGCAGTATGCGCCATTCCGCGCGCTGAAATCGCCGCTCGTGCTCGTGCCGGCGAACGAGGCGATGGTCCGCGTGGACGGGCCGACCATCATCTTCACCGTGTTACACCGGCCTGACCGCACTGAAGTCACGCTCGGAGCCAAGCGGACGTTTATTCTCCGCCGCGTTTCGAGCGGCATGGCGCAGAACGCGGCACTGGCGCTCGCGCTCGCCTCGGAACTCGGAGTGCCTGACGCGATGCTGCAACCGCGGCTCGCGGCGTGGGCGCCTTCGAAATGGCGCGGCGAAATGCAGCGGGTGGGCGAGACGGAGGTCTATTGCGATTTCTACAATGCGAACCCGGCTTCAATGCAGGACGCGATCCAGACGTTCGCCAGTCTGGCGCGTCCGGAATTGCCGCGGCTCTACGTGCTCGGGGGGATGGAAGAACTCGGCGCGGCTGCGGCGGAGTTTCATCAACAACTCGGACGCACGATTCTGCTCCGGCCGGGCGATTTTCTGTTCACGATCGGCACGCACGCTGCCGCGCTGCGCGAGGGCCTGCTCGAAAACGGCAACGACCCCGCGCAGATCGCGGTGGTCGCCGACCTCGAGCCGGTGCGCACGAAACTCGCGACGTTCCGCGGCGTGGCGTTTCTCAAAGGCAGTCGCCGCTATCGTCTGGAAACGATTCTTTCGCCGGAGGTCGGCGCGCATTGAGCGATGAAGATTGCCGACCACCGCAATTGCCCGGTCGCCGTGGACCACACCGCCCGGAGCTCCGCGCCACCGCTTTCGAGGGCGGATCTTCGCTGGCTGGAATCCGCGGTGAAGAAGGGCGCCCAGAGTGCGGGATTTGTCGGGCCCGACTCGGAACACGGCTCTGGCGCAGATTGGCAGATGCGCGCCCCGAGACTCGCTGCCGCGGAAGTGCCGTTGATTCCCCGCTGCCCAACACTCTTCGCGCGTTTCATTCGCGAATCCTACGGGCGCTGCGTCAATCCACTGCGGCGCCAATTCTCGTCCCATGCTTAGCTACCTCGCCGATTACGAGCACTCCTTCGGGCCGTTGCGCCTGCTGCGCTACCTGACGATCCGCACGGGCGGCGCGATGCTGACGGCTCTCATCATCGGCTTCGTCATCGGACCGTGGCTGATCCGGCGCTTTCGCGAATTGAAGTTTGGCCATGGTTACATCGATGAACGCACCGGCGCGCTCGGCGCGACCTACTTCGACAAGAAGCACACGCCGACCATGGGCGGATTGATCATTTTTCTTTCGGTGTTCCTCTCCGCCGTGCTCTGGGCGACGCCGAACGTGTGGGTGTTCGTCTCGTTGTTCGTCTATGCAGCGCTGACGATTCCTGGCTGGCGCGACGACTACTTGAAGGTCGTCCATAAAAACAAGGACGGCATCAAACCCTGGGAGAAAATCGGCTGGCAGTCGCTCGCGACCGGCGTCGCGCTCGGCGTGCTCCTCTGGCATCCGACGAGTGCGGACAAAATCCGCGAGCTGTGGGTGCCGTTCTTCAAGGAAGCGGTGATTTCTCACATGCCGTGGTGGCTGTTGCTCGGGTTGATCTACCTCTGGATCGTCGGCTTCTCGAATGCCATCAACATCACCGACGGTCTCGATGGTCTCGCGGTGGGTTGCACCATCACCGTCGCGCTGGTGTTCGGCCTGATGGCCTATGCGGCGGGCAACAGCATCATCTCGCAATACCTGCTCATCAGCTATGTGCCCGGCGCGGGTGAACTCACGGTGATTTGCGGCGCCTTGATCGGGGCGGGCATGGCGTTTCTGTGGTTCAACTCGCATCCGGCGGAAGTGTTCATGGGCGACACCGGCTCGCTCGCGCTCGGCGGACTGATCGGCGTGATGGCGTTCATGATTCACCAGCCGTTCACGCTCGTGATCGTCGGCGGCGTATTTGTCATGGAGCTGCTCTCCGTTGTCCTGCAGGTGAGCTGGTTCAAATACACCAAGCGCCGCTTCGGCGAAGGCCGCCGGATTTTCCTCATGGCGCCGATCCACCACCATTTTCAGAAGCGCGGCTGGCCCGAGACGAAAGTCGTCCTGCGCTTCTGGGTGCTCTCGCTTGGCTTCGCGCTGCTCGGACTCGCCACTTTGAAATTACGCTGAACATCCGCCCGGTTCGGAGCGACCGACCTTTCGCTCCGCTTTCCGCGCGCCTCCGCATCGAAAACCCCCAATCCAAAATCTCCCCATGCCCATCGATTTCAGTTCCGACCTCACCCCTTCTTTCCGCGACATTTCCCAGACCGGTCTCGTCCTGCTTCAAAAACCCCTCGTGCGCTCCGCGGCGAAGCTCCGCCGCCTGCGCCGCGGGCTGTCCTTGCCTGAGTTGCCGCTGAAATCCGCCCGCACTTTCGCCGGCGTCCGCTGACAAATTCATCGACCTCGTCCGCTCCATGATCGCCACCGTTGTCATCCTTTCGCTCCTCAGCGTGCTCATCTCGCTCGACGCGCTCACCGCCGAGCCCTGATTGCACAGTGCGGGCGCGATCATCGCCCACGGCGTTCGCGCCGGTGGAAAACCTGTGAACAAGTCCCATTTTTAGATAGCAAATCTCCAACCTCGCCACCCATACTTCCGCCATGAAAATCCTGCAGATCTTCGGAGCCGTGGTCGCCGTGCACGTGCTCGCGTTTATCTTCATTTTTGCCAGCCCGGGCTGCTCGTCCTCGCCGCGCAACATTCCGACGCCCGACGCGACCGCGCCCACTGCAGGAGCTGTCCCCGGTCCCGTTTCGAGCGGCGTGAGCTACACGCCCTCGCCGGTCGATCTCGGCACGGGCGCCAGCTACTCGCCCGGCCCGCAGGCCGGACGCGCCGACCCCACGCGCCCGGGCTCGCCCAATGCCGCCGCCATCTCGACGCCGAAGCCCGCGGTCGAGGACGTCGCGCCGGTGTCCACCTACACCGTCACGCGCGGCGACAGCCTGTGGAGCATCGCGAAGAAGAACCGCTTGTCCGTCGCCGAACTCGCGCGGGCCAACAATCTCTCGACCGGCGCGATGCTGCAGCCGGGCCAGAAACTCATCATCCCGGGCAAGGCTCCGTCGCCGCAGGATCTCGCAACTACGCCCGCTCCGACAACCAAGGCCGTCGAACCCAAATCCGCGCCAGCGCGCAGCAACGAGGCGTTGCACCACACGATTCAGTCCGGTGAAAGCCTCGGCACGATCGCGCGGAAGTATCAGGTCACGGTCGGCGAACTCGCCGCTGCCAACAACATCACCGACCCCGCAAAAATTCGCGCCGGCCAGCAACTCGTCATTCCGGGCTTCAAAGCCGTGAACAATTCCCGCCCGGCCAACAGCACCGCCACCAAGTCCGCGCCCGCCACCACTCAAGCCGCCGCGCCGACCGAGCCCACGGTGACGACGCCGCGCTTTGAAATTACGCCGCCGCCACCCGGCCAGGACCTCGACGCGGGTTTGAAGGACACGGCCACCGACGTTCCGACCATCAAAGTCGAAGAGCCGAAGCCGAAGAGCTAACGTCTCCGCCACCACCGCTATGGTGAGTTCGACGAGCGCCGCACCTGCTCCCCGCCGCCATCTCACGATCACTCCCGCGAGCGTCATCCTCGTCTGCGTGGCCGCCTTGCTGGCCATCGGACTGACGGTGCTCTTCAGCGCGAGTTCGACCGTGAAAGGTGCCGCGCCGACGACCTTTCTCTACAAGCAACTCATCTTCCTCGCGCTCGCTATCGGCGCCGCGTGGATGGTGGTGCGGGCGGATCTCGAGAGTTTGCGCCGTTTCGCGTGGATTATCGCCGTCGCGGCGCTCGTCCTGTTGCTGCTGGTGCTGATCCCCGGCATCGGCGTTTCCGTGAAAGGCTCGCGCCGCTGGCTCAATCTGGGCTTCACGCGCTTTCAAGTTTCCGAGTTCGCCAAGCTCGCGCTCGTCTTCGCCCTCTCGCACTACCTCGCGCTGAATCAAAACAAGATGCACGACTTCGTGAAAGGCTTCGTCGTGCCCTGCGCCGGCATCGGTGCGTTTGCCGTGCTGATCATTCTCGAGCCGGATTTCGGGACGGCGTTTCTGTGCGGCGCGATCGGCATGATTCTGCTTTTCCTGGCGGGCGCGCGGCTGAAATTTCTGGTGCCGTCGATCCTGCTCGCGTTGACCGGGTTCGTCACCCTCGTGCTGCACAATCCGAACCGCCTGCGCCGCATCACCTCGTTCATGGACGTCGAGGCCAACCGCAGCGAGGGCGCCTATCAGCTCTGGCAGGCGATCCTGGCGTTCGCCGCCGGCGGCATCGATGGGGTGGGCATCGGCAACGGGCGGCAGCAGCAATCGTTTCTGCCCGAGGCGCACACGGATTTCATCTTCGCCATCATGGCGGAGGAAATGGGGCTCATCTTCACGCTGTTCACCGTCATTCTGTTCATCGCGATTTTCATCGCGGGATTGGTGCACGTGCGGCGCGCGCCGAATCTCTTCCAATTCCTCCTCGTGACCGGCTGCCTGCTGCTGATCTGCCTGCAGGCGATCATCAATCTCGGCGTCGTCACTGGCATGATGCCGACCAAGGGCATGTCGCTGCCGTTCGTGAGTGCCGGCGGTTCGAACCTTCTCCTCATGGGCCTGCTTGTCGGGATCATCATCAACACCTCGCGCACGTGGGATCGACCCAAGCCGCTCCAACGCAAACGCGAGATGGCGGAGGTGGTCGCATGAGCAAGTTCCTCATTGCCTGCGGCGGCACCGGCGGGCACCTCGCCCCCGGCATTGCGCTGGCGGAAGCGCTGCGCGCGCGCGGGCACGAAGCCCGGCTCTTCATTTCCCACAAACGCGTCGATTCGCGGCTGTCGCAGAAATACCCGCACCTCGCGATCGAACGTGTCCCGGGGTCGCCGTGGGGTTGGCGGCCGGATGTGGCGGCAAAATTTTTCTACAAGCAGACGCAAGGCCTGTTCTTCAGCCTGAAGTCCCTCGGTGCGTTTCGTCCGCACGCGGTCGTCGGTTTCGGCGGATTCACCAACGCCGGCGTGACGACGGCTGCGCGGTTGCTCGATATCCCCGTCGCTTTGCACGAGGCGAATCGCGTGCCGGGCCGCGCGGTGCGCGTGCTTTCGCGCTGGGCGCAACGGCTCTATCTGCCGCCGGGCGTGCGTCTGCCGGGACGGCTCGGTTTGACCGTGCGCCACACCGGGCTGCCGGTGCGCTCGGAAGTGGTGCGCCTGCCGCGCGACGCAGCGCGAATTCAGCTCGGGGTCGAGCCGCGGCAAAAACTGCTCGTGGTGATCGGCGGCAGCCAGGGCTCCGGCCAGCTCAACGCGTGGGTGGAGTCCAACGTCGAGGCGCTCGCGCAGGAAGGTGTGCAAGTCTGGTGCGTGACCGGCCTTGGCAAAGGCGAAGCCGCGGTGCGCGAAATGCGTTCGAAGACCGGCGCCGTGGTCCGCTCATGGTTCGAACCCTTCACGGATCGGGTCGGTCTCCTGCTCTCGGCTGCCGACCTGGTCGTCAGCCGCGCCGGCGCGGGGACGATCGCCGAGCTGGTGCGCTGCGAGACGCCCGCCGTGCTCGTGCCGTATCCATTCGCGGCGGACAACCACCAGTGGGCGAACGCGCGGCATTTCGAGCAGCAGGGCGCCGGGTTCGTTATCGATCAGAACAATCTCGGCGCACTCAAACAGGAGGTGCTCGATGTGTTGTTCAACGACTGGCTGCTGAACAAATTTCGCGAGAACCTGCACCGCATGGCGCACGAAAATGCGGTCGATACGATCGTCCAGGACCTTGAGGAGCTCGCGCTGCGCATCCCGCCGCGCCGCCATCAACGGCACGCGCCGGTCACCGCCCCAACGGCATGAGCGCCCCACCGGCCATCGTCGAACGCGGGTCCGCTTGGGACGAGTTGCTCGCCGCGCTGCGCGCCCGTTTATCGTCGGCGACAAAACTCACCGAGGGCGAACTGCTCGGGCCAAAAACGACAATGCGCGTCGGCGGTCCGGCGCGCGTCTATGCGGAACCGGCGACCGAAGCTGATCTGCAGGTTCTGCTGGCGGAGTCGTCTGCACGCGGGCTGCGGGTGTTCATGCTCGGGCGCGGCTCCAATCTCCTGGTGCCCGACGAAGGGGTGGATGGTCTCGTCGTCAGCCTCGCGCACGCGGCCTGGCAGACGTTCGAGCCGCGAGCCGACGGACGCGTCTGGGCCGGAGCGGGTCTGCGGCTGAAAAATCTGTGCGGCCTGGCCGCGAAGGCCGGGCTTGAAGGCTTCGAGTTCATGGAGGGAATTCCCGCGACCGTGGGCGGCGCGTTGCGGATGAACGCGGGCGCAATGGGCGGATGGACCTTTGATGTCGTCGAGGAAGTTCACCTGCTGACGCTCGCGGGGGAGAAGCGCGTGATGAGAAAGGCCGAGATGCATGTCGATTACCGGCATTGCGCCGAACTGGCGACCGCGGTCGCGCTCGGCGCGTTCCTTCGCCCGAAAGCGCACACGGACACGGCTGCCGTCAAATTGCAGATCGAGGAGTATGCGGCGAAGCGGCAGAAGTCCCAGCCGCGCGAACCGAGCGCCGGTTGCATCTTCAAAAACCCACCCGGCACGTCCGCGGGCCGCGTGATCGACGAGTGCGGCCTGAAGGGCGAGCGCGTCGGCGGCGCGGAGGTCTCGCCGGTGCATGCCAACTTCATCGTCAATCGAGGCGACGCAACCTGCGCCGATATCCTCGAACTCGTCCGCCGCCTCCGCGTGCGCGTGAAGGCCGCGCGCGGCATCGACCTCGAGCCCGAGGTGATGCTCTTCGGGCGCGATTGGAGGGAAGTGCTGTGAACTCTCGAATTTGGATTTCCGATTCGAGTCGCGCGGAACGGGTCGCCCGGTGGGAGCGGCTGAATGTCGCGACGCTGGGGAAACTTCGGCGCAGAAAGCCTACTCACCCTTCAGATGCGCCGGCCGCGACTTCTGAAATCGAAAATTGAGAATCCACGAGCGAAAATCCCCATGAATCCGTCCCCCATCATCGCAGTCTTTGCCGGCGGCACGTCGCCGGAACGCGAGGTTTCCCTCGGCTCAGGCAAGGCGGCCGCGCTCGCGATGGCGTATTCGCATCCGACGGAGTTTTTCACTCTCGAAACCGATGCGATTCCCGCGGGCATCGATCCCCAGCGCCACGTCGTGTTCTCCACGCTGCACGGCGTTTTCGGCGAGGACGGTGCGATGCAACGGCTGCTGGAGGAGGCGGGCGTCAGCTACGCCGGATGCGATGCGAAGGCGAGCGACGTGTGTTTCGACAAATGGCGGACGCGGCAGGCGGTCTCCGCGATGGGAGTGCGCGTGGCGCCGGGCCGGGAGTTCGATGCCCAGCATCGGCCGCGCTCGGCCGAATTGGTTGCCCAACTCGGCGAGCAGGTCGTGTTGAAGCCGAACCGGCAGGGGAGCAGCGTGGGCTTGCAGATCGTCAGCTCGCGCGCGGGCCTGGAGATCGCGCTGGGCGGGATTCGCCAGGGAAATTGGATCGCGGAAAAGCGCATTCTCGGTCGCGAGCTGACCGTCGGGTTGCTGCGCGGACGCGCGATGGGGGTGGTCGAAATCACGCCGAAGACGGGGGTGTTCGACTACACGAGCAAATACACGAAGGGTCTGACCGAATACACCGCGCCGGCCGCGCTGTCGCAGGACGAGACCGCCGAGGTGCAGCGCGCCGCGGAAACGGCCTTCGCCGCGTGCGGTTGCCGCGATTACGCGCGCATCGATTTCATCCTCTCGAACGAGGGAGAACTTTATCTGCTCGAAATCAACACGCTCCCCGGCATGAAGGAAACCAGTCTGCTGCCGATGAGCGCCCGTTGCGTGGGACTCGACTTCAACGCGCTTTGCCGCGAGTTGGTCGCGCCCGCGATCGAACGCTGGTCCGGAGCAGCACCCACGCCCAAAGCATGAGTGAGGAAAAGGACAACGAGCGTTCGACACGTTCCTGGCGCACCATCCGCCAGGACGTCACGTCGCGCGCGATGTCCCGCCGCGGCCGACAGCGGCAGGTCCTCGCGTGGGTGAAAATCGGCGCGCTGGCGGGATTGCTCGGGCTTTCGTCGTGGGGCATCTACGCGGTGGTGCATACGTGGGAGAGCGACCGGGCCGCCATCGCCTCGGCGGTCAAGAGCGAGCCGGTGCGCGAAATCGTTGTGCTGACGGACGGCGTGCTCACGCGCGACTGGGTGGCGAAATCCCTCGCGCTGCCCCAGCGCACGACTCTCATGGCGCTCGATCTCAGTGCGCTCCGCGAAAAACTGATGGCGAGCGGCCAGATCAATGTCGCAGTGCTGACGCGCAATTTCCCCGACACGCTCGTCGTCAACCTGCAGGAGCGCACGCCGGTCGCGCGCATCCAAGTCGCGGATGGCGCCGCCACGCGGCAGTTGCTCGTGGCGAAGGACGGCGTGGTTTACGAGGGAGCGAACTACGAAAAGACGCTGATGGCCGGACTGCCGTGGCTGGCCGGTTTTTCGCTGCGACGCACGACGAACGGCGGCTACGAACCGATTTCAGGCATGGAGCAGGTCGCGGACCTGCTTTCCACGGCACAGCTGCAGGCGCCGCATCTTTATCGCGACTGGCTCTTCGTGTCGTTGGCGCGTCTCGCCGAGCACCGCGAACTCGTGGTGAAGTCGCAGGACATCCCCGAGATCGTCTTCAGCGCCCGCGAGGATTTTTTCCGCCAGCTGGCGCAGCTCGACTACATCATCGATGCAACGAAGCAGCAACTCGCGCAACCGCAGCTCCAGTCCGTCAACCTCGCGCTCGGACCGCAGGTGCCGGTGAAACTGGCGCAGACGCCGGACGATCTGGCGAAACAGGCCAGGAACGTCGCGCCCGCCTTCAATTTCCAATCTTCCCCTTCTTCCCGGAATCCCAAACGTGATCTCTAATCGCGGCAGAATCGTCGGTGCAGTCGAAATCGGCACCGGCAAAATCGCGGTGCTCGTCGGCGAAATCGCCCGCGGGCGCGGCCTCAACATTATCGGCGTCGGTCTCGCGCCCTCACGCGGCGTGATGAAAGGCGAGGTCGTTGACTACAAGGCGGCCAGCGAAGCCGCACATCGCGCGCTCGAGATGGCGGAGAAGAAGGCGGGGGCGCGCATCGAAGAGGTCTGGCTCGCGCAGACCGGCCCGCACCTCGACGGTTTCTACAACGAGGCATCGGTGAATGTGAAATCGGCCGACAATACCGTGACGCAACTCGACATCGCGACCGTGTGCGACCTCGCGAAGGAAAAGGAACTGCCGCCGGGTCGCTCGCGGATCCACGAAATTCGCCGGCCGTTCCGGCTCGACGGTCGCGTTGTCACGGACCCCGAACATCTTTCCGGTCAGCGGCTCGATGTCGGTTACTGGATCGTCCACGGGCAGGAGACGAAGGTGAGCGACAACATCCATGTCGTCGGCGGTTATCATTTGGAAGTGCGCGAACTCGTCCTGTCGTCGCTCGCGTGCGGCTCGCTGCTCACGACTCCCGAGGAGCGCGTCCACGGCGCACTCGTGCTCGATATCGGCAAGGGCATCACGGACTACGTGCTCTACCGCGACGGCCATGTGCTCGCGACCGGCACGCTGCCGGTCGGCGGCGAACACCTGACGAATGACCTCGCGATTGGTCTGCGCGTCACCACGTCGCAGGCGGAGATGCTCAAGCTGCGTCACGGTCGCGCCACGGTGCAGACCAAGGACAAGAGCGAAAAAGTCTGGTTGAACGGCGACATGTCGTTCGGCGATCGCCAGCTCCCGAAAGGCGCAATCGAAACCATCGCAGCGGCGCGCATGCAGGAAATTTTCGAAATCGTGCAAAGAAAACTCGGGACGAAGTTATCCGCCGAGCACTGCGGCGCGGGGGTCGTCCTGACTGGCGGCACGGCGCGCCTGCCCGGCATCGAGGAAGCGGCGAGCCGCGTCTTCGGATTGCCCGCACGACGCGGCGAAGCGCCCGGCTGGGTGAAGGACGAGTTGAAGGATCCGATGTTCAGCACGGTGCTGGGCGTGTTCCAATTCGGCCTGCGCACGATGCACGAGCATTCGGTCCCCGCGCGCCGCAAGCCGGGCGGCATGCTCAGCCAGCTCACGAAACTTTTCTCCTGAGGAAACACGGATGAACAACGAACTTCCTCTCGAAGCGCTGGCCGACCGCGATGTCGGCGTGAAACTCATCGGCATCGGCGGCGGTGGCTCCAATGCCGTCGATCGGCTGAAGATGGAGAATCTCGATCGCCTCCAGCTCGCAGTGATCAACACGGATTTCAAGGCGCTGAGCAGTTCGCCGGTGCAGGATAAAATCCTCATTGGCGCCGGTCTCACGCGCGGTCTCAGCGCGGGCGGCGACCCGGCGCTCGGGTATTCCGCTGCGGAAGCGGATCGCGACAAGATCGCCGAACTCGTGCGCGAGACCGATTTGATCTTTCTCGTCGCCGGTTTGGGAGGAGGCACCGGTTCCGGCGCGGCACCGCTCGTGGCGGATATCGCGCGCGAAGCCGGAGCACTCGTCATCGCGTTCGTCACGATGCCGTTCAGCTTCGAAGGCGGCCGCCGGCGCAAGCAGGCGGAAGATGCGCTCAACGAACTCCGCGCAAGCTGCCACGCCGTCATCCCCCTCTCCAACGATCTCCTGCTCCAAGAAGGCACGGAGCAGACGAGCGTGCTCGACGCGTTCGGTCGCGCCGACGAGTGGATCGGGCGCGGCGTGAAATCCATCTGCGCGATGCTGTCGCGCACTGGCCTCATCAATGTCGATTTCCAGGCTTTGCGCACCGCCTTCCAGACGCGCGGCGGCAAGACCCTTTTCGGTCTCGGCATCGGCGAGGGCGAAAACGCCGCGCAGGCCGCGTTCGAGGACCTGAAGAATTGTCCGCTGCTCGCCACGCCGGAATTCGCACGCAAAGCCGATCGTCTGATGGTCAACATCACGGGGGGACCGGACCTCAGCCTGACCAAGGTGAACGAGCTGATGACGGCCGTGACCGAGGAATTCGGCCGGGAGGCGCACGTCATCATGGGCGCGGTGATTGACGAGAGCTTGCAGGGCAAAGTCGAAGTCTGCGTCCTCGGCGCCACCGATCTCGGTGGACGCACTTTCGTGCGAGCCAAGCCCGCGGCACCGGCCAAGCGGGTCGAGAAACCGCACGGAGCTGCCGCCGCGAACGGGGTGGATCACGACCACACGCCGCACGCCAAGGCCGCGGGGTCGGCCGAGTTCGGCTCGCGCGCGCCCACCAGTCACGCGAAGAGTGTGACCACGGCTGCAGGAGCAAAGCCGCAGCAGGAGGAGTTTGGCTTCGGCGGATCGGTCGAGCACGTCGCGAATCGCGGCGAGTTCGACAAGTCCGAGCGCAATCTTTTCGAAGGCCACGATCTCGACGTTCCGACCTATTTGCGGCGCGGCATTAAAGTGACCGTATAATTCTTTCTCGGTATGCGCGAACCGGTATCGCTCCTGACCGTCCCCGGCTACACGAACGCGGGTCCACATCATTGGATGAGTCGGTGGGAAGCGGACGAACCCCGCTTCCGTCGCGTGCAACAGCGCGACTGGGATCACCCCACTCGCGCGGAGTGGACCGCCGCGCTTGCGGATGCCGCGGCCGTCGAGTCTCGACCGCCCGTGCTCGTGGCGCACAGCCTCGGCTGCATTGCCATTGCGCATCTCGCGGCGGCCGGTGAGCGGCGGGTCGCCGCGGCTTTTCTGGTGGCCCCCGCCGACGTGGAGCAGGCAAATCTCTCTGCGTTGCGCGACTTTGCTCCGGTGCCGCTCGCGCGGTTTGCCTTCCCCGTCTGCGTCGTGGCCAGTCCGGACGACCCGTATCTCGGCATTGGGCGGGCGAAGGAGTTTGCGATCGCGTGGGGCGCGGAATTTCACGCCGTGGCGCCCTGCGGGCACATCAACAGCGATTCGAACCTGGGGAGCTGGGCGACCGGCCGGGCGTTGTTGGATAATTTCTTGCATCGGCACCGGATCGAATGAACGCCGCTTGGCAAGCCGCGGGGATTCTGCACGTTTAGCCCCATGTTCATCGACGAATGCACCATCAAGGCCCGCGCGGGCGACGGAGGCCGCGGCTGCGTGAGCTTTCGTCGGGAAAAATACGAGCCGTGGGGCGGCCCGAACGGCGGCGATGGCGGGCGCGGCGGCCACGTGATCCTGCGCGGCGACGACGACCAGAACAATCTCATCGATTTCAAATACAAGCCGCACTGGACGGCCGAGCGCGGCGAGCACGGCCAGGGCAAGGATTGCAACGGCCGCGAGGGCCGTCCGGCGATCCTGCGCGTGCCGCTTGGCACCATTTGCTACGACCTCTCGACCGGCGCGGTGGTCGCGGAAATCCTCGAGGACGGGCAGGAGTTTGTTTTGTGTCACGGCGGCAAGGGCGGCTTTGGCAACACGCGTTTCAAATCCTCCGTCAACCGGGCGCCGCGTAACTTCGGCCCCGGCGAACCCGGACAGTTCGGCGAGTATCGCCTCGAACTGAAGAGCATCGCCGACATCGGCCTCGTCGGATTCCCGAACGCGGGCAAATCTTCGCTGACCACGCTGATCACGAAGGCGCATCCGAAGGTGGCGGCGTATCCGTTCACGACGTTGCACCCGCAGATCGGCGTGATCGAGTATCCCGAGGATTACGAGCGGCTCGTCCTCGCCGACGTCCCCGGCCTCATTGCCGGCGCGAGCGAGAACCGCGGGCTCGGTCACCGTTTCCTCCGTCACATCGAACGCTGCACGCTGCTCCTCATCATCCTCGACATGGCGGGCACGGACGGCCGCGATCCGCGCGACGACTACAAGCAGTTGCTCAAGGAGCTCGAACTCTACGACAAGTCGTTGTTGAAAAAACCGCGCCTCGTCGCCGCAAACAAGATGGATGAGGACGCCGCCGTGGTGCACCTCAAGAAGTTCAAGACGCGCTACAAGACGGTCGAGCTCGTGCCGATTTCCTGCCTGAGCGAAGAGGGGATTCCAAAGCTCAGGAAAGAACTGTTAAAACGTGTGCGTCGCCTGAAGAAGCCGGGAAAGAAATCGCCTTCCAAGGCGAGGTAACTCCAGCATCGCACCTCCATGATGGAACACCGGCCACTGCTCATGCGCGCGAACCGCCTGCTCGGTTCCGCTCTGGTCGAGCACAACCTCGTCAAGTTCGAGGATCTCGAGAGTGCCAATGAGCGCGTGCTTGACCTGGCGGGGAAGGGCGACTTTCGCCAGGCCTCCGTGCTCGGCATTCTCGCGTGCGAAAAAAAGGTTTTGAAGGAAGACGATGTGCTCCACGTCGTGATGGAAGAGCAGGGGCTGGGCATCGTTGATCTCCGCCATTACGAGGTGCCCGAGGAAATTCGCAAAGATCTCGATCTCGGCATGTGCTGGGCGACTTGGAGCGTGCCTTACGACAAGGAGGAGGATTTTTGGTTCGTCGCGACGGCGTATTACCTGAGCCCGGCCGTGCGCACGCATTGGGAGAAGAAACTCGGCGGCCCGATCGTGTGGCACGCGACGACGATGGATGTCATCGCCGAATTTCTCGAGAAACAGCAATCCGACCGCGAAGCTGCGGCCAAGCCGAAACCCGCTTCCTGACATGCCGCTCGGACGCGTCCAGACTCAGATCGTCGATAAGCTCGTTGAGTTCGGCAAACTCGATGCCGCGCAGCGTGGCGCGCTCGTTAATCGCCCCGACGAAGCCACGGGCGAGCAGCTCGACGTGCAACTGCAGACGGATTTCAAGATCACGCCGTTCCAGCTGCACCTCGCCAAGGCCAAGGCGCTCGGCCTGACGCCATTCAATGTCGCCCGCTACCGGGTTCACAGCGCGACGTTCGAGAAGATCGATTTGGAATTCTGCCAGAAGAACACGATTCTGCCCGTCGGCCAGGTGGGCGACGTGCTGCTCGTGGCGTTCGCGAATCCGTTCGAGACGCAGCTCGCCGCGAAGATTGCGGAAAAGACCGGCCTGCGCGTGGCGCGCCTTCTGGGTGCAGACAAGGACATCAAGGAGAAGCTCAAAAAGGACAACTCGGCTGCCGAGCAGGTGCAGTTCTCCGATGTCGTCGATCAGCTTGGCGCCCAGTTCTCCGACGATCCGACGGAGATTGCCGACGAGGACCTCACGCACGAGGACTCCGCGCCGATCATCCAACTCGCGAACCGCATCATCGAGGACGCATATTTCGGCGGCGCGTCGGACATCCACATCGAGCCGCAGGAGAAGGATCTCGTGGTCCGCTACCGCATCGACGGCCTGACGCAGGAAAAACTTCGGCTCCCCGCCAAGGTCACGGGCGCGCTCGTCGCGCGTCTGAAGATCATGTGCAACCTCGACATCGCGGAACGCCGCCTGCCGCAGGACGGCCGCATCGTCTTCAAGCAATTCAACAAGAAGGGCGTCGATATCGACCTCCGCGTCTCGACCGCGCCGCTGAATCACGGCGAAGGCGTCGTGATGCGCATCCTCGACAAGCAGAAATCGACGCTGCCGTTGCCCGCGCTGGGCTTCACGGAGGAAAACCTCGCGAAATACCGCGAATGCATCCGCCAACCCTACGGCATGATTCTGCATTGCGGCCCGACCGGCTCCGGCAAGTCGATGACGCTCTACTCGGCGATGAACGAAATCAACACGGCCGACGTCGTGATTCGCACCGCCGAGGATCCGATCGAATACACGTTGGCCGGCATCAACCAAATGCAGATGCACCGGCAGATCGGCCTGACGTTTGCCGCGGCGCTGCGCGCATTCCTCCGTCAGGACCCGGACATCATCCTCGTCGGCGAAATCCGCGACAAGGAAACGGCCAACATCGCCGTCGAGGCCGCGCTCACGGGGCACTTGCTCATTTCCACGCTGCACACCAACGACGCGCCCAGCACGGTGGCCCGTCTGACCGACATGGGCATCGAGCCGTTCATGATCTCGTCGTCGCTCGTCTGCGTGTGTGCCCAGCGCCTGATGCGCCGCGTGTGCAAAAGCTGCCGCGTCGCTTACGAACCCGACGGACGTGAAAAGGATATTCTCGAGCGCGCCATCGGCTGGACCGGCGGCACGATCTACAAGGCGAGCGCGAAAGGCTGTCCGAAGTGCAACGGCTCCGGCTACAAGGGCCGCGTCGGCATTCACGAATTGCTCGTGACGAACGAGGAATTGATCGAGGCAATCAACAAGGAGGCCGAAACGGCCGAGTTGAAAAGAATCGCGATGCGCGCCGGCATGAAGACGCTGCACCAGGACAGCGTTTTCAAGGTCAAGGAAGGCCTCACCACGATGGCCGAAGCGCTCAGCACCGTGCCGCAGGACATGGAGCTGCGCGGGTAAGCGCTCGCGGAGCCGAGCGAATCGCCTGAATCAGCGACCGGAGCCTGCGACGGTCGCTGGCGATCGCGAGTTCAGCATTGGCGGTCGCGCCTTGTCGTCCAATGCTCGGCCGCAACGCCATGTTCGCCGCCGCTCCTCAGCGCACGACTGCCCCGGGCCGGATGATCTACCTCGAGATCCTCGTCCTGGTGCTGTCGATTTTTTCCATTCTCGCGCTCGCCGCGGAGTTGATGCTGCCGCTGGGAGCGGACGAACGCGCGCTTTTGAATCGACTCGACTGGGCGGTGTGTGCCGTGTTCCTGCTCGATTTCGTGGTGCACCTCTGGCGTGCACCCGACCGGCTGGGTTACCTGCGTTGGGGCTGGATCGATTTGATCTCGTCGATCCCCGTAATCGAGTGGCTGCGTTGGGGACGAATATTCCGGGTCGTGCGCATTCTGCGCGCGCTGCGTTCGTTCCATGAGGTGGCGGAGCATTTCGCACTCGCGCCGGCGAAGGGGACGTTTGGCATCGTCTCAATCCTCACCGTGCTCGTGGCGATATTCTCCGCGCTCGCCATGCTGAACGTCGAGCGCGGCGTGCCGGGAGCGAACATCCATTCCGCCGATGACGCGCTGTGGTGGGCCTTCGTCACGCTGACCACGATCGGCTACGGGGATCATTATCCGGTCACTGGCGCGGGCCGCATGATCGCGGTCATCCTTGTCATTTGCGGTCTGAGCATTTTCGGCACCTTCACCGCTCTGGTCGCGAGCTTCTTCGTCGGACGATTTCAGAAGCGCACGGACGTCGAGCTTTCAGACGTGCTGCACGAAGTTCGCGAACTGCGGCGCGAGGTGACCGAGCTGCGGCGAAACCAGGGCGTCGAAGGCGAAGAGGAGCCGCGGGCGTGAATTCGTATTGGTCCGAGTTTCTCCTTGTCGCTGGAGCGCACCTGCTCGCGGTGGCAAGTCCGGGACCTGATTTCGCCATCGTGTTGCGCCAAAGCGTGACCCACGGACGGCGGGCGGCGATTTGGACGAGCTTGGGCATCGGCACGGGCATCCTGATCCATGTTGGCTATTCCTTGCTCGGCCTGGGGGTGCTCGTTTCCCAATCGCCGCTCTGGTTCAATATCGTCAAATGGACCGGTGCCGCCTACCTCGCGTGGATTGGCGTGAACGCCCTGCGCACCCGGCCCGCCGTGGTCGTGGACGGTGAAACCGCCCTACGCTCAGCCGAAGCGCCGGCGAACCACAGTGCGTTTGTCACCGGCTTTCTCGTCAACATCCTCAATCCAAAGGCGGCGCTGTTCTTCATCGCACTCTTCGTGACGGTGATCGATCCCGCGACGCCGCGGGGGATTCAGGCGGCCTATGGTCTTTGGATGGCCGGAGCGACGGCGGCGTGGTTCGCGTGCGTGTCGCTTTTCTTCACCAGGGAAACCGTCCGGCGGGCGTTCCTGCGGTCGGGCCACTGGTTTGATCGCGGCATGGGCGTGCTGCTGCTGGCCCTGGCGGCGCGGCTCGCGTTGGCGTCAGCGCACTGAAGCAAGAGCGGCGGCGAGGAGGGCGGCGTCGAATTCATGCGCGGGCGCGCGACTCACCGGCAGCGCAAACCAGTGCGGCACCGGCGCGGCGAAGGCGAATTCAATCGCTTTGGGGTGGGTCCGATTGCGGACCAACGGAGAACTCTCGAGTCTGGCGAGCAACGTCTCTGCGTCTGCGTTCTGCGGATCAAAGCGGAGCGCGCCCACGGTGCGCCACGCGTTCACCGCACCGATTTCTGCGAAGTCAACCTTCGCGCCCCACAGGCCAAGGCCGGTGCGGCGTTTGAGCTCGGCAAAGAAGGCGATTCCGTCACGAGCAGCGTGCGTCGCGGCAAGACAAGCACTCGCGCGGGCAATAACATCGGCCTCCTCACCGGTAATGCGCACGCCGAAAAACGCGGCGCCGAAAAACACCTCGAACGCGACCTCGCGACGGCCCGCGAGGTAGGCTTGCCAATCGGCGTCGCCCGGCGCGCGGTCAGGCGCGAAGCTCCACGCGGTTTCCCACTCGCCGTCGCGGGCGAATTGCACGCGGGTGATCGGGCCGCCAAAGGCCGGGTGCGCGGTGAGCGGCCTCATGCGAAGACGCCGCCGCCGAGCAGTTCCTCGCCGCGGTAGAGCGCAAGAATCTGGCCGGATGCGAGAGCGCGCTGCGGTGTGGCGAAGCGAAGCGTGGCGGCGGTGGGCGCGGACGTTGCGGCGGGGCTCGTTGCCTGCGCTACGCCTGAACGTTCTGTCGTCGCGGGGGACAGCGACGACCACCTTTCGGAATCCGTCTCCGGAGTGAATTCCACCGGCACGCGCGGATCGCGATAGCGGACGCGGCACTCGAGCCTCGTGGGCGCGGTGAGCGGTTCGCCGATAAAGCTCAGGCTGTGCACACGACACTCGGTCGTCCACAGGCCGGGCGCGGTCGGACCATCGAAGGCGACGAGCAGCGTGTTGTCCGCGGCGCGTTTGCCCACGACCACGTAGGCTTGGTGGTCGGTGTTCGAAGGGATGCCGATGCCCTTGCGCTGACCGATCGTATAGTAATGAAGACCGCGGTGCTCGCCGAGCGTCCGTCCGTCGGCGGCGCGCACGATTGGTCCGGGTTGCTCGGGCACATAGGCTCGCAGGAAATCCGCCATCTTCACTTCGCCGATGAAGCAGATGCCCTGGCTGTCTTTTTTCTCCGCGGTCGGCAGGCCGGCGTCCGTGGCGAGGGTGCGCAGCTTTGGCTTCGCGAGGTGGCCGATGGGAAAGCGGGCAAAGGCGAGCTGCTCTTGATTCAGCAGCGCGAGAAAATACGACTGATCCTTGTTTTTGTCCGCGCCCTCGATCAGCGCGTAGCGCTGCGGGTTTGTTCCTAAAGCGTTCGGGGCCGCGGTGGGAGCGGCGTTATGCCCCGACGTTACCACATCGTTGCCGCTGGGTCGGGGCGCAAAGCCCCTCCCACCATCGACCCGTCTCGCATAGTGCCCTGTCGCGAGCCCCGTGAATCCCTCCCCGCGCGCATACGCCGCGAACACGCCGAACTTAACCCGGCTGTTGCACATTACGTCGGGATTTGGGGTGAGGCCGCGCTGATAGCCGTCGAGCAGGTAATCGACCACGAGGCGGCGGTAGTCGTGCATCAGGTTAACGACCCGAAACTCCACGCCGAGTTTTTCGCACACGGCCCGCGCGTCCGCGATGTCCTGCAACCACGGGCAGTTTCCGATGACGTTGTCCTCGTTGATCCAGTTCTTCATGTAGGCGCACACGACGTCGTGTCCCTGTTGCTTGAGCAGCAGGGCGGCGACGGAGCTATCGACTCCGCCGGAGAGGGCGACGAGAAGGCGTTCGCGGGCCATGAGAGAGGGGGAGCGTAGGCGGGAAATTCCCCGAGGCAACAGGAGGAATTCGCGCCTCGCGCGGAAAGCCGTTGTTGCCCGGCGCGACGAATCCGCCGCACACTGGCGGCGTGATGCAACCCGAACACCGCATCCTGCGCGCCTGGCTCACCTCGGCCAGCGGCGGGATCATCGAGCTCGATACCGACTGGACGGCGGACCTGCTGCCGTTGCTGGCGCCCGGTGAGAAGGCATTTCGGCTCGAGTCGCTCGCGCCGGCTGATCCGGCGCTCTACGCGGAGGAGGCGGCGTATTTCGTCGATGCGGCAGGTCGCGTGGTGTTCGTGCTCGATCCGGCGGATCACGCGGGCGTGGATTTCGAACGCACCGCGGTCTATGTCGGCGGCGATTTCAACGGCTGGCAGGAGGCGATCGGTCGCCCCGAGTGGCAGCTGAAGCAAGGCGAGCTGCTCGGCCGCGCGTGCTGGCTGCTCGCGGTCGCGGCCGATCACCTGCTGCGGGACCCGGCGCTGCGTTTCAAATTCGTCACGGCCGACGCGCGCTGGCTGGCGCTGCCGCCGGACTCGACCAATCGCGTGCAAGATGATCAAGGGCGCGCAAATCTCGCGTTGCTCGCGCACCGCACGGGGAGAAATCTTTTTGCGTTCACCACGCGCGAGCCGATCGATCCGAGCCGCACCTACTCGGTGATTCACCTGCGCGACGGCCAGCAATCCCCGAAAATCCGGCTGCGCCTCGGAAAATTTTTCCACGCGCTGCATAGCAACTTGCCGCTCGGCGCGCTCGTGAAGAAGGACGAGACGATCTTTCGGCTCTTCGCGCCGCGCGCGCGCACGGTGCGCGTGGCGACGAGCGAGGAACTCGATCCGCCGGGCGGCCCGCATGTCTTTGAACTCGAAAAATGCCTGGAGGCCGGCGGGTGGCGCGGCGTGTGGGAGGTGCGCGTCGATCGCAACCTGGACGGCTGGTTCTATTGGTATTCGGTCAGCGGGCCGCAAAACGTCTTCGGGAATTTCCATCCGAACGAGCGCATTCTCGATCCGTATGCGCTCGCCGCGGCCGGTCGCGGCGGCCCGGGTATCGTGCTCGACGCGGCGCGGGTGGGGAAGGCGGCGCGGGGCTTCCGCACCCCGCCGTGGCAGGACCTCGTCATCGCCGAGGCGCACGTGCGCGATCTCGTGGCGCATGCGCCGCTGGAGTTGACCGCCGAAGAACGACTCGGGTTCGCCGGGCTGACGAAATGGGTGGAGAGTCCGGATTTCTATTTGAAGAAGCTCGGCGTGAACGCGGTCGAGTTGCAGCCGATCCAGGAACACGACAACACGAAGCGCGACGAATACCAGTGGGGTTACATGACCACCAATTGGTTTGCGCCGGCGAGTGCCTACGCGACGGCGCCGGAACGGGCGACGCAAGTGGAGGAATTTCGCGAACTCGTCGCGGCCTTTCACCGGCAGGGCATGGCGGTCATTCTCGACGTCGTCTATAATCATGCGGGCGAGCCGGCGCACCTGATGTTCATCGACAAGCTCTATTACTTCGAACTCGGGGACGATGGCGCCCTCGCGAATTGGAGCGGCTGCGGCAACGATCTGCGCTGTCGCTCCGCGATGACGAAGCGTCTGATCATCGACAGTCTCGTTCACTTGTTGGAAACCTATGGCGTGGACGGCTTCCGCTTCGACCTCGCGGAGTTGATCGGGGCCGGAGTCCTGGCGGAAATCGAAGTGGCGCTGAAGAAAACAAAACCCGACGTCATCCTCATCGCGGAGCCATGGAGCTTCCGCGGCCACATTGCCGACGTGCTGCGACCGACGGGGTTCGCGTCGTGGAACGACGGTTATCGGAATTTTCTCCGCGAATACGTCCACGGCGCCGGTGCGGCGGAAAAGCTCGAGTATTTTCTCAAAGGCTCGCCGTGGCACTTCGCGTTCTGGCCGGCGCAAACCGTCAACTACACCGAGTCGCACGACGACCGCACGTGGCTCGACCAGATCACCGAAAATGGCGGCCACAACGGCTTTCGTCCGACGCTGAACGACGTCCGGCGCACGCACCTGATGGCCGCGGTGCTGTTCGCCTCGGTCGGCATTCCGATGATTTCCGCGGGACAGGATTTTCTCCGCTCGAAGCACGGGGTGAACAACACTTACCTGCGCGGCGACCTCAACGCGCTCGACTATCGGCGGCTGCGGCGGTTCTCCGGCACGCACCGGTATTTTGCGGAGTGGATCGCGTTTCGCCGCTCGCCGGCCGGGCGGCACCTGCGGCAGTGGTCGCGGCCGGGCGAGGGATTTTTCCGCGCGTTCATCGGGCCCGCCCTGGCGGCACTGGCGCTGGTTTACAATGCCGATGACAGCGAGGGCGGGCAGAAATTGCTCTTCGCGATCAATCCTACCGGTGAGGACACGGAGGTGGCGATCGCGCCGGAGGTGGCCGATCTGGATTGGCGGCTGGTGGCGGACCACGACCGTTTCTACGCACCCGGTGAAGCCCCCGCGGGCCGGGTGGAAAGGCAACTTTTCGTGCCGGCGCTCGGTTGCGCCTTGTGGAGTTGCGGCGAGTGATGCGCAGGACTCGGGGAAGAGCGAACCGGCGCATCCGGCAAAATCCGGGACGGTCCGCTGCGGTGCGGCAGCGATAACTTCGCGGCGTGAGCATGCGCACTTGGATTAATGCCACACGCCGGGCGGGTATCACACTTGCCAAAGCAGGGGCCTCGCCAATGATTCGAGGCTCTTAACGTTCTTCAACCCACACCCACCATGGCAGTCAAAGTCGCTATCAATGGATTCGGCCGTATCGGCCGCCTCGTTTTCCGTGCGCTCGTCGAGCAAGGTCTGCTCGGCAAGGAGCTCGATGTGGTCGCCGTCGGCGACATCGTGCCCGCCGACAATCTCGCTTACCTCCTGAAATATGACTCCATCCAGGGTCGCTTCGCCGGCACGGTGACTTCGAAGAAGTCCGCGCCGGACAAGGCCGAGGACGACGTGCTCGTGGTCAACGGCAAGGACATCCATGTCGTCAGCGCGAAGAGCCCGGCCGAGTTGCCGTGGAAACAGTTTGGCGTCGATCTCGTGATCGAGTCCACCGGCCTGTTCACCGACGCCGAGAAGGCCAAGGGCCACCTCGCCGCCGGCGCGAAGAAGGTCATCATTTCCGCTCCCGCGAAGGGCGAGGACATCACGCTCGTGATGGGCGTGAACGACGACAAGCTCGACCTCTCGAAGCACCACATCATCTCCAACGCCTCCTGCACCACGAACTGCCTCGCGCCGGTCGTGCACGTGCTGCTGAAGGAAGGTTTCGGCCTGACCGAAGGTCTGATGACCACGGTGCACGCCTACACCGCGACGCAAAAAACCGTCGATGGTCCGTCGAAGAAGGATTGGAAGGGCGGACGCACCGCGGCGCAAAACGTCATTCCGTCCACGACTGGCGCCGCGAAAGCCGTCGCGCTCGTGATCCCGGAAGTGAAGGGCAAGCTCACGGGCATGGCCTTCCGCGTGCCCGTCCCGACCGTCTCGGTCGTCGATCTCACCTTCAAGACCGCGAAGGCCACCTCGCTTGCCGAGATCAAGGCCGCGATGAAGAAGGCTTCCGAGACCTACCTGAAGGGCATTCTCGAATACACCGAGGACGAAGTCGTCTCCTCCGATTTCATTCACAGCAAGTCCTCGTCGATCTTCGACGCCGGCTCCTCGATCGAGCTGAACGCGAACTTCTTCAAGCTCGTGAGCTGGTATGACAACGAGTGGGGCTACTCCAACCGCGTCGTCGATCTGACGAAAGTCATCGCCGCCAAACTCTGAGTTTCACGAAACCCGAAACCACAGAATACACGGAACACACAGAAAGATACTCTTCTGTGTCTTCTGGGTGTTCTGTGGTTTTTCTTTTCGCCCGTTCCCATGTCCAAATTCAAATCCATCCGTGACCTGAAACTCGCCGGCAAACGCGTCCTCATGCGCGTGGACTTCAATGTCCCGCAGGACAAGGCGACCGGTGCCATCACCAACAACCAGCGCATCGTCGCCGCGTTGCCGACGATCAAGTTCGCGCTCGAACAGGGCGCGTCAGTCGTGCTGATGTCGCACCTCGGTCGCCCGGACGGCCAGAAGATCGCGAAGTTTTCGCTCCAGCCCGTCGCGACCGAATTGGAAAAACTGCTCGGTCGTTCGGTGAAGTTCCTCGACGATTGCGTCGGCCCCGCCGTCGAGGCCGCGTGCGCTTCCGGCGCCCTCAACGCCGGCGACGTCGTGCTGCTCGAGAACCTGCGCTTTCACATCGAGGAAGAAACGAAGGTGAAACTTGATGACGGCTCGAAAAAAGTCGCCGACAAGTCCGCCATCGCCGCCTTCTGCGCCAGCCTCTCGAAGCTCGGCGATGTTTACGTCAACGACGCCTTCGGCACCGCGCACCGCGCGCACAGCTCGATGGTCGGCGTGAATCTGCCCGAGAAAGCCGCCGGTTTCCTCATGGAGGCGGAGCTCAAGGCGTTTGCCGCCGTGCTCGATCATCCGCAGCGTCCGCTGCTTGCCATTCTCGGCGGCGCCAAGATCGCGGACAAGATTCCGCTCATCAACAATCTCATCGAACGCGCCGACGAGATCATCATTGGGGGCGGCATGGCGTTCACGTTCAAGAAGGTCCTCAACAACATGGAAATTGGCGCGAGCCTCTTCGACCCCGAGGGGGCGAAGACCGTCGCCGACCTCATGGCCAAGGCGCAGGCGCGCGGCGTGAAGATTCATCTGCCCGTTGACTACATCTGCGCCGACCGCTTCGCCGAGGATGCGAGTAGCAAACCCGCGGACGATGCCTCCGGCATTGCTGCCGGTTGGATGGGCCTCGATGTCGGGCCAAAGTCCAACGCGCTCTTCGCCGCGGCGATCGGCCGCGCCAAGACGATCATCTGGAACGGTCCTCCGGGCGTATTCGAATTCAAGCCGTTCGCGCTCGGCACGGCGTCGATGGCCGAGGCGATTGCCAATGCCACGGCCAACGGCGCCACCACGGTGGTCGGCGGCGGTGACACCGCCACGGCGGCGAAAAAGCTCAAGGTGGTCGATAAGGTCACGCATTGCTCCACCGGCGGCGGCGCGAGCCTCGAATTTCTCGAGGGCAAAGTGCTCCCGGGCGTGGCGTTTCTCGAGAGCTGAGGCAAAGCGTTTCGATCAGTGGGGCGGGGTCACCTGACCCCGCCTTTGCTTTTGAGCGAGAATTGCTGTTCGCGGCGCGGCCGGGAACCCCGTTCTCCATCGGTCGGAGGACGAGCGGCACCGCATTGATGGCGCCACGCCTCGAATCCGCGGTTCGTTTTCCAACGTCCGCCGCCGCGCTTGCGAACCGCGCTGAAGCGTTCACGTTAACGCCGTTCGTCGCCCGGTTCGCCCGGGCGCGTTTTCCACCCAACCCTGAACCGAATCCCATGAAAAAACTCCTCGCTGTCCTCCTCACCGCCGCACTCTCGCTCGGCGCCATCGCCGCCCAGGCGGCCGACACCGCCCCGAAGACCGTGCTCCACGTCGTCACCGTCTCGTGGAAAGCCGGCACCACGCCGGAGCAAATCCAAGCCGCGCTCGACGGCGCGAAAGCGCTCCCCGCGGCGTATCCGGGCATTACGAAGGTCTGGACGAAGACGATCAAGCAACAGGGCGAGCGCACGCACGTCATCGCGATGGAATTCAAGGACGAGCAGGCGCTCAAGGATTACTCCAAGAGCCCCGCGCAGACGGAGTGGTATAAACTCTACACGCCGATCCGCGAGCGCAGCACGACCTTCGACGTCACGAACTGACGCGATTTTCGCACCACGGATTTTTCAAGCCGCGCCTCACCGCGCGGCTTTTTCATTTAACACGGTGGACGACGCGAGCTTGGGAAAAGCGAGCGCCTCCAGATGAAAACGGCGGTCGAACGGCCCGAGGTAATGCGCGGCGCGAATCAGGGTTGAGCGCGGTTTGCGCGCTTTATCAACTCGTCGGTGATGTCGATCGAGTCGGCCGCGAACACGAGGCCGGATTCGAATTTGTTGAAGATGGCCGCGAACCCCACCTCTTTTGCGTAGGACTCGATGATCGGCTTAAGCTTCGTCTCGAGGGCCTGAAGTTCACGATCGCGCGCGGCGCCGATTTCCCGTTCGGCATCCTGTGAGCCCTGCACCAGCCGGCGTTGTTTCTCCTCGGCTTGCGTGCGAAGGGTCTCGAGTGCCGCCGCGGAGAGTTTCGAGTTTTTGTCCTGCAATTGTTTGGTCAGCTGATCGAGTTCTCCTTGCAGTCGTTTGAGCGGAGCGACGCGGGTTTCCTGGAGCGTGGTCAGTTTGGCCGTGGCCGCTTTGCCGGCGGCGGAATCAGCGATCACGCGGTTGACGTCAACCACGGCGATGCGCGTGGGGGTTTGCGCCGCGGCAGCGCCGGCGAAAACTGCGAGAGCGAAAATGGCGAAGAGAGAGCGTAGTTTCATCGCCCTCAGGAAGGCCGCCGGCCGCAACACCTCAATGACGGAGTGGCCGCCGGTTCAGAAAATAGTCCTAGATCGCGGCGCGGGCGGCGAGTTCGGCGACGGTGCCGGATTGCTGCCCCCGGAATTCGTTGCGGAGCTGCTCGCAGTAGGCGTGCACCTGTTGTTCGAATTTCCGCAGGTTGAAGCTCGGGTAGAGACCCTCCCGCAGGATGGCCCATTCGGGCGTGTCCTCCAGCGGGGCGGCGTCCTCGACCAGCGGATCGCCCGACGTGCCCACTTCGTTTTGCCGGCAGAGATCGCGGGCGAGCGAAATGATCGCGATGAGATGTTTGTCTTCGGTCGCGGCAGCCGGGTCGTCCGTCCAGCGCATGACGTTGACGAAGCGCCGGGAAAGTCCCGCGCGCTCGGCGAAGTGCGCCGCCAATTGCGGTGTCGTGCAGCCGAGGAAAAGTTTTTCGACGGTGCGCAATGGCTGCCGGTGCACGCGGGCGTGCTCGAGGATGGCTTGGAATCCCGCGGGGCGAAGGCGGGCGAGGAGCAGCAGTCCGATGTCGTGCATCTGCCCGGCCGTCCGCGCGACGGATTCAAGGCTGTAGAATTCCAAGTCGCGACAGATCAGCTGCGCAATGCGCGCCACGCCGCGCTGAAATGTCCAGTAGCTGGCCCACGACATCGCCGGCTCGAGCGCGAAGGTGCGGCGCTCGATTTGCACGATGCGGCGTGCTTCCTCCTGCAGGCGCATTTCGCCGAGTTGGCCGACGGCGAGCCGGGCGTCCTCGATGCGGTTGAATTCGTCGTCGCTGGAATGCGCACGATTCGCCGCGACGAGCATTTGGGTCGTGAGACCGGGGTCGCGCGCTACGAGATCCATCAGCGGGTTGATGCACGAGGGGTGGCCGTTCGCGACCATCTGAAAACTCGCGACAGCCGAGTCGATGACCGGGCATCCGCCCAGCGCCTCGGATTCACGCGCGAGTTGCTCCCAGCTGGTCAACGGACATTTCCCGGCAACCGGGGCCGCGAGCCAGGCTTCGCGTTCCTTGGCAAGGCCGTCGGCCGCGGCCGCGGGTTCCCCGAGGAAATCCGGGCAAAGCCGCTGCGGGTCGATCCAGTGGGCGATGAGTTCGGCGGCAAACTCGATGTCGGCCAGGTCGTCCTGCGCCGAATTCCACGCATCGGCGGAAGAATGTTCGGTGATTTGCGTGAGCGCTTCGACGACGCACCAGGCACCGGCGGCCTCGGCCTTGGCGTGAACGGGTGCGGCGGCGTCGGCGATGGTCTTGTGATCGCGTTGCGCGATACCCCGTTCGAACGCCGCCGCCGTGACTTGAAGCGCGCCACGCACGTCGGCGAGCATGCGCTTCAGTTGCACGCTGGAGAGCCCCATCAACTTGCAGAAGGACTTTTCCTCCTCGAAATGCCCTGCAAGCCATGGGTTCTGCACGGCCCGCTCGACCTCGGCGAAAATCGCTTCGTCCTGATACGGCTTGATGAGAAAATTCTGCACTTGGAGGTCGAGCGCGCGTTTGACGGAATCGCGATCTGCGTGGCCGGTATAGACGGCAATGGGGAGCGTGCGCAGGAGCCGATTGGCGCGGAGAAAACGGATGAAGCCCAGTCCGCCTTCGCCGCCCGCGAGTTTCAGTTCGGTGAAGATAAGATCGATGCGCGGGTTCCGGCGGATGAGCGCCAGGGCGGCCGGCACGGAATCCGCCGTAGCGAGACAATGGCCGCCCCGCTCCAGGATGCCTTTCAAGGCTTTCCTGGCGACGTCGTTGGGATCGACCAAAAGAATGTGCGCCATGACAGGCTGGGAAACGCGCTGATCACCGGGCAGCGAGCGCAGGACCAGCTCCCCTCTATCGGCGCAGGTCGCGGGCGAGTTGAGGAATTCCGCGACAAAAGTGGACCGGCTGGTTCCGCATCCGCCCGGGCGGGCTGGGGTCAACGCTTTCCACCTGCCTCCGCCTTACAGTCGGGGAATTGTCAGCCCGCCATCGACCATGACGACCTGGCCGGTGCTGAAGGGAAAATCGCCGCGCGCGAGGGCGGCGACAACGCGGCCCACATCCTCGGGCAACCCCCAGCGCGGCTGCACGTTTAGGCCGCCGGCGATGAGCCGGTCGTATTTTTCCGTCACGCCGGCGGTCATGTCGGTCTTGATGACGCCGGGCCGCACTTCGTAAACGGGAATGCCGTCGGAGCCGAGCCGCGTGGCGAAGAGCTGCGACAGCATCGAGAGGCCGGCTTTGGCGATGCAGTATTCCCCGCGGTTGATGCTCACGACCGTGGCGGAAATGGAAGTGATGTTGACGATTGCGGCGCGGAATGCCGCGTCGGCTTTCTTGGCCGCGACCATGTCGCGCGCGAATGCCTGCGTGAGGAAGAACACGCCGCGGAGATTCGTGTTCACCACGTAATCGTAGCTTTCCTCGCTGGTCTCCAGCAGATCGGCGCGCACCTTGGGGGCGACGCCGGCGTTGTTGACGAGGAGATTGACGGTGGGAGTGATCTGATCGCCCGGAAGCAGGCTCCTGCAAAAGGCCCGCGTGGCGGCGAGAATGGCGGCGCGGCCCTCGGTGGAGCCGACATCGCCGCGTGCGTAGCCGACGCGGACGCCCTGGGCGCGGAGTTGCGCGAGCGGTTCTGCAACGGCGGACTCCTCGCGCACGCCGTTGATGACGAGGTCCCATTTTTCGGCCGCGAGCGCCTGCGCGATCCCGAAGCCGATCCCGCGCGAACCACCGGTGATGAGTGCGATTTTAGTCATGGGAAGAATTGGGCCGCAAAACGCGCAGAAGGCTTAGAAAATTTGGGCACGAAGAACACTGGAAGCACGAAAAGCACGAACCACCGATGGGATGAGATGATTAGTGATCAGTCGGTGCCGATGAGTGAATAAGTTTTGTGCCGAGATTTTTGTGCTCTTTGTGGTCGATGGCGTGCTCGGATTTCGTGTGTTTGGTGTGTTTCGTGGTGATCAGGTTCGGTCGGGTCACTTCAGCGGCGGCACGTCGATCCACTTGCGCGCGGCCCAGGATTGCAGGCCGAGTTCGGCGAGTTGCACGCCCTTCGCGCCTTCGTGGAGCGACCACGGGAAGGGCGAACCCGTGACGACATGCTTGAGGAAGAGTTCCCACTGCACTTTGAACGCGTTGTCGTAGGTGTCGTTCGACGGGACGCGCGTCCAGCCGTCCTGGTAGTTGATGGGGCTGTCGATGTCGGGATTCCAAACGCAGCGCGGCGTGGCGGCGAGCGACTGGGCTTTGCAATCGCGCAGGCCGGCGACGGCGGAGCCATGCGTGCCATCGACGTGCAGCGTGAGGAGATCGTCGCGATCAACCCGCGTGGCCCAGGACGAATTGAAATGGCAGATGATGCCATTGGTGAGTTCGAACGTCGCGTAGGCGGCGTCGTCGGCGGTGCATTTGTAAGGCTGAGCTTTTTCATCCCAACGCGTGGGGATGTGCGTCGCGCCGAGGCAGGTGAGGCTCTTGATGTCGCCGAAGAGATTCTGGATCACATACTGCCAGTGACAGAGCATATCGACGATGATGCCGCCGTCGTCTTCCTTCCGATAGTTCCACGATGGGCGCTGGAGTTTTTCGAATTCGCCGGTGAACACCCAATAACCGAACTCACCACGCACCGAGAGAATCTTCCCGAAGAAGCCGGTCTTGATGAGGTAGTTCAGTTTCAGCAGGCCGGGCAGCCAGAGTTTGTCCTGCACGACGCCGTTCTTTAAACCGGCGGCGGTCACCTCGCGGGCGAGTGCGAGCGCTTCGGCGGACGTGGTGGCGGTGGGTTTTTCGCAGTAGATGTGCTTTTTCGCGGCGATCGCCTTGCGCACTCCGTTGGGGCGCTGGCCCGTTAAGGTGGCGTCGAAGTAGATTTGGTTCGCGGGATTCGCGAGTTCGGCGTCGAGGTTGGTCGAGATGCGCTGCACACCGGTGCGCGCGGCGAGGGCGCGGAGTTTGTCCTCGCTGCGACCGACCAGCACGGGTTCGGGCAGGATCGTCTCGGCGTCGGAGAGCTTCACGCCGCCTTGATCGATGATCGCTTTGATCGAGCGGATGAGGTGCTGGTTGGTGCCCATGCGTCCCGTGACGCCGTTCATGATGATGCCGATGCGGTGGGTTTTCATTGAAGAAGTGAGGAGCGAGTAACGGGGAGTGAGTCGGAAATATTCGTCACAGACTCGGAAGGAGGGACACCGAGTTCACGGAGGATTGGATCGTTCTCGGTGCGCTCTGTGGTTCTCTGGTCTGCCTCGGTGTCGCAGGTTTGGAGTTTGGCATTTGGTGTTTGGAGTTTCTGGCTCACACGTGGTCGCGATACGCGGCGACGATTTGTTTGAGATACTCGTCCTGATCGGTGGCCCAGAGGCGCGTGGAGAAAATTTCGACTTCGTTGAAGCCGCGGTAGCCGGTCGCCTCGATCCACGTGCGGATCTGGCGGAGCGGAATGCAACCTTCGCCCATGAGACCGCGGTCGTTGAGCAGGTCGAGGGTCGGCGTCCGCCAGTCGCAAACATGGTAGGCGAAGAGCGCGTTGAGCTGACCGCAGCGCGCGATTTCGGCCTCGAGCGCCGGGTCCCACCAGAGGTGATAGACGTCGAGGGCGACGCCGACGAAGGGTGAGCCAAGTTGTTCAACCATGTCGTTCGCCTGCGCGAGCGTGTTCACGGCGGAGCGATCGCCGGCATACATCGGGTGCAACGGTTCGATGGCGAGCTTCACGCTGGCGGCGCGACATTCCGGCAACAGCGCGGCGATGCCATCGACGATTTGTTTCCGCGATTCAACCAGCGACTGGCCGGGCACGGCGCCGCAGACGAGCACGATGAGTGGTGCACCGAGCGCGTGGGCATCGGCGATGGCGCGGCGGTTGTCGTCGAGCGCCTTGGTGCGTCCTTCCGCCGTGAGTGCCGGGAAAAAGCCGCCGCGGCAGAGTGAGACGATCGAGAGACCGTGGTCGCGCAACAGCCGACCGGTCGGCGCGATGTCGCGTCCCGTGAGTGCGTCGCGCCACACGGTGATGCCCTTGACGCCCGCGGCGGAGAATTTCGCGGCGGCCGTTTCGATCGGCCACGGCTTCGTGGTGATCGTGTGGATGCAGAGACGCGAGAAATCAGGGAGGTTCATGAGTCGGTCACAACAGGCCCGAAAGCGGGGAGAAGTTTGGTTACGAAAAACACCTGAAACCCAAGGAACGGGGACGGCGCCATCCTGGTGATCTTTGCGTTCTTGGAGGCCTGCAGCTGGGTTACCTCACTCCGCCGAAGAAAGTGTAGTAAGGCTTGTTCTCGATCACGCGCTGGAGATAGAGCGCGGCCTCGCGCAGGTGGTAGTCGCCCCACATGCAGGCTTCCCCGCACGGGACCTTGCGGCCGGCGGGGATGTGGTCCCAGCCGTTCGGGCGATGATAGACGGCATGGACGAGCAGGCCTTGGTGATCGGGAGAGGTTGCCAGGTAAGCGTCGCTCAACAGCGTGCGCAGCGTCGTGAGACCGGCTTGCCAGTAATTTCTTCCCTCGCTCGTTTCGCCGAGGTGGCGACCAAGACGCAAGAGACCTTGCACGCCGATCGCGGCCGCGGACGAATCGACCGGTTCGAAATCGTTGAACGGCTCCGCGTCGCGCGTGCGCCAGTCGCCGAGACGATGCAGGTGGGGCGCGCCGCCGTCCCAGTAAGGAATGCCGTCGCGCGCGGTGTTCGCGATATACCAGTCGCACGTCGCGCGCGCGGCTTTGAGGAGGACGGCTTCCCATTTGTCGCGACCACCGAGTGGCGTGAGTTCGGAGTCGGGCACGGTCTTGAGCAACTCCAGTTCCTCCGCGAAGCCCACCATGGCCCACGCGAGCCCGCGGGTCCACGTGGTGAAGCCGGAGAAACCCTGCTGCGAATTTGGGCAGCGGAAGCGGCCGTCGTTCGGATTGAAAATGGCCTCATGGGTGGTGCGACCGCGTTCGGCGGGCACATCGTAGCTGTCGCGACCCTCGCCGTAATAGATCGAGTAACGCGCCGTGGCTTCGAGGTGCTGTAGGCCGCGTTCGAGGAGCGACGTCGCGACGTCGTTTTCGCCCATGAGCCGGTGGCCGAGGCGGTGCGCAACCATCAGGATCCGGATGGAGCGGACGGTATCGACAAAGAGCGAGTGCGGGCCGTTGAACGAGTAAACGTAGCCGCCGCCGCCGTGAATGGGCGACCAGCGTGCGGCTTGGACGGCACCGGAAATTTTCAGCGCGAGTTCGCAGAACTCCACCTGGTCGGCCGGCAGTTTGCCTTCACGTTGGAGGCGCAGCCAATTGCCGTAGGTGCTGAGATTGTTGAAGCCGTGGTCGTGCACGCCGACGTGCGAAACATGCGATGCCATGCGCTCGACCGTGAGCTTCTGCGCAGCCTCGGCGAAGCGGTGCTCGCCGGTGGCGTCGAATTGCAGGAAGCCGGCGCCGTGGTTGAAACCCTCGGTCCACTCCGTCCAGCCGCGTGCGGTATATTTTCCCGCGACGGTGAACACCGGCGAACCCTTCGCAGGATCATAGGTGCCGAAGATCGAATCGATCTTCTGACCGGAGAGCTGCCAGAAGCGAGCGAGCGCGGACGCGAGGTCGGCGGTTTTCAGTGCGGAGTCGATTTTCATCGGAGCGGGATCGGGAGGTGCTTTGTCACCGAGTCGGAGGAGGTGGCACGGAGGTCACGGAGTCTGAAACGACTCTGGGCCCTCTGTGGTTCGCAGATTGTCTCTGTGTCCAAAAGTGGTCCTCAGCAGCGTTGGGCGACGGCGAGACAGGGCACGTGATTGGGGGTGATGGGGCATGCGGTGGTCCAACCCCGTTCAGTATCTCTTGTCCTTTCGGAGGTGCAGGATCACGAACTGCGAGTCGGCGAGTGCCTCGTAGGTGTGTTGTTGAATGGCGTCGAACTGGATGCTCTCGCCCGCTTCGAGAAGGCATTCCTCGTGCGGCAGGGTGAGGCGCAGTTTGCCCTCGGTGACCCAGCAGACCTCGGTGTCATCGTGGTGAATTTCTGGGCGGGAAACCTTCGCGCCGGCGGGCGCGGTGCCGAGCAGACCGACGACGTTGGCGTATTTGATCGAGCGGAAGCGAAATTCGCCGGAGCGGTAATTTTTCTCCGCGACGCGATGGGCGAGGGGAGATTCCGCCATCGCCATCAGGTCCGTCGCGCTCAAGCCGAACGCGCGCGCGAGACGGTAGAGTGTCTCGAGTTCCGCGGATTGCTGGTTGCGCTCGAGCTTGGAAATTACCGCGACTGACACGCCGGACGCGGCGGAAAGCTCGGCCAGAGTCATCTCGCGCTGCTCGCGCAGGCGGCGCAGGACGGTGAAGTCGAATTGGGGCGCTTCGCTCGTAGCCATTTTCGAGAAAGAGAAGAAAAGCGTGATAATGTGCTGTCAACGAAAATGGATAAACGATGCCGTAACGGCCCGTTTTCGAGCGCGTAGGAGAGGCTGAGTGGTCGCGCGGCAAAAAGTTTTTCAGCGCTTGCGCAGTCCGAAAACTTGGCCCAAGTTGCGGGC
>PNJQ01000024.1 GCA_013821985.1 Opitutus sp.
CGGCGCACCCCCGCGAAGTGTTCGCGCAACCCCGGCAGGTTACTCTCGGCGAACTGGTCGCCGTTCATCATGCTGCCTCCGCTGACGAGCACCGTCGCCTGACTGTCCGTCACCGCCAGACACAGCGTCAGGCCCAGCCAGAGAATCGAGAATCGCCGCACCGCGCCACGAGAAGAACCGCTTCTCGCGGCGTGCCAAACCGGAGGCAAATTTTCAGCAACATTCATTCGCTGCGCTCTGATCGGGCCTCTCCCGTTCAACTGCCAATCACGAGCACGGCTTTGAAGAAAACCAGGATGAAGCCCACCAAGGCGCAACAGCCAAGGAATCCAATCGTGTCCTGCCGGTTCCACTTCGTGAACTCCCAATTCGTGCGCGGAAAAATCTTGTGGTGGTCATAGCGCGTCGGGTTGGCGTAGCTGACCGCTACTTCCTCAGCGTCGAGTTCAAGCGTGGACGCCACCGGAGTCTTCATGCGTGCATAGAACCGGGCGACGCGCACCGGATCCGTGGGCTGGGTCAGCCAGCTCACCACCAGCAGAATCAGAATCGGCAGGAGCGCGTCCACGAGGTAGCGCGTCGTCATCAACTGCGCGGAATTGAAACCCGCCACATCGACGCCGAACAGCGAGATCAACCAGACTTCGGCGCGAAACAAACCGCGGCCGGTTTTCGGTGAGCTCAGATCTTTCGGATCCACGCGCACGACACCTTCCTCGAAATAAATGGATACGGGCTCGGTGCGCTGCGTCCGGAGAAATGTTTCGCCCACTGCCTTCGCCCGGCCCGCCTCGACGTCAACTTGCGTCGCCACCGCCTCGACCGTGACGACTCGTTCGCGTGTCATGGCCGTGAGCGACTCGGAGCGCGCCAGCGCGGGAATCTGCGGCACGGTCCACGGCAGCACGCAGATCAGGAACAGCATGGCGAAAACCTGCACGCGCACCGCCGTCTCCGTCAGTCGCCGCCAAACGAACAGCATGGTGATCGGCACACCCCAGATGACGAGAAAGACGATCGCGAACTTCAACAGCGCGATGACACTGTTGAGGTAGAGACCGATGCCGATGCCGAGCGCGAGAGCGACTGGCACGGTCAACCGCGCGACCCGCATGTAGTGTTTGTCGGATTTCCCGGGGAACAGCGGCTCGTAGATATTCTTCACCACTAGGCCGGCCATGACGACCGATTGCGCGCCCAAGAGCGCCAGCTTTCCGCCGAGAATGCCAATGATCATCACCCCCACCAAGCCAACCGGCAACAGCGCCTTCGTCAGCATGCCCCACACTTGATCGGGGTCAGAGAGGCCCGGTCCAAAAAGTGCCAGCCCGATCAGGCCGCAATAAGCCCACGCAATTGTCACGAAGCGTTTGCTAAAGCCACCTGACACGGCGCCGATGCGCGCGGCGAATTCGTCCTTGGCCGAACCCGCGATGGTCATGTTGGCCTGGGAACTCGAGATGCCGAGAAACTGGACGAGCAAAAGAGCGCCGATGGAATACCACGTGTATTCACTCAAGGCGCCTCCGCCGAAAAGGTTGAACATCACCTCCGGCACCTTTTCGTGCAGCGCCGCGGCGCCGCCCAGCTTCATCAGTCCAAACGGTATCAAGATCACGGAGATGACGATCACGAGAATTGCCTGCACCGCATCGACCATCGCCGAGGCCTTCAATCCCCCCAGCATGATGAAGACCGCCACCAGCAAGGAAGAAACCAAGTAGAAGAGCACTGGCTTCAGGTAGGTCACATACGGCTGCAATTCGCCGCGATCGTAGTAATTTTTCAGCACATCGTAGCGCTCCGCCGTCTCCGACGAAAGTTCCCCGGCCGCGCGCATCGAACGCAGTTGCACGAATTGATGGTAGTCCTCGACGCTCTGCTTTTCCTGCACGGTGTAGGCCGCCGGCTCCTTGGCCATGAGCGGCTGCAGGGTCTTGAGCGCGACGACGTTGCCGCCCGCGATGCTCACGATGATGATGATGATCGTGGTGGCGGCGTAGAGCGAACTCAGGAAGCGCTTACCGAAACGGTCCTCGAAGAGATCGGCCGTTGTCGTCAGGCGCACCCGACGGAACCACACATTGAGAAACCAATAGTAGGGCGTCAGGAACAGGGTGATGAGGGCGAGCCATGCGCCGCCGGCGCCCTGCCGGTAAACCGAACTGGAGGTGGTCGTCGCCTGCCCCGGGTCTGCCATGCTGCCAAAGCTGAGGAAAAACTGGAACCAGCGCCCCAGCGATCGACCGCCGAGGAAAAAGTCCCCTTGGCCTTGGACGCCATGTGAAAGTCGATGACCGATGCCGAGAACGATGAGGATGTAAGCGACGATGATTAGACCGTCGATCCAATGGAGGCCAAGGAAATGCATGGGGCGGTGGGGTGAAGTTCAGGGGGTGGAGTTGTCGAAATGCCAGAGGCCCATCCCGCGCAGGCGCGGTTCAAGGCCGAAGGAGGTAAAAAGCCGGGCCGTGTCATCGGCGGCGCGACGCCCGGCCGGCAGATCCGGGTCGGTCGCGAGCGCGAGCACGACCTCGGCGATGATGGCGGTTGATTCCACGACGATGGACGCCGGCAGCTTGTCGATCGTATCGGCCAAGTCGTGGTAATACCGCACCGATTCCCGCGGGATGGGAGCATTGAAGGTCACCGCGCGCACGCCCGCGAGCTGGTAAGGCGTGTGGTCGCTCGCGAGCCAATTGATGTTCTGCACCCCGAGGGGAAGGCGCTTGCCTCGCGCCAAGTGCCAGCGCTCGAGGACGGGAACGAGATCGGAATCGCCGAGCGCATTCACCGCGATTGGCACTCCCACCATGTCGAGATTGACCATGACCGAGACCGGCGCCTCGCCGAGCTGCGCCGCGGCATGGCGAGATCCCCAAAGTCCCTGCTCCTCGCCATTGAACCAGATCAGTTCCACCGTCCGAGCGAGTGATCGATCGCGGAGCCCATGCGCCAGCGCGTAAAGCTGTGCGACGCCCAACCCATTATCGAGCGCGCCCTGTCCGAGGTCCCAACTGTCAAAGTGTGCGCCGACGACAATAGTCTCGGGCGACTTTCCCGGAATACGCACAACCAAGTTGGCGGTTTCAACCCCCCGCACGCGCGATTTTGTTTCGACGCGCAGGCGCACCGGCCGTCCCCGCGCCAGGAGCCGCTGGAGCCAGCGGCCTTCTTCTTGCGTGATCGAATAGATCGGCAACGGCAGCGTCTCGCCCGTGAAGCTTCCGGTGCGTGCCAGCAACTGGCCTCCCGCTTCACGGTTGATGAGCAGCAGAGCGCGCAAACCGTGCTCGGATGCCGCCGCCGCGATCTCTCGCATGGCGAACGGCGTCGATGGGCTCACGATCCCCACCTTGCCGCGCAGCGTCGTGGCACGTTGCTCGGGCTTGAAGTCGCCGAGATCGACCGCGTCTGCCGCAAATGCCGCCTGCGCGTCCGAGTAGCAGAGCGCAGCCACCCGCAGAGAACGCGCGTGCGGCTCGATCATCGCGACGCGGTCGTCCCCCCGCTCCCAGCCGGGCATTCGAAAGGTGTCGATCCGCGGCTGGTAGCCCAGCGCGCGGAGCTCTGCGGCGAGCCGCTCCATGGCCGCCGCATTTTGTTCTGAACCAGTCACGCGACCGCCAAAGTCGTCACAAAGCCGGGTGAGAAAAGAGTGCGCTGCACCGGCGGATGCGACGAAGTCTCTCCCCGGATCGGCCGCCAAAGCGTTCGTCGCACACACCATCAAAAGAAGTGAAATTCGATTTAGCATTCGTTGATCCATACGAGCATCTCCCCCTCGCCTCGATTGGCCCAGAGCGCGTAGGGAATCGCGCGCAGCTGTGTCGCCTCGCTCGTGGGCGACGTCGTCGAATAGAGTTCCTCACCCGGCACTGCTACGCGTTGCACCGCTGCTTCGATCACCCCCACGCCGCCGAGCAGGTTAGGTTTGAAGCGCGGGTGGAGCACCGCATCGCTCGGAATCGCGAGGCGATTCAAACCGGGACCATTGTCGATTTCTTCCAGGCAATAGACGATCGGCCCGCGCTGCAACGCGACCTTGCCGCGATTGTGATGCACGCGTGGATTGGCGCGGAGGCGGAACACGGGCAGGGCAAAATCGAGCACGACCGTGTCACCTGATTGCCACTCGCGGAGCAGCATCAGATAGCCCGCTTTGTTCGTGCACGGAACCACTTCGCCATTCAACCGCACGCTCGCCTCACGGCACCAGCCGGGCTGGCGCAGCCGTAAAGCGAAATTGAGCGGGGAACCGGGCGTGACCCGCACCACCACCTTTCCATCCCACGGGTAATCCGTCTTCACTTCGAGATGCACACGCGTCCGGCCGACACTGAAGCGAATCTCACTCGCGGTGAACAGATGCAACGCGATGCCATCGTCGAAGACGGAATGCGTGTAGCGGGCCAGCGAGGTGAGGGTGCGGGCAATATTCGGCGGACAGCACGCACAGCCGAACCATGGCACGCGCTGCGTCTTCACGTGACGATGGTCGTAGCGGCGTCGGACTTCGGCCGGGCGAACTTCCAGCGGATTGACGTAAAAGAACGTTTTCCCGTCCAGCGCCATGCCGGCCAGCACGTTGTTGTAGAGCGTCCGCTCCAGCACGTCGGCATAACGGCCGTCCAACTCGAGATCGAGCATGCGGCGGGCGAAAAAAATCAGCGCGAGTCCGGCACAACTCTCCGCATACGCCCGATCGTTGGGCAGATCGTAAGGCTCGGCGAACTTTTCGCCCATCCACTCGGCGCCAATCCCGCCCGTGACATAGAGGTGCGCCTTCTCGATTCGATCCCAGAGGTGTCGGCAGGAATCCGCCAGTTCCGCATCTGCGTTTTCGCGCGCCAGGTCGGCCATCGCGGTGTAGAGATATAAAGCGCGCACGGCGTGTCCGACAGGCTCGCGCTGCTGCCGCACTGGAGCGTGGGCCTGCAGATACGCCCAGCGATCATGATGGAAAGACTCCGGCAGTCGGTTGATTTTCAGCCGCGCGATTTCCGCCTCGAAGTAATTCGGTTCAGCACCGCGCTGGTTGATAAACCAGGCGGCCTGGCGCGAGTAGCGCGACTCACCTGTCACCCGCGCCAATTTGAGCAGCGCCAGTTCGATTTCCTCGTGTCCGCAGTAGCCGGCGATCTGGCCGGGCGCGGACCCAAACGTTCGCTCAATCAGGTCGGCGAGTTTGCAGACGACTTCGAGCAACGTCCGCTTGCCGGTGGCTTCGAAGTGCGCAACTCCGGCCTCGATAAAATGCCCCGCAATGTAGAGTTCGTGGTATTCGTGGAGATTGGCCCAGCGCTTTTCGGGTTCGACGAGTTGAATGTAAGTGTCGAGGTAACCATCGGGCAGCTGGGCCTTCGCAATCGTGTCGATCAGCCGATCGAGTTCAGCGTCAAGCGCGACGTCCGGATGAGTGGCGAGGCGATGCGACGCCGCCTCGATCCATTTGGCGAGATCCGAGTCTTGGAACCAGAGGCCGTAGAACTCGCCGGCTTTTTCGCCCGCCGCGACTTGGAAATTGTGGATGGTGCCGCTGCGCTCCGCTCCGGGCAGCCGATCGTTCAGCGCTGACCACTGATGGGGAATGACGACCTCGCGCACAAGCCGCGCGCGGTCCGCGAGGAATCCGCGTCCGAACGTGACTTGATTGAGCGGGCTGCAGGTCGGAGTCGCCATGGTTCAGCGGCCCGAGTCCGTGATCGTGAGCGTGTTGAAATCGAGCACCCGCTCCAGTGCCCCATGGGTGATCCGCAGGCGACGCGAGCCACGTTCGGAGTTGAGGTGATCGCCGGCGAATGTTTGCCACTTCGAATAGTCGATGGGCCGCCCGTCGATTCGCGGCGCCTCGCCATAGGTGAAGTTCAGCGTGCGCCCGCGCAGCGACTTGAACTCGATTGATGGCACCGGCTCGAGGCGGTAGCGCAGCGGCAGCGCTTTCACCGCTTGCTGAAATGCCGCGAAATCCGGGAACTCGCTCGCGCTGGCCGCCTGCACGATGGTGCCGTTCTTCAGATGTGGACTGAAGAGCAGCTTGTCACCCTGCGCGCCGAGATTCACGCGTTCCCATTTGTAGCCACTCGTCGAAGGCAGCTGCTTGTAGCCGAGACGGGGTTGCCACTCGTAGGGGGCGAGCGGGCGGTAAGCGAGGTAGGTGTTCCCTCCCTGCGCAAAGATCCAGCCGGACGCCCCGTCCTCCGTGAAATTGGTGAGATCCTTGGAGAAGAATCCGTTGATGTGCGGAAAGCGCGTGCCCGGCGGAATGTCGTAAAGCGCGATCACCGTGTCGTGATCCTGCATCACCTGCTCGAAAGGAGAGCTGCCGAGAATTTTGTCGGGCACGTCGTAGGAGGGCTTCCCCTGACTGGCGAGTGCTTCGATCATGTGATCCGGGAGTTCCGTGAAATACATCTGCATGACCTTGCCGGACGAATGAGGATGCACGGAGAACATCGTGTTGTGCACCCCGCGAGGATCCCGCACCGCCCATGTCACGTCCCAGACGTGCGCCTGGATCGGATCGGTGATCAGACCACCTTGCGTCGATCCGACCGCGTAATCGCGGTGCATATAGGTGGTCTTGTAAACCAGCGGCATGAGTTCGTCGCTGTAACGCCAGCGGCGCCGCGTGCGCTTCAGGTCGTGTTGCATGTAGTCGCCTTCACGGACGACGGCAATGCGACGGATCACCTCCGGCACTTCGTAATGCTCAGCCGCGACGGCAAACCAGATGCCGAAACCGCCGAATCCCGGCGGAGGCGCCGTGTTGCCGAAGCACTGCCAACTGAAATAGGAGGAGAGGGCCAGCCAACGTTGCACCACGGAAGTGTCGTCGGTGCGGCCGTTCGGTCCTCGCAGCATCCCCTGCAGCGTCTGCGCGGCCAGGTCAGCCAGCAGCCAGTCGAGTTTCATCTGGCCGCGTTTGCGCATCTCCGGGTCCTGCGCCCACGCCGCGAGATAAAGCATGGGGATCGCATACTCGCCGATGTAGTGCGTCGGGTTGAATTCCCCCTGCCCGATCGTCGTCGCGAGATCCATCCAGTGAATCAAATACTCTTTCGCCTCGGCGCGGTTCTCCGCTGAGCTTTTGCCGGTGAACCACGACTCACCGGGGTCATCCGGGTAAAGTTCACTCATCAGGAACAGCGCGGTGTAATACATCGCCCAATGATTTTCGGTGTCGCCGCGCAATGGCATGTAGGTTCGCCATGCGTTGCGGATCGCCTGCTTCGCCTCGGTGCTGAGCTGATCGCGCCCGAGGAACGAAATCGCCGTCCACGGGAACATCCAGAACATGTCGCCACTTTGCCGGCCCTGCATCAGCTCGATGACGCGTTGGGAAACCGCGGGCGCATCCTCCCGGCGAGATAATTTCGACGCGATGGCCCCGGAGCCGAACGACGCCGGGTTGTCGCTCTTGACCGAGTCGAGATACCACTGCTTCACCTCCTCGGCCCGCTCCAGATAACCGCGGCGGAGCGCGGCAGGCGGGGCCTCGGCAGGCGCATGCGGAATCGGAGCCGTGGTGGCGGGCTGGGCCACGGCGCCAGTCGTGGCCACCGCGAACGCGAGAATCGCAAAAATATTTTTCATGGTCTGGCTCCAGTCAGCGTGGACGGGGAACAAAGACGAAACTGCGGACAACCGAGCCCTCCATTCCGAGCTTGGTCCAGTTGCGGCCCAGGTCGACCGAGCTGAAAATCGCGTTTTCAAAAACGGCGGCGTAGAGCGCGCCGGTATCGGGGTCGAAGGCGGTGCGCCACACCCGATGCGGCAGGGGGAGTCCCGCGTTCCGCTCCACCCACGTCCGTCCGCCGTCTTCACTCACCCACAGCCCATAGGTCCAACTCGCGATGGCCAGATGACTGGGCTGCGTGGCGTGGAACGCCACGTTGTAGAGTGCATGCTCGTGCGGAACGTCTGTGAGCCGTTGCCACGTCCGACCGCCATCACGCGACTCCAAGGCTCCGGCACTCTGGGAAACCGCCACCCAATGCGCAGCGTCGTGCGGCGATTGCTGGATGTCGTTCACGGTGTCGGTGGTTTCCAGCACGCGGCGCCAGTTCTGCGCGCCGTCTTCGGTCAGATAGATTCCGCTTTCGCAACCAATGAAAATCCGGCCGCTCGTGGTGCGATCGACTTGAAGACACTGCGTGTATTTGCCGCGCTCCGGCAGTCCGCTTTCGGCTCGCTGCCACGTCTGGCCTTGGTCCCGCGACAAAACGAAACCGTCCGGCAAGCCGGAGTAAACAAAGTCTGGTTGCAGCGGATCCAAGGCGAGGGACTTTGGCTCGGTTTCCGCCCAACCCGTCACGATGCGCCACGTCTGTCCGCCGTCCCGCGAGCGCATCACTCCACTGAGCCCGGCCGCGTAGATCTGCTGAGAGTCCCGTGGGTCCACCGCAACGGTGATGAGCAGCGGCAAATTGATGCCGACATGTCTGAACTCACTTGTGCCCGCGGCGCGGAAGTAGATGCCGTCCAGCGCCGTGAGGCCCGATCCTCCGCCCATCACCCGGCTGGAGCTGTTGATCGAGGCGGCGAGATAGAGATCATGCCGCGGCGGAGCCGACGCGGCACCAGCGGCGTCCAGCACCACCACACAGAGAGCGCACCAGGCGGTGCGTTGCAGGATTGAGCGAAGCTTCATGGAGAAATTCAGATTCGGCCTTGCAGTCCGCGCGTAAGCAAAACTGGACCGGAAGTGGTCACGGTTGGACGATTTGACGGACGGCCGCGATCAGCCGGTCGCAGTCGGCCACAGTATTGAAGATGTGGAAGGAGACGCGGACCGCATCGAGTTTCTCCTCGTTAACCGGTCGGCAGCGGAGTCGGTGTGCGTCCATCAGGCGGTGGAAGACATTCGCGCCCGGGATGCCATCGATGCGGAACGTCAGCATGGCCGAGCGCTGCTCGGCCGCCTCCGGACTGAGGATGGTCACGCGCGGCAAATCTCGCAAACCGTCCACCAGCCGACTGATCAGACTCGCATTGCGGACAGCGAGGCGCTCACGGCCGATTTGGCTCTGGAAACGTGTCGCTTCCGCCAAGGCGACGACGGTCGCCGCGTTCCGTGTCCCGTATTCGTGCCGACGCACGCCTTGGGTAAAGGTCAGATGGCCGGACAAATCGAAATCTCCGCTTGAGTAGGCGCCCAAGTGCAGGGGCGCGACCCGATCAATCTGATCCTGCCGGATGAAGAGCAGCCCGCTCTCGCGCGGCCCCCCCAGCCATTTGTGTCCGCTCGCGGCGTAGGAATCGCAGCCAATCTCCTGCAGCTTGAACGGGATCATCCCCGCGGATTGGGCGCCATCGATGTGGAACCAGATCGATTTGGCGCGGCACAGGGTCGCGATCTCGCGCACCGGCATCACGATTCCGGTCGGCGCGGTGACATGACTGACCTGGACCACACGCGTGCGGGGGCCGACCAGGGCGGCGATGCGTTCCAGGTTTCCGGCGGCGGAGTTCGCATCCGGAGTGAACGCCCGGACGACGACGCCCGCCTGCCGCGCCTGATTGAGCCAGGGCAGCGATCCACCGGGGTGCGCGTGCGTTTCGAGAATCACCTCATCGCCGGCTCGCAATCCAAGTCCGGCCGCGATGATCGAATTTCCTTCGGTGGCATTGCGCGCGAAGCAAATCTCCTCGATGGAAGCGCCGAAAAATTCGGCCACGATGCCACGAGCCTGTTCGAAAAAGAAATGGCCGGTCTCGATCCGGTGCTGGAGTTGCCGCGCGGTCAGCTCCAGGATGTCGAGGACCGGGCGCGGCGACGGCCCCAAGCCCCCGCTGTTGAGATAAATGAGCGGCGGATAGATGGCATACTGGTCGCGCACCGCGTGCCAAAACGCCTCCGGCTCGTCCGCGCGATAAGCCACTGGCCAAGCGGCCCGCGCCAATTCCGTCGACTGACCCGTTCCACGAGTCGCGACCATCAGACCGGCGCCGCACCCCATTCGGCGGAGAAACTCGAGTCGGTCCATAATCAGAAGACGTCGGTGAAGGTGAGCAAATGCTCGATCCGGAACGAAGCGCCGACTGGCAGTTCGAGATTTCGGTCGAAGTGGAACGGAAAGGCCGCGAGCGGATTATTCCGACGAACAAACCAATGCAGCGGCGCGCGGGGGTTCTCGAACCGGATCGTCACCTTGCGCAGCGAAGTGTCTTTCTGTCCACGCCACTCCATCCAACGGGCCGGAGCCCCGTGCACCGCTGACTCGCCCGCGAGCCCACCCTCCGCGAATACTCCGAGACTCGCGTCACCGTGATCGTCCAACAATTCGCGCGCTCCGCGGAATTGCAGTCCCGTGTAATGCGAACCGACCAGGCCCTCCCCCGAATGGTAGTTGGCGCACACCAACGCTCGCCCGCTCACGTTCTGGATTTCCGCCTGCCAGCGCAGGCACCACGCCGCGGGTGAAATCAACTGCGCGGTCAAGCGCCGCTCCTCCTGCAACATCACCTCGCTGCCGGCGCGCCATTCCAGACGGTGCGCCACACTCTGCCGGTCGGTCGGGATCCAGGCGACATGGCGTTGCTCCCCGTGATCGGCACGGAGCTTGTAGCCATCGCCGCGCTGGTAGGTCGCCCCGCCCCAGAAATTCCAGCCCGACAAATTATCGATGGTGAAGCTCAGGCCATGGTGCCAGGGGTGATCGTTCGGGCGGAAATTCGTCACCACCTCGCCGGCGAGCGTGCGGATCGGATGCGCGTAGGGCCGGGGTGATTCAGTGGCGACGGCGTCCGAGTCGAATACATAGTGCAGGAGAACCGTTCCCGCGGGGCTGAGGAGATCGACGGCACAGGTGTCCGGAGCAGAGAAGCGGAGTTCGTTCACGCGAGGGAGATTTCGGTTTTGAACGCTCCGCCCGGACTCGTGAACTGCGCGCCGCCCGGCAGCTCGATTCGGACCGGTGTTCCCTCGGGCGATTCCAGTTCGATGGCAAACTTTCCGCCCGTGTGGCGCCACGCCACCTGCACGGCGCCACGCGGCGTGCAGACGGTTCCTCGGGCGAATTCGAGACCGCAAACGTGCGGCCGGATCGAAATCTCGGCGAATCCCGGTCGGGCCGGTGTGACGCCCAGCACACGTTCTAAAAACTCCAGCGCCGGGTGCGCGCTCCAGGCGTGGCAAAGCGAACGCCAGTAGCTGTTCTCCTCGACGAATGTGTCCAGTCCGTGGCCGACCATCTCGTGCCAAGGTCCGAGGAACTGCGGCATCCGATCGTAGTCGCCGGCAATCTCGAGCGCGCGAAAGCCCGCGTGCCAGCAGAAGAACGAACCGGGAGCGAGCGCCGGATCCGCTGGGAAGCGCCGCATGACGCGCTGCCGCTGTGCCGCGCCGGCCGCGCCGCACACAATCGCCCACGCATTGCCATACTGACTGACCTCGGGCCCACCCGGCCGGTCGAAATACAATCCCTGCTCCTCCGACCAGAACCGCTCGTGCAGCACGCGGCGCAGCTTGTCCGCCTCCCGGGCGTAATCTTCATCGCGATTGTTGCGACCGGCGAAGCGCTCCAACTCAGCCGCCTCGTCGAGGGCTCGAATGTATTGCGCTGAGATAATGCAGGTCGGTCCGCTGTCCGCGCCGGGCACGACGCCGCGCGGCCACCAAGGACACCAATCCGTGATATTCCAGAACGGCAGCCGCGCCGGCAATCCATCGGTGTCCGCGTGACGGCGGAACCACTCGATTACCGCCGCCACACCGGGCAGCAGCGCGCGAACCGTCGCCTCATCGCCCGTGATGTAGGCATAGTCGCGAATGTTGGTAATCCAGTGCAACGACCATGAGGGAATCACCTGCAGCAAACGCGACGGAAAGCGACTTTGCGTGAGGCCCTCGGGCAATCGCGACCAGTCGAATTGCAGCAGCGCCTGTCGACTGAGCGCAGGATCGCCCGTGGTGAGCAGCGCGATCTTCGAGGTGATCATGGTGTCACCGGCATATTGCATCTGCTCGTAATGCGGACAGTCCTCAAACGTCTCGTGTGAACACAACCGCATCGTGTGCAACGCGACGTTCCAGATGCGGTTCAGTTTCTGATCCGAACTCTCAAACTTGGCCTGCACTCGATAAGGATACGCGGTGAAGCGGTGCGCCACGCCTTCGAGCATCAGCGGGTCGGCGCCCGTGCTGATTTCCAAACCAACATAGCGAAACGCGCGCCAATGCAGCGGCTCGAACGTTTCGCCCGACCGCCCGGCCGGCTCCCACACGTCGCTCCAGCCAGTCACCGTCCCGCGGCGATCAAATGTCCAGCCACTCGCCTCATCGCTGAAATGTGACGCGAGATTCGCCAGCGATTGTTGCCGCCCCAACAGCCGCGCGCCCGGCGTCGACCACGGGAGGCGCAACGCCTCGGCATAAGTGAGTTTCACGGTCGCGCCCCGCCCACCCGCCGCGTGCACATTCGGATACGCCGTGGTGAGTTTCCCCGTATCGAGCACGACACGAATCGTCGTGTGGGCGGGCACGTGAACTTGTCCGCTGCCGGCAATCAGTGCGCGCCATTCCGGCGCGGTCTCTTCTCCACCCGGCAGGAAAACATCCGCGAATCGCGCGGCGGGATTTTCCTCCAATTGCGGGATGAGCCGCGGCACCAAACCATACGGCGAAGTCGGGTCGCGTCGGTTCTCGCGACGCTCCGCGACATAGAGCGTCGTCGCCGCGGACCAGCGGGAGTCATCATAGCCGGGACGATCCCAACCGAGGGGCAACTCCGCCGACACGAGATGCTCGAAGTATCCATGGTAGCCCTCGAATTTCGTGCCGAGATTTTGGAAACGGTGGGCCATGTCCACCGCGACCTTCCAACCGGGTGCACCGGTATCGAGACGCTCCACGGCTCCATCGGAGGTGACGCATTCGCCTTCCAGGAGAAAACCACCGGTGTAGGTCATCACGGAACACGGCGCACCCAATGCCGCAGGGCGGTGCGCGACGCGGGACATGTCCCACACCATCGCGGCCAAGACGTTTTCTCCGGCGCGCAATTTTCCGGAGAGGTCAAACGTGTCGTAGAAATGGTGATTGATGTCCCCCTTCGCCGGACCGCGCCCAATCCGCTCGCCATTGAGAAACACAACATAGCGGCTGTCCGCCGAGGTGTGCACCGTGGCGACCGCACTGCTCGCGTCCCGCACGTTGAAGCAGCGGCGGAAATACCGCACTTGGTAATGCGAGGGCGATGCCTGCCCCCGCTCTGGAACCGCATGGGACCCCTCGGCGGACCAAATCCACGCGGAGCGCGAGTTGAAGGGAAGCGATCTCATGGGGTGTGAGAGGGTAAAAGGCAGCGGCAGTTCGAAACCGGTCCCGCGACCAGTCGCCGCCACGGAGGAGAGCCACGTCAGCGTATATTTTCAACACCGTTTTCATTCGTTTCATAATTTCCATGAAAATTTGGCGACATGCTGCGCGTCACTCCTCCTTCCCTCAGGAATTCCCGCAAATGAACGTGCATTACTTGGCGAATGAACGACGTCACGGGCGCAAAAGCGCTTGACGCTGTGCACTGCATTTCATGTCATTTTCGTGAACGTTTCAGAACGGGCTTCCCCACCCCCATGCTTATCACCGAAATTGCACGCAAGGCCCGGGTTTCACCTGCGACCGTTTCACGAGCAATCAACCAACCGCAGCTCGTCGCGCCGGAAAGCCTGTCGCGCATCCGCGCGGTGATGCAGGAACACAATTATGTGCCGGCCCCGCTCAATCGGCGGCGAGGCCCGAAGGCGCGACTCCCTGAGCAACGGCGCATCGGAGTATGGTTCGTCGGTGCACGGGCCAACAATCCGAGTCTGAATTGGTTTCAGGACCAGCTGCTCCAAGTGCAGTCGACCGATCCGCGGTATCGCGTTGACCTTCGAGTTCTCTATTCAAACACGCCCGACGAACTGCCCCGGGCCATCGCCACCGACGGCATCGACGGCGTGATCGTGCAAGGCATGGAGCCGTCTCCGCAGTGCCTCGCGAAATTGGGCGAGATTCCACACGTGTGGTTCATGACGCGCCGCACCGCCGGTTTTCCAGGCGACTACGTCGAGCCGAACAATGAGGAAAACGGACGGATGGCCGCCGACTACCTCAAGGAACACGGCCACAAGAATGTCGCCGTCATTTCCACCGACGCCGATTACAGCGCAATTGTCCGGCGCGCCGATGCCTTTGTGCAACGAGCCCGCGAGATCGGCCTCACCGTGCACTCGCTGCTCGGTCGTTCCTCTCCCGGTGTCAGTTATCTCGAGATCTCGCCGCTGCAGGTTGAAACCGAGCTGCTGGTGAAGCGCCTCAACGCGCTCCCGACCAAAGCGACGGGACTCTACCTCCCGGTTGACCATTTTTGCGGCTCCTTCTTCCGCGTGCTGCGCGAATCCGGGCGCAAGCCCGGCCGCGATTTCGACGCGATCCTCGGGAACTACAATCCGATGATCTACCACAACCTCGATCACACGCCCGCAGTGATTGACATCAACCTCAGCACACTGGTCCGCAAGGTTATCGACCACCTCCTCTGGCGCATCGAGAACCCCGCAGTCAGCGGACGCATCGGCGTGAGTATCTCGCCCCGACTGCTGCCCAGCGCAGGAGCCAACGGCACGAGCCGCACAATTGCCTGAACCCCTTCCAACGAACCCGCTCACGGCGTTCACACTGGAAACTACAAACCCAAACTAGCATGAAAAAGACCTCGACTACCCCGGCCGGCCGAATCCGGACCGCGCTGGCGATCGGTCTCGCGACATTGCTGACGATCTCTGTCTCCGGGCAGGGAACCGACAGCGACGCTCTCCGCCGTCTGCAGGAAGAGAACGCCGCCCTCCGCAAGAGGCTCGCCGAGATTGAAGGCCAGAGCACGATCCCCGCACCCACTACCGCACCGGCTCAGGCGCCGGCTCCCGCTGCCACCGGACCTGTGGTGGTCCAAACGGTGCAACCTGCCAGCGATCCCGAAGTCGTGACGCTCTCGCCCTTCCAGGTGAAAACTGACCGCGACTACGGGTATCTGAAAACCAACTCGGCCACCGCCACTCGCATTGGCACCGAGATTCAGAAAGTTCCGCTAAGCATCTCGGTTCTTTCCGAGGAGTTCATCAAGGACACGCAGATGACCGACATTCAGGACGTGCTGCGCTACCAGAGCTCGGCCGCCGGTGACAACCGCATGGGCCTGCTCCAACCGGCCACTGGTTTCACTCCGTCGGGCAACATGTCGCTCCGTGGCTTCCCGATCAACTCGCGCCTCCGCAACGGGCTGACGCGCTATAACGGATACAACCTCGATAACGTCGATCGCGTCGAAATCATCAAGGGTCCGGCTTCGGTGTTCTTCGGCAACGCGTTTCCTGGCGGCGTGATCAACTACGTCACCAAGAAGCCGGAATTCCGGAACCTTCCCACGACGATCAACTACTCCTACAATGCCTACGACAACCGCATGGGTGGTCAGCGCGTGACGCTCGACCACAACCATATGGCTTCGGAAAAGGCTGCCTTCCGCGTCACGGGCGCGTGGGACAACGGCAAGGGTGACCGTCGGTTCGAGTATAATGACGGCTTCTCCGTCAACGCGGGTGTGACGCTCAATCCGCTCAAGAGCGGGAAGCTCCAGATCAACGTCGAGGGCGAAGTACTCCAGCGCATGCGCAATCAGGACGACGATTCGTGGCGCTATCCGACACAGTGGTTCCAAGACTACCAGACACCGCCGACCGCGCTCATCGCTGCTGCCGGCCTGTCCGGCAACGCCGACCCAGCTGCCGCCTACCGCGCCCGCATCCTCACCAACATCGGGGCGTGGATCGCAGACCGGCGCACGGCCGCAAATGACCAGTCGATCGCGCTGTGGACGCAGCCGCTGGAACATGGCGCCTACATCACCGACCGCGCTGGCAACCGCGTGCATGACGAGAAGTTTAATTATTACGGGTCCGGTTCTTACTCGAAGGATGACAATTCGACTTTCGCAGTCACAACCGACTACGCGGTCGCCGACTGGCTCGACGTCCGGCACTCGTTCACCCGCGTGCAATCGCGTTTCGACCGCCTCTTTTCGGTCGCCAGCCCCTATGCTGACGGCATCCGCTGGAACACCAGTGGCGTGACGTACCAGGGCTACCAGATCGACGCTAGTTACAACCAGCTCGACATGGTCGCCAAGAAGGAGCTCTTCGGCGTGGACAACAAGCTGCTCTTCGGTGGCTTCCACAGCGAAACCTACAACTCCTTCTATGGCTCCCAGGGCCACGCCGGCATCTTCCCGTTCTACGGCTATCTGCCTGGCGCTTACGACAAGCCTGACGAAGGCTACGTTTCGCCGATCCCCGCGAACATGCGCCACCCGGTCACCGGCTGGGGCTATCCCACGCAGTTCGTCCGCGATCGCAACGGCAGGATCATCACCCCGCAGCAAATTTTCTCGGAGTATGATCCCGCGGTGCATCCGTTCCCGGACATCCGCCGCATCGCCGAAGTCACCCGCGGCCTCGTTGACCATAGCCGGCCGACGCGCGAGGAATGGTATATCAACTGGCAAGGCACGGCCCTGAAGGACCGCTTGGTCGGCTTCCTTGGCTATCGCGAGGAAAAGGTCTCCACCGTCGGTCAGCTCGTGAAGGTTAACTCGCCTTGGTATGAAGTCCCCGACTTCGCGCTCGAGGCGATCCCGCCGGCAAGCTGGACCACCTACGGCCTCAGCCCGATCTTCTCTCGCCCGCGCAACATCAAAGGCAGCGCGAAGATGGCCGGCGCCTCATTTGAGATTCTCCCGAATGTGAACGTGTATGCCTCGTTCTCCGAAACGTTCATTCCGCCGGGGCCCGAGTTTCTCGGTGGCGACTACGACCCGAATGCCGTCACGGCCCGCGCCGTGGCGCTCGGCCTCAACGGCGCCACGGAAAACGCCCGCTTAGTCACGCAGGGCGGCTTGACCGGAATCCAAAACGAAAAGGGCCGGAACGCCGAAGTCGGTGTCAAGGTCTCGCTTTGGGACAACAAGCTCGTCGCGACGGCGTCGGTCTTCCAAGTCACGCGCCAAAACCGCACCTTGGACGACACGCAGCGCCAGTTCGAAGAGCCGCTCAACTGGACCGGCCCGGGCAACACCGGCACGTTCAACCGCATTGTTCGCTGGTATACGGCTTCCGCCAAGCAGCAGACCGAAGGCCTCGAATTCGAAGCCATCTGGACGCCGATGCGCAACTATCAGGCCGTCGTTTCCGGCGCCTGGATGTGGGATGCGAAGACACTCGCCGATCCGACCCTCGTGATCCTCCCGAATTCTTCGGCGGCCACACGGGCTCTCTCGCAGATCGTCTTCAGCCAACGCCTGCCCTACGCGCCGGAATATCGTCTCAACGTGTTCCAAAAATACACGTTCACGGACGATATCTTTGGCACGATCGGCCGCGGCGCGAGCGTCGGTCTCGGCACCCGCTACTCAAGCGAGATCATCATCTCGAACGACCAGAACTTCAACTCCGACCGTGGTGGCATCACCGCGGGCGACTACGTGGTGTTCGACACGTTCGTGGCGTATCCGTTCGAAGTGTTCGGCTACAAGATGACCGGCACGCTCAACGTCGCAAACCTGACGGACAAGAAATACTCCGAGGGCGGCTATAACCTCGCCCAGCCCCGCTCCTTCACGTTCTCGCTCGGCATGAAGTTCTAAGCCCCGTGGCTTAGGCTCATTCTTTCTTCCGAGGGCGGAGGCAATACTGCCTCCGCCCTTTTTTCTCTCGGCCCATGAAACTGCGTCACCTCAACCTTCTCTCCCTCGTCTCCCTCGCGTGTTGCGTCCACGGTTCGCCGCTCTCCGGCACCTGGCAACTCGACCCCGCGCGCAGCACTGAATTCAGCCCGTGGCGGGAGCTGATCCTCACCATCGTCGTCGACGGCGATCGCGTGGACCTCCGCCGCCATTTCAGCAACGGCCGCCGCTCGTTCACCGAGGACACCGCGCTGGACCTCACCCTTCCCGTCAACGTCGTCCCGGTCACGTGGTGGCCGGACAACCGCCACCTCGGCGCCTACATCGGCGGCGACAAGCAGAAGCGCATCCGTGCCGCATGGCTCGACGAGGGTCGCGTCCTGCGTCTTTCCGCTGATCTCACCCTCGCGACTTCTCAGGGCGAACGTGCGATCAACATCCTCAGCGACTACAAGGTCTCCGCCAACGGCTCCATTCTCACACTCACGGAGTTGCGGAGCACCCGCAACCAACCCGTCGTCTACACCTTCACGCGCCGAGAAAATTCCGCCCGATGATCCGCTTCGCCACCCTCTTCCTCGTTCTCTCGGTCACCGGCGCGATCGCCTCGCCGCGCCCGCCGATCCAGCCGCGGGACCGCGCTCCCGCGTCCGCCACGCTGATTCCCACTTCGAAGAACTGGCGGCTGGACGGCGACGTGCCCGTTCACGCCCTGCTGATTTCGCTGCAAGGCCTGGCGAATCGCGATGAACCCCGCCTCTACCTGGAGTATCCCTCCGATTGGCAATGGGAGATCGTGCATCCGCTGCGCGACTTCCTCACCCGCCGTCACGGCGTGCAGTGGGACCGTTTGGCAACGAACGACGCTGACGCTGCGCTCGCCCGCTTCGCGCGCCACGCGAAAGGCTGCGTCGTCTGGGACAAGGCCGTGCGCTCCTCCCTCACGGTGGCGTTCACGATCGCCGGTCTCGAGGACCTCGTGGTCGTCAACGAAGATCTGCTCCCGCTCGCGCGGCGCCACGGACTCGAGCCCAAGGTCGATCTGCGCGGCAAGTTCACCGGCCAGCCCGACCACCTCATCTACCAGTGGGCCTACGATCGCTACTTCGCCCAGTGCTCGCGAGATTTCTACGTCGTGCTCGGCGGCCATGCCGGCACCGAGATGCAGCCGGCCATCGCCGATTTCGGCGTGCAGCAGCGTGCGTTTTTTTCGGACCTATCCGCCAATCCCAAGCACCCCGAGGAACTCGCGCTGCTCCAACGCATCCTCGCGCAGCAGAATCCGCAAAGCGTCGTCCTGGGCTGGCACTCCTACGCGAAGGACACCGAAGGCCAGCACACCACGCTGGTCGGAAATTACGGCCTCATCATGGAAGGACTGCACAACCTGCCGAACGTCTCCTTCACTTCGCAGATTCCGCTCACGCCGGACTTCAAGTTCACGAACAACCACACGGTCGCTCCCGACGCCAAACTCGTCGCCGAAAACAAAGTCTACATCTGCGCCGTCGCGACCGATGCGATGGGCATCGGAGCCTGGACGAAACCAGGCCGCGGCCAGATCCCCTACACCTGGCAGGTGCTGATGAACTGGGTTTGGCTGAACCCGCCGGTGCTCCAGTATTTCTATGAGGACAAAACGCCCAATGATTACTTCATCGGCGGACTCTCCGGACCGGGCTACATGTATCCGAAGGCAATTCCCGCGGAAAAATTTCCCGGGCTCGCCGCGATCGGCCGCGACCTGATGAAGCGCCTCGATCTCCGCGTGCTCGAAATCATGGATTACTCCGAAGGCAACCGCCACGTCGGCAACACGGACCTGCCGGAGGAACTCGTGAGCGCCTACTACCGCGAGTATCCCGAGACACTCGGATTCATCAACGGCTACGGCTCGGCTCGCACCTTCGATCTGCGCGACGGCCGGCCCTTCCTCAGCTATGATTACTACCTCGATGTGAACCGCCCGGTCGATCAAGCCGCCGCCGATATCGAGGAACTCATCCAGATGAACCCGCAGCGGCCCTACTTCCTCCTGATGCACGTGCGCGAGCTGAACACCGTCGAAAAAGTGGCGGCCATTCTGGCGCGCCTCAGCGAACCTGCCGAGGTCGTGCCGCTCGACCGCTTTCTCAAGCTCGCCGCCAGCCGGAAAACCTACCGCACGAACTTCAAGCAGCCCTCCGACCCCGTGGACCACAATCCCTGAAATTCAGATCATGCTCGCCCGGCACTTGCGCCTTCCCGCTCTCTTCCTCGTCGGATTGCTCTGCGCCTCCCTCGGCGGCGCGACCGAAGCGCCGCGCCCTTTCGGGCCAGGAGACTACGATGCGTGGCGCTCCATTTCCGGTCAGGCCGTGTCGCGGAACGGACAATGGCTCGGCTACGCCTTCATGCCGCTCGAAGGCGACGGCGAGTTGGTCCTCCGCGAAATCGCCACCTCCCGGGAATACCGAATTGCGGTGGGAGCGCTGCCTCCGCCGCCCCTCACGGCTTCGGAGGAAAACCCGGAGCGCCCCGCCCCGCGCCGCACCGTCACCGTCGCCTTCACGAGCGATGCCCGCTTCGCCATCGCCACCACTTTCCCGAATGCGAGCGAAGCCCTCGCCGCGAAACGCGCCCGAAAGTCCGCAGACGAGATGCCGAAGGAGGGAGTCGTCATCGTCGATCTCGCGACTGGTGTCGCCACGCGGCTTGATCGGATCAAGAGCTTCCAGGTTCCCGCGAAAGGCGGCCCGTGGCTCGCTTATTTGAAGGAGCCCACCACCGAGAAGCCGGCTTCCGCGGCGAAACCGGCGGACAAGCCGGTCAGATCGAACGAGCGCAAATTCGGTTCCGACCTCGTGCTGCGCGACTTGGTCACGGGAACCGAGCGCACAATCGGCGATGTGCTGGAATACTCGCTGACGCGCGATGGACGCACGTTGCTCTACGCGGTGTCGGCGCGGGACGCCGGACGCAACGGCGTGTTTGCCGTCACACCCGGCGATGACACAGCGCCCTTGGCACTCGTCACCGGCGAAGGCCTTTACCAGAAGATCGCGTGGGATCGGCTGCAGACGCAGTCCACCTTCGTCACCAACCGCGCCGAACCCTCCGCCCCCTCGCCGCGCTTCTCGCTCTGGCATTGGAAACGCGGCGACGCCGCCGCCGTGGAAATTGTGAGACCAGACACCGCCGGCCTGCCCGCGAGCTGGTCGCCGAGCGGGGAAGCGGCATCGGCATTCTCGTTCGACGGCTCGAAAATCTACGTCGCCATCGCCCCGGATCCGCGGGCCCCCGACAAGCGCCTGGCCGAACTGACCGACGATGAGCGCGTCTCCGCGGACGTTTGGCGCTGGAACGACGACTACATTCAGCCGATTCAAAAAATCCGCGCCGACCGCGACCGGAAGCGCAGCTACCGCGCGTGGTTCGACGTCAAATCGCGACGTTTCGTGCCGGTCGCGGACGAAACACTCGCCAACGTCACGTTCAGTGACGACGGGCTGCGGGCGTTCGGATTCGACGACCGCCCCTACCGCCGTCGCTACGATTACGATGGATTGGTTCAGGACCTCTATTTGGTCGATGTGTTGTCCGGCACCCGGACACTCGTTGCGCGCGAACTCGACGAGCAACACGGAGCCCGTTGGTCGCCCGATGGACGCTGGTTCGTCTATTACTTCGACCGTGCATGGTTTGCGGTCGATGCGCGCGACGGTTCGGTGCGGGCGTTGACCTCGCATTTGCCGGCCGCATTTCACAACGAGCTGGTCGACACCCTCGACACCCCGGGCGCCTACGGCATCGCTGGTTGGACGGAGGACAGCGCGTCGGTGCTGATCTACGATCGCTATGACGTCTGGCAGATTTTTCCGGACGGGCGTCCGGCCCGCAATCTCACCGCCGGCGCAGGGCGGGCGGAGCGCATTGAGTTTCGCCTGCAGGTGATGCGCCCGAGCGATCCGGACGAATCCCGGCGCGGCCTCTTTCTCGACGAGCCACTTTACCTGCGCGGCGAAAGCCAACTCACCCGCGCCAGCGGCTTTTTCCGCACCGGCTTTGCGGCCACGACCGCACCGCAGCGGCTGCTCTGGGGCGACAAGAATCACCGTTTCGCGCTGCGCGCGCCGGACGCGGAGGTCGTCTTCGTCACTGCGTCGCGCTTCGACGAATACCCGGACCTCGCGGTCACCGATCTCGAATTCCGCTCCCCGCGCAAGCTGACCGACGGTGGAGCCCAGCTCCGTCGCTACCGCTGGGGCACCGCGGAATCGATCGGCTTTCGGAATGCCGACGGAATCGATCTGCAAGCGGTGCTCTGCAAGCCGGTTGATTTTGATCCCGCGAAGAAATACCCGCTCATCGTCTATCTCTACGAGCGCCTGTCGCAGACCGTGCACTCGTTCGCTCCGCCGGTTCCCGCGACCTACCTCAACCCCGCCTACTACGTGAGCAACGGCTACCTCGTGCTCATGCCCGACATTGTTTACACTGCCGGACAGCCGGGTCAGAGCGCGGTGAAGTGCATCCTTCCAGCCGTCGATGCCGCGATCAGACTCGGCGGCGTGGACGAAAACGCACTCGGCATCGCCGGCCACTCTTGGGGCGGCTACCAAATCGCCTACCTCATCACGCAAACCAACCGCTTCCGCGCCGCCGAAGCCGGCGCCTCGGTCGGCAACATGACGAGCGCCTATTCTGCGATCCGCTGGGGCTCGGGTCGCCCGCGCCAGTTCCAATACGAAAAAACGCAAAGCCGGATCGGTCCGCCGCTCACGGCCGCGCCCGACCTTTACGTCGCGAACTCGCCCGTCTTCCACATCGACCGTGTCACGACCCCTCTTCTCCTCATCCACAACGATCGCGACGACGCGGTCCCGTTCGAGCAAGGCATCGAGCTATTCCTCTCCCTTCGTCGCCACGGCAAGGAAGCCTACCTCTTCAATTACAACGGCGAATTCCACGGTCTGCGCCGTCGCGCCACCCAGAAGGATTTTTCGCGGCGCATGCACGAATTCTTCGATCACTTCCTCAAACAGTCGCCAGCGCCCGCTTGGATGACGCAAGGCATCCCCTTCCTCGAGCGCGACGCCGAGAAGTTGCGCTACCGCGACAGCTTGCCTGTTCCCCCATGACCATGGCCGCCCCGTCCCTCATCGGCATCGATATCGGAGGCACCAAATGCGCCGTCAGTGAGCCTGACGGTGCGCATCAGGTCCGCGAGGTGGCGCGCTTCGCCACCACAACTCCCGAAGAAACCCTGGAGCGGATTTTTGCCGAGGTGGAAGCCCTCAGCCCTTCGAACGAGACGACGTATGGCATTTCGTGCGGCGGGCCGCTCGATGCGCGCCGGGGCGTCATTCTCTCGCCCCCGAATCTGCCCGGCTGGGACAACATCGCCATCTGCGATCAGCTGACGGCGCGCTTCGGTGGGCGCGCGTTCGTGATGAACGATGCGAACGCCTGCGCGCTCGCCGAGTGGCAGAGCGGAGCCGCTCGCAACGCACGCCACGTCATCTTCCTCACGATGGGAACCGGCATGGGCGCAGGCCTCATCCTCAATGGCCGAATCTATGAGGGTGCCACCGGCGACGCCGGTGAAGTCGGTCATCTCAGGCTCGCCGCATCCGGCCCGATCGGATTCGGCAAGGCTGGTTCGTTCGAAGGCTTTTGTTCCGGCGGCGGCATCGCGCAACTCGCCCGGCGGCGCGTCGCAGAATTTCCCGGCGATTCGATCCTGCAACAGAGCCCGACCATCGCGCTCACCGCCGCGGATGTCGGACGCGCGGCCGCCGCGGGTGACGCCCTGGCGCTCGCGATCTGGCAGGAAGTCGGCACCCGCCTCGGCGAGGCGCTCGCGCTGCTCATCGATCTGCTCAACCCGGACTGCATCGTGATCGGCAGCATCTACGCCCGCTGCGAGGCGTGGATTGCTCCGGCGATGCGCGGCGTGATCGAGCGTGAATGTCTGCCGGCGAGCGCCGCCGCGTGCCGCATCGTGCCCGCCCAACTGGGCGAACAAATCGGCAGCCACGCCGCGGTCGCGATCGCCCGCTACCACCTCTTTCCCACCACCCCATGAACTCCACCCGCCGCACGTTCCTCAAGACCGCCGTCACCCTCACTGCCGCTCTTCCTCTTGCCCGCCTTCCTTTGGGGGCGGCCGACGGGACAGTGCCATCCGCCGCGAGCAGCGCACCAGCCGGCGGGCTCCTTTTCGATCCGGCGGAACTCCCGCACATCCGCGCGAATCTGGAACTGCCGCGGCTCGCCGAACTTCGCGCGATGCTCAAGGGCATCGATCTGGAGGCCGAAACCAACTTCCTCCGGGAGCAACTCCGCCTCAACAACCACGTCGTCGACTTCATGCGCGCCTGGCAGGCGGTGCAAAATTGCTCCTTCGCGCATGCCGTCTGGGGCGAACAAGCCCACCTCGACGTCGCTCTTCTCGCGCTGCGCCGACTTTGCGACTACAAGCGCTGGGACTATTTCCTCGAGGGGGGAAAGGACACGATCGGCCTGCAACGGGCGCCGGAAGCGACGATCGCGTGCTGCTACGCGCTGGACTGGCTGGGCGAAAAAGTGCCGGCCGATCTCCGCGCCAAGGTGGAGGAAAAAATCGTGACGGAAGGAGCGCCGGCCTGCTACCGCACGCTCTACGGCATGAAGTATCCTGACCGCGTCCGCGGCTGGGGCTTCGATCCGGAAGATGATTATCAATTTCGCTACGATCTGAGCCGCTGGCCGCTGATCCTCAATGCGACCAACCTCAAGATCATCCCAACCTGCGGGCTTGGCCTCGCGGCCGCTTGGTTCCACGGCCGCCATCCGGACGCGGCCAAGTGGCTCGAACTGTCCCGGCAAAGTGCCCGCGCCTTCGCCACCATGTATGGCGACGACGGATCTTACGACGAAGGTGTCGGCTATTGGGGTTACACGACGATGCACCTCGCCATGGTCGCGGAAGCGCTGCATCGGCGCCTCGGCCTCGAGGATCGCAAGCTCATCAATTACCCCGGCACCATTCGCTACGCGCTGACGATGGCGATGCCTTGCGCCGGCGAACCGATCAGCGACCCCAACCTGAACAAGGCCTACAACGCCACGCCGAAGTATACGTATCAACCGGAGTTCGACCTCGTGAACTTCTGTGACTCCGGCGGCGCAATGGACGTCTCTGTCGCCGCCTGGGTCGCTGGCATCAACTCCGATCCCATTTCGCAACACGTCGCGGCCAACATCGGGACCTTGCGCCACCTGCAGGCCGCCGTCTGGTATCGCGCCAAACTCCCCGTCCAAGCGCCGGGTGCGGACTTGGACGATGTTCGTCTGAGCAACGACTGGGTCGTCGCGCGCACCGGCTGGAAGCCGCAGGACATCGTCGTCGCGTTCCGCAGCGGCGGTCCCGCCAATCACGAACACGCCGATCGCAACAGTGTCATCCTGAAGGCGCATGGTGAACGACTCTTCCACGATCCGTTCAAGGCCGGTTACTCGCCCACTCTGCCCCGCTGGCTGTTGCGCCAGACGGAAGCCCACACCGCCGTCCTGATCGCTGGCAAAGGTCATCAATACCACGACGGCAAGGAGGGCACCAACTCCTCGTGGGCGAGTGCCCGCATCCTGGATTTTCGCACTGGGAACGACTGGATGCTCGCGACCTCCGATGCGACAGAGGCCTACGCGTTGGTCTTGCCGGACACGATGCGCGTTCTCCGCACGGTCGTGCTCCTGAAGCCCGATGTGCTTCTCCTGCTCGACCAGGTGGAATTGAAAACCTCCGCCGCCGTGCAGGTGCGCTTCCAGGTTTTCAATGAGGACAACAAGGCCACGGCTGTGGCGGATGGCATGACGTTCCGCATCGCCCGTCCGCTCGCCTCGGCGCACGCCACCGTGGCCGCCCGCGGCAATTTCAGGATCGGCACCGGCAAGCTCGCGCTCCCCGACAGCGACGGCACCTTCCCCTACGTGGAGGTCGAGTCCGCGCCCGCTACCCGGCATACGTTGCTCACGGCCACCACGACTGCTCCCGCGGGTTCGGCGCACGGCGCGTTGGCGCTCGAATCCTTCGGCGAAGGCTGGCGCATCACGGGCCAGCATCTCGGGCGCACGATTCGCGCGACACTGGAAATCCCGTCCGACGGCCTTCCGCGCCTGAAGGTCTAACCGCATGCCCGACTTTAACACCGCCAACGCCGTCGATTACGGCCTGATCGCGATCTATTTCGCGATCATCGTCGGCGTGGGTTTCTACGCCGCGCGCAAGAACAAGAGCACGGACGACTACTTCAAGGCGGGCGGCCAAGTGCCGTGGGTGCTCGCGGGACTCTCGAACTGGGTCTCGGGCTTCTCCGCGTTCATGTTTGTCGCCGCCGCCGGCTACACCTATCGCGTGGGCCTCGGGGCCGTCGTGGTGTTCACCACGGCCACCTGGGCCTACGTGCTCGGTTATTTTTTCTTCGCCAAAATGTGGCGCCGGGCGCGGCTGGATACGCCCCTGCAATTTCTCACGCGCCGGTATTCGCCTTCGACCACGTATTTCTACTCGGTCACCGCTGTCGTTCCGCAGATCGTGGGCATCGGCCAGGGCCTCTACATCCTCTGCATCTTCGTCTCCACGGCGCTGGGATTCGGGCCACGCACCTTCGAGATCGCGGGGCTCACCATGAGCGGCCTCCAGCTTTCGATCCTCTGCGTGGGCGTGGTGATGGTGCTCTACACCGTGATCGGCGGCCTGTGGGCTGCGGTGCTCTCCGATGCGGTGCAGTCGATCATCATCGTGGTCATGACGGTGATCATCTTTCCCGTTTCCTACCTCTATCTCGGACAAGGCTCGGGGCTGATCGCGGGATTCAAGCGACTGATCGCCGAGGTGCCGGAGGGTTATCTCACGACGCTGCACGGCACGTCAGGCAATCCGTGGTTCCTTCTCGCCTACTTCATCAACGCCATCCTCGGCTACAACGTCGCCTGGCACCTCGCGCAACGCTACTACTCTGTCCCCGACGAACGCGGCGCGCGCAAGATGGCCCTGCTGTGCGCCGTCCTTTCGTTGCTTGGCCCGCTGCTGTGGATCCTGCCGGTGATGGCGGCGAAAGTGATTTTTCCCGACATCGCTTCGATCTGGCCCATGCTCAAGGAACCGGCCGAAGCCTCCTATGTCTCGCTCGCGCTGCTCCTGCTGCCGCACGGCTTGATCGGCTTCGTCGTCTCCGCGGTCCTCTCCGCCACGCTCGGCCAGGCCAACGACGCGTTCAACTGGCTCTCGGCCACCATCACACGCGATGTCTACGCCCCGCTTTATCGCCGGGCCACGGGCGCCCTGCCCAACGATCGCCAGCAACTCAACATCGCCCGCCTCACCATGTTGATCGTCGGCGTGCTCGGCATCGCGGTCGCCTTCTACATCCCGCGCTTCGGCGGCGCATTCGAATTTGCGCTGCAATACTATTCTCTCATCTCGGCCTTCTACATGCCAGTCGCGCTCGGCATGATCTACCGCCGCACGCCGTGGTGGTCGGCCATCGCCGCCTGCTCGGCCTCGCTCGCGGTGGCGATCACTCTGATCTGGTTGAACGTGTGGCCGGAAAATCCATTTGCCCGCAACATTTTCGCCATCTGTGCGGTCTCCACCGTCGTGTTCGTTATCTCCGGCCGCTGGTATCGAGCGGATGACCCCAAGCACGCGGAGCTGCATCGTCTCGATGCGGACCTGCGCACGCCGGTCCCGGATGCACCGACGGCCAACGCGCAGGGGCTCGCCGTTTACGGCGTGATCGGCACCATGTCGCTGATCCTCGGCGCGGTGCTGCTCGCCTGCACCGCCCTGCCTTCGACTCCGGTGGCGCCCGCAACGCACAATCTTCTCGCCGGCGTTCTGCTGGTCACGGTCGGCTACGGGCTGCGCCGACTCGCCGCCCGCGCCCAAACGCCGTCCTGAAATGAGACTCCCCGCGCGACTCTACCAGCAGTTCGACGCCGACCCGACGCGCGCCGTGCCGGCCGCATCGTATGGCGGCTGGCAACAACGGGAGGTGGAGCTTTCGCCCGAACGGACTGCTCTCGTGGTGATGCATGCGTGGGACACCCAGGCGCCCGGCGCCTTCCCCGGCTGGGATCGCGCCGTCGAATATCGCGTCCGAGCGCGGCGCATCCTGCGCGAGATCTTTCCGCCGCTGCTCACGGCTGTTCGCGCTTCGACGCTTCCGGTTTTCCACGTCGTCGGCGGAGGCGACTATTACCGCACCCTCCCCGGCTACCAACGCGCCGTGGCCCTCGCCGGGAATCCGCCGGACGTCATGCGCGTGCCACCGGACGCGACCTGGCAGAAGCTCCAAGCACTGCGCCACGCTCACGGATTTCCCGGGGCGCACAATGCCGGAGACATCGCGGCCGGTTTCCAGCACCTCGACTTCGCCCCGGAAGCCCGCCCGCACGGTGCGGAGGGAGTGGCCGAGAACTCCGCGCAACTCGCGGCGCTGTGTCGCGAGGCCGGTGTCAATCATCTCATCTACGTCGGCTTCGCGATCAACTGGTGCCTGCTCATGTCCCCGGGCGGCATGACCGACATGGCCCGCCACGGTTGCCTTTGCTCCACGATCGAAGAAGCCGTCACCGCCGTGGAAAATCGCGAGACGGCGGCGATGGAAATCGAAAAGCAGCAGGCGCTCTGGCGCGTCGCGCTGGAGTTTGGCTTTGTTTTCAACCTGCCCAATTTTATCCGCGCACTTCCGGGTCGACGCTGAACGCAGGCCCGGCTCAGCACGCTTCCGCATTCCCAATCTCACCGCCCTCCGATGAACAACGCTCTTGCTCTTGCCCTCCACGGCGGACCCCGCGCCGTCACTGCCCACGCGCCCACCCATCATCGCTGGGGTGCCGAAGAACGTGAACGACTCTCCGCGATGGTCGATCAGCGCTCGCTGTTCTATTGGCAAGGACCGCAAACCGCCGCGTTGCTGGAAGAGTTCCGCCAACTCTACGCCCTGCGGTGGTGCATGCCCTGCAGCTCCGGCACGGCGTCACTCCACATCGCGGTCGCCGCGCTCCGCCTGCCGCCCGGTTCCGAAGTGATCACCTCGCCCGTGACGGACATGGGCTCAGTGATCGGCATCCTCTACCAGCAATGTGTGCCCGTCTTCGCCGACATCGATCCCGGCACCTACAACCTGGATCCCGCCGCCATCCGCCGGGCCATCACCCCCAAGACGCGCGCGATCATGGTCGTCCACCTCGCCGGCAACCCGAGCGACATGGAGGCCATCATGGCCATCGCCCGGGAGCATGATTTGCTTGTCATCGAGGACTGCGCGCAATCCTGGGGGGCGCAATTTCGCGGCACACCGGTGGGCCTCTTTGGCCACCTCGCGTGTTATTCGCTGAACGAGTTCAAGCACATCAGTTGCGGGGATGGTGGCATCGTCGGCACGAACGACGAGCGCTTTGGCCCCACACTCACGAAGTGGGGCGACAAGCATTACGACCGCGTCAGCGGCGGGAGAAATCCCGAAACGCTTTCGCCGAACTACCGCATCAGCGAGCCGCAGGCCGCCGTCGCGGCGGCGCAGATGCGGAAGCTGCCGGCGATCATCTCCACGCACATCCGCCTCGGGCGGCGCCTGCTCGATCGCATCGCAACACTCGGCGTGTCCGGCCTGCTGCCACCGACGATCGATCCCCGCGACACGCACAGCTTCTGGTTCTGCCTCTTCCGTCTCCGCCAGGGCGCGCTTCGCTGCTCACGCGATGAGTTTGTCGCGGCACTCAAGGCCGAAGGTGTCGCCTGCACGGCAGGTTACATCCCCCGCCCCGTCTACGGTTACCCACTTTTTCAGAACCACGATTTCTTCGCGGGGCATTGGCCCCTGCGGGAAGCGGGGCTGACCTCGATGGATTACCGCACCGTCCGTTGTCCGAACGCCGAAGCGATGCTCGCTGAAGGAATCTCCGTCGCGATCTCGCCGGCCCTCACCGACGAAATCATCGACCAAACGGCGGACGCGTTCGCCAAGGTCGCCCGGCACTTCGCTCTCTAGCCGCGCAGGAAACGCTGCAAATTTCCCCGCGCCACCGCGGTGCGCTCCGCGCTCCGAGCCGTTTGCACTTTTTCCACCTGTGCACCGGGCATGAGCAGTGGCGTGTTTGAGCCAAACACGAGCTGCTCGACCGTGGCTTTTTTCCGCAGTTCCGGCACCGTGTCGAGCCACTCGGCAAACGAGAGATCGCAAATCAAGTTCGGGTGCGCGGGTGCCAACTCGAAGATCTCCGAGCGGAGCAACCCACAAACCAAAACAGGGCGGGATGCGCAGCGCCTCAGCAACACGGCGAGTTCGACGAGCGGAACCGCTTTGATCTTCAGCGCATGGAACTCGTGACGCTCGTCGATCAGCCGCGCCTGCACGATCAGGCGCAGCTGCAGCGTCTCCAGCTGATCCATCAGCGCCACGACGGCGCGACTCTTCAGCCGAAAACCGTGATAGGAAGGCAGCACGCGCACGGCGCGGACGCGATCATCTGCCGCGCACGCCGCGAGTTCGTCGCGCCAATTCGCGAGCGTTGGATTGATCACCGGCACCGGCACGATGCCGCTCAACCCGCGCGATTCGTGGAGCAGCACGCGATTGGCCGGGCCCGGTTCCGGAGCGAACACGGCGCCCAACGGCGAGACCAAGGCATCGTCGATGGCGTAGCGCTTCAGTTCGGCGGCCAGCGAGCGGACATCATGGCTGGCACCGAGCGAAAACGGCCACGAACCGGTCCAAGCATTGGCATCGAAGAGCTTCATGGCAAACGCAGGAGTTCGCGGACGTTTTCACCCAGAATGCGCCGCTGCGCCTGCCGAGGAATCTCCGCGGTCCGCACGCGAGCGAGTGAAACCCCGAAGTCACGAATGGGCGCGTCGGAGCCGTGCAACACCCGCTCGGCGCCGAGCTGCGCCACCGCATACTCCACCAAGCCCGCCTCGGGCGCCGCACCCGAAGTGTCGATCCACACATTGGGACAGAACTTCACCGCGACAACACCGCGGAACCCACAGCCGGTCAGATGCGCCATGATGATCTTCACGCGGGGAAAACGTCGGGCGAGCGTCGCCACGTCCTCGGGGTCGGTGTGGAAGGCACGCTCCCGAATCTTCGTCTGACTCCACGCATGCTGCAGCACGACGAGTCCGTGTCGCTCCGCTTCTTCCATCACGGACCCCATGCAAGCGTCGGCGGCATTGTTCGCGATTTCCAATTTGATGCCGCGAAATCCGCTGTGGTTCGCCAAACAGCGCGCGATCTCATCACGGACGGCGCGCTCGCCGAGCGTCGGATTCAGGTAACAAAATCCTGTGACGAACCCGGGGAACCGTTCCATGAGCCAAACGGTGTCATCGTTGATCTGGCGCAGCTGAGCACGATTGGGCGAGCGGCCAAACCTGAGCACATCACCGAGCGCAACCAGATGATCGATGCCTGCGCGACGCGCTCGGCGGATGAATTCCGGGGCCTGCTTACGCCCGCGCCCGTCCTGCAAAAATATCGGGTGCGTGTGGGAGTCGATCAGGAGCATGAATTTTCAACGGCTTTGCGCTTGGCAAATCGGAGCGTGGCGCCGCGAATCCCGTGTGACAAGCGCCTCGTTCAGGGCGTCGCTTGCGCTTCTGCATTTTATGTCGAACACTCCGCACTCCGATCGCGAGATCGAGCACTTCCTCTCGACGCCTACGGCGGGTGCGATTTCCGCGGTGCAGCGACTGCCGGGAGATTTCGCAGTGCTCGGAGTGGGCGGCAAAATGGGCACGACCACAGCCGTCATGCTTCGCCGGGCCCTCGATGCCGCAGGTCGCAAGGACGCCCGCGTGCTCGGCATCTCGCGTTTCAGCCGGGAGAGTGCCCGGGGGGAACTGGAGCACTTCGGCGTGCAGACGGTTTCGTGCGACTTCACCGACGCTGCTCAGATCGCCCAACTCCCGTCGGTGCCCAACGTCCTGTTCCTGGCCGGTCAAAAATTCGGCACGGACAGCGCCCCTGAACTCACGTGGATTCAGAATACGGTCGTGCCCGCGCTCGTGGCCCAGCATTTCCGCTCGTCGCGCTTCGTGGTGTTCTCGACGGGCTGCGTATATCCCTTCGCTGACGTTTCCGGACCCGGTTCCGCCGAACGCGAACCCGTCGCTTTCATCGGCGAATACGCGAGCACCTGCGTCGGTCGGGAACGTGTGTTCACTCATTTCTCCAAACTTCACCACTCTCCCGCCCTCTTGTTCCGTCTCAACTACGCGGTCGAGTTTCGTTACGGCGTGCTGGTGGACATCGCGCAAAAAGTCCGGGGCGGACAGGAGATCGACGTCACGATGGGCTGGCTCAATTGCATTTGGCAGTCCGACGCGTGCGCCCGGGCGATCCAATCGCTGGAACATGCGGCGGTGCCCGCTCGCCCGCTCAACATCACGGGCCCGGAGAAGCTCAGTGTCCGCGCCCTCGCCGAGGAGTTCGGCCGGCGTTTCGGCGTGAAGGCCATAGTGACCGGCACGGAATCGCCGACTGCCTGGCTCGCCGATGCGAGCGAAGCCGTTCGTCTTTTCGGACCGCCCGAAACGCCGCTCAGTCGCATGATCGATCTGGTCAGCGACTATCTTTCGGCCGGCGGCGCTCTACTCGGCAAGCCGACCCACTTTGAAACCCGCTCCGGCAAGTTCTAACGTGAATCTCCGCTCTCACCTTCTCGCTGGTCACGTCATTCCCGCGCACCCGCTCGCCCTCGATTCGCAGCGCCGCTTCTCCGAGCGGCATCAGCGCGCGCTCACGCGTTATTACCTCGCGGCAGGGGCCGGAGGCATCGCCGTGGGCGTCCATTCGACCCAGTTCGAGATCCGCGATCCCCAGCACGCACTGTTGAAACCGGTGCTGCAGCTCGCCGCGGAGACCGCGCGCGAAGCGCTGCGCGCCGAGCCGCGCGATGTCGCGCTCATCGCCGGGATCTGCGGTCGCACGGCGCAGGCGGTCGCGGAAGCCTCGCTCGCCTGCGAACTCGGATATCACGCCGGCCTCGTCAGCATGGCGGCGTTCAAAGCGGATGCGGAGGTCGGGATCCTTGCTCACATTGCGGCGATTGCGGAAGTGATTCCCGTCATCGGATTCTACCTGCAGCCCGCGGTCGGCGGACGCGTGCTCAGTTACGCCTTCTGGCAACGCTTCGCGGAAATCCCGAACGTCGTTGCGATCAAGATCGCGCCGTTCAATCGCTACCAGACCCTGGACGTCGTTCGTGCGGCCATCGCGGCCGGTCGCGACGACATCGCGCTCTACACCGGCAACGATGACACCATCGTCACCGACCTGCTCACGCCGTTCCGCTTTGCCCATGAAGGCAAAGTCGTCGAACGGCGCATTGTCGGCGGCCTGCTGGGTCACTGGGGAGTATGGACGCACGCGGCGGTGCGGCTGCTCCGTGAAGCAAAACCAGCCGCGCAGTCCCCAGCCTTGGCCGCCCAGTGGCTGACCGAAGCAGCCGCGGTTACGGACATGAACGCGGCGCTGTTCGACGCGGCACATCATTTCCATGGCTGCATTCCAGGCATCTTGGAAATTTTGCGGCGGCAGGGACTCGTGCCGACAACCCTTTGCTTGAACGCGGATGAGCAGCTCTCCCCGGGACAGGCGGATGAACTCGATCGCGTTTGCGCCGCCTACCCGCATCTGGTGGATGACGCGTTTGTGGCGGCGCACCGCGACACTTGGTTGCGTTGAACTCAGGCCTCACGATTCAGCGCTGGGCGGAACGTGCGGCCTAGACGCATCACCCGCTCCAGTTTGCCAGCCGAATGTCGCTCGGGCTCACCGCCGGATAAATTTTCATTTATTTTCATTTGGCGTTCAGCCGGGACGAGCGCGAAACTTTCAGCCCCTGGAAGAAATTTCATTCGCGAACCGCTGCTCTCGCTGAGGCCTTCGCCTGCTCTTCCCTGCCTCCGATGCCCCCCCTCGAACTGCCGACCACCTGCGAAGAGCTGCTCGCGCGGCTTGTGTCGTTCAATTCGGTAAACGTCGCGTTCGGCGGCCCCGAAACCGGTGAGGCCGACTTGGCGGAGGAAATCGAGCGTCTCTCCACGTCGTGGGGCCTGCGCGTCCAGCGGCTCCCGGTGCAAGGGCCACGTTTTAATCTGCTCGTCAGCCACGATGTCGGGCCCGACGCGGAGTGGCTGCTGTTCGAGAGCCACCTCGATACCGTAAGTGTCGACGGCATGACCGTGCCGCCGTTCGAACTCACGCGTCGCGACGACCGCCTGCATGGGCGCGGGGCGTGTGACACGAAAGGCTCCGGCGCGGCGATGCTCTGGGCGCTGCGAGGTTTTGCGCGGTCGGGTCGCGCCACGCGCAACGCCGGCTTGCTCTTCGTCCTCGATGAGGAGGCGCGCATGACCGGCGCACAGGCCTTCGCCGCACAGCAGCTCCGCGAGTTCCGTCATTTGCGCGGCATCGTCGTGGGTGAGCCCACCGCGCTCCGCCCGATCGTGGCCCACAACGGAGCGCTGCGCTGGCGCACGATCACTCGCGGCGTCGCGGCGCATTCTGCGGATCCGTCACGCGGCCGTTCGGCCATTCGCGAGATGATGACGGTGCTGACCCGGCTCGAGGAACAGTTCGTGCCTTTGGCGACCCGCGCTTTCCCTCTCACCGGTTGCGCGGCCGCGAGCATCAACACGATCCGCGGAGGCACCGCTTCGAACATTATTCCTGACCGGTGCGAGATCACCGTGGACCGCCGCCTCGTGCCGGGCGAGTCCGCGGAAGAGGTCCTTCGGCAGCGTGACGCCGCGCTCACCGGCCTCGACGTCGAGCACGACGAACTCTACCTCGCCCCGCCGTTGCCACCGGGCAACTCCAGCGCGCTGCACGCGTGGATGGAGCCGGCTTTTCGGGCGCTCGGACTGGATCCCATTCCCGCGGGCGCGGCCTATGCGACCGACGCGAGCCACTACGCAGCCGCGGGGGCGCCAGTCCTCGTGCTCGGGCCAGGCGACATCGCCCAGGCGCACACCAAGGACGAGTGGATCGCCGCCGCTGAACTCAACCGCGCCGCCGAACTTTATCTGCAGATTCTGCACCTGCCGTGATCGCGTTTCCCCGCTGTATTTTCCTGCTGCTCTTGCTGCCGCTTGCTGCACCTGCCGCCCCGTCCTCCGAAATTCCGGCGGCACTCGTCGAACGGGCGGCGCGCCAGAAAGCGCCGCGCTGGAAGTTCGTCGAAATGCAGCGCATGCGCGAACTGCCGGAAACCTTCGCTCTGCAGGTGACGGCCGCCGCCGCGTTCCAGCAGCCGGAACGCGTCGTGGACGGCAAAACGCTCGCGACCTACCTCGCGGAAAAACTCCGCTACTTCCTCGTGACGCAGGAGTCCTACCCCGACGGCAGCACGCACGAGCCCGAAGCGCAGGGTGGCATCGGCGGTTGGACTCATCATGTGCCGGCGCACGCGCTGCTTTTGGCCAAGCGCACGCCCGCCGTGTGGTCACAGTTGTCCGACGACGAGCGCAGTCGCGCCGATTTGCTGATGCAGGCACTCGCCCTTGCGGCCCACTTCTGCCTCGACGATGACAACGACTACTACGTTCTCCTCGACGGCTATTCGCTGTTTCACAAGAGCTGGAACCCCAATCACGTCGAAGGCTACGTCGGGATCATCATCTCGGCTTCGCTCTACTTCGGCCCGGATGAGCTGAATGCCTTCTTCCGCAGTTTCGACTTCGATGCCTTCGCGGCGCGACTGAAGGCGGCCAACTTCCGGAATATCCAGCGCTGCTGGACGTGGAACCCCGCCATCCGTGACCTGATGATGAAGGGCGGCACGATCACCGTCCCCACCAAGCAGGTTTTGGCGCAGGGAGTGGTGACGAGCGGCGCAGGCGTGCGCAACGATTTCACCAAGGACGGAGTCTCACTCCATGAGCCCTGGGAGCTGCACCGCGCCCAGGCCACCCGCCTTTTTTCCAAAGCTGCTCGCACCCGCGTGGTCGCGAACCGCGAGTTCACCTCCTCCCTCATGAACCGCGAATCGCCGGCCGTGGAATCACCGTGGGAAGGTCAGATGGGCATGCTGCACGAATTCGAGAGCACCGACTGGGACGGTTTCCGCACAAGTGCGGCCTACGCCTTCGAAGGCGCGATGATCAATATTCCCACCGCCGTGACCTTGAAGCTCGTCGGTGAATGGGACGCTCGCCGCGGTGGCGACGTGATCGAGCGCCGCATGGGCGTCGGCATGGCCGACCTGCGCTTCAAAGCCCGTGAAGGCTACCGCAGCTGGTCGCTGGGCAAACCGCGCGAATACTGGTGGGAGCGCGATTTCGTGCCGATGGGCGCCGACTATATCTTTGGCCTTTGGGAAACATTCTTCGCGCCACCGCCGCCGCCGTCGCGCCCGTTCAAGGAGCAATGACCATCCCTCTTCACTCCAGCGTCGAAATGCGGGCCGGCCGCCCGACCCTCGTGATCAATGGCGAACCTCACGCGCCCCTGATTTACGCGCTGACGGATTGCCCGGGAGCCCGCTTGCCGTGGGAGGAAGTGCCTGCGCGCAACATCAAGCTCTTCGGTGAGCAAGGTGTTCGCCTTTTCCAAGTCGATCTTTGGCTCGAACAGATGCTGCGCCCCAGCGGACGCATCGACCCGAGCTTCGCGCAACGGATCGTCCGCGCCGTGCGCGAGCAATGTCCCGCGGCACGGGTGATGTTCCGCCTGCACGTGAATCCGCCGCTGGAGTGGTGCTGCGAAAATCCCGACGAGTGCGTGGGCTATGCCGACATCGAAGCGCGCGACGAGCCCGCGTGGGGCCTGCGTCGCCCGATCGCCGGAGACGGTGGCAATCCGGTCCGCGCGAGCTTCGCCTCGCGGGCGTGGTCGAGCTGGGCTAACCAGCACCTGGGCGAATTCTGTCGAGCGCTGACCGCCACGCCCGAAGGCGATCATGTCTTCGCGATCCAGATCGCGAACGGTCTCTACGGGGAGTGGCACCAATTCGGCTTTCTGCACCACGATCCCGATACGGGCGTGGCCGCCGTGCATTCGTTTCGCCGCTGGTTGACGGAGCGTTACGGCGATGACGCCGGTCTCGCCCTTGCTTGGCATCGTCCGGATGTCTCGATCGCGCAGGTTGTGGCTCCTTCTTCGGCCGATCGTGAGACCGTGCGCGAAGGAATTTTGCGCGACCCGCAGACGCAACAGCACGTCATCGACTACTTCCGCTGGCTGCACGAAACGATGGCGGACGCGCTGTTGACGCTCGCCTCCACCGTGAAGACGCACTGGCCGCGCCCGATCGTCACGGCGGCCTTTCAAGGCTACTTCTACGGTCAGTTTGCGCGCAATGCCGCGGGCAGCCATCTTGCGATGGACCAGGTGCTCGCCTCACCCGCCCTCGATTGCCTGTGCTCACCAGCATCCTACACCGACGGGGCTCGCGCCATGGGTGGTTCCGGCCACGGCCGCGGCATCATGGGCGCGGTGCGCCGCGCCGGGAAACTCTGGCTCGACGAAAATGATCACGGCACGTTCCTCGTGGGTTGTCCGTGGGATCGTCACTTCGAGACCAGCCTCGAGGACGATATCGCCTACATCCGGCGCAACACCCTTCAGCCCGTCCTGCGTGGAGGCGGCCAATGGTGGTTTGATTTTGGGATGATCGCCGGCACGCCGAGCTTCGCTTCGCACGGCAATGTCGGTTGGTGGGACGACCCGCGCCTCGCGACCGAAATCCGCCGCTGTCTCGAACTCGCGCAGAGCCGGCACGGGCGCCCCTTTGTGCGCCCCGCCGATGTGCTCGTCATCCATGATCCGTGGTCTTTTTGCCACACGGTGGCGAAGCGCTGGTCGCTCGCCGGATTCAAGTTCGGTGATCAGCCGCCCGTCGGACCCAATCCTTTTTCGGGTCGCGGCATGGATGGGCTCCTCGAAGGGCTGTTCCGCTCCGGGCTGACGTTCGATGAGGCGCTCATCGGGGAACTCGCGACGATCGATCTATCCTCGTTCAAACTGATCTTTTTCGGCTCCACGCCCGTGCTCGGCGAAGAAGCGCGCCGGCTGATCGCCAGCGAGGCTGCCAGCGCCGGCCGCCATCTTGTCATGCTCGGTTTCAGCGGCTGGGGCGACACCCAGCGCGTGAATCCGGATCTCGCGTGCGAAGTGACGGGAATTCCGACCCGCTTGCAGGACCTCGCTGATCCGCGCTCTCAACTTTGCCTCGATGCGGCGACCGAAGATCAACGCCTCGAACCGCCGAAGCAGGCGCCGGCCTACGACTTGCCGCCGGAGCAGGTGGTCGGTCGTTGGAGCGATGGCTCGATCAGCGCGGGCTTCCGTCACGATCGCGACGCGACGTGGTGGACTTTCGCCGTGCCTCCCGTTTCGCCGGACATCATCCGCACGCTGGGCCGGCGCGCCGGCTGCCACATCGTGAATGACCACAACGACGCGACAACTCTGGGCGACGGACTGGTGATGATCCACACACTCACCGGTGGACCGCGCGAAATCCGCCTGCCAAGCGGACCGGTCGTCTCGCTCACTTTGCCGCCGCGCAGCACGACCCTGCTCGATGCCGAAACCGGCGCGGTGCTCCTCGGATAACCTCCTTCTCATGAAACGTCTCCTCACCTTCCTGTTGCTGATTGCCACCTTGGCGACAGCGCATGCCAACCCCGGATTCAATGGCCGCTGGCGCCTGGATACCGCTGCGAGCTCCGCCCTCGACGGCTGGACCAAAGCGGACCTCGTGATCACGGTGGACGGTCCGAGCGTCGCCATCCTCCACGACATGACGTGGCGCTCCACGCGCCTTTCGGCGACCAATACCTTCGACACGAAGGCTCCGTCCGAGCTGAAAAATTTCTTCCGCATCGAACAGCGCCACATGGCCGTCTACCCCGCCAAGCACGGGATCACCCGCGCCACGGCGGCATGGATCGACGAAAACCGCACGCTCCGCACGGAGGTCTTCACGCCCGTCGAAGTCTCCCAAGGCGACGTGATGATGCGCATCACGAGCGAGTATCGGCTCAGCGAACTGGGCGACACGCTCACGTTGATCGAACTCCATTCCTCCCGCAATCGTCCGCTCGTTTACGTCTTCAAGAAGGTCACCGCCGCATGAAACGCTTCACTCTTCTCCTCCTGCTCGCGATCACCCCGTTGGCTGGCCTGACCGCGGCCGACCCCTTGTCAGCTCCACGCGATGCGGGGGTCATGCGCTTCAATCTCGATTGGAACGTCGCCGGCGGGCTGCCCGAAAAAGCGCTGATCGTGAGCCTCCAAGGCCTCGCCAACCGCACCTCGCCGCGACTGTACGTCGTGCACCCGCCGGAGTTCCAATGGGAGATCACCGGACCGCTGTTCGAATTCTATCAGCGCAAGCACCACGTGAACTTCGCGGAAATCAAGACCGCGGACGAGGCGCTCGGCCTCTTCAAACAACACGCGAAGGGTTACGTCGTCTGGGACCCGAAGATTGGTGCGACGATGAACGTGGCGTTCACCGTTGCCGGACTCGAGGACGCGGTGGTGGTCACGGAAGCGCTTATCCCGCTCGTCGAGCGTCACGGGCTGAGAAAAATCGATGACCTGCGTGGACGCTACGAGGGGCAGAAGGACGACCAGATCTACGGCGACGCCTACTCGCGTTACTGGGCGCGCTGCAACAAGGACAAGATCATGCTCATGGGTGGGCACGCCGGGGCCGTGCGCATGCCCGCCATGGCGGATTGGGGCGTGCGCGAGCGGATGTTTTTCCACGACCTCTCGGCCAATCCAGCTCACCCCGCCGAACTCGCCCTGAACCGGCGGCTCCTGCGCGAGTTGAATCCCGGCGGTTTCGTCTTCGGCTGGCACTCCTACGCGAAGGACACCGAGGAGCAATACACCACACTGCTCTCGATGTATGGCCTCAAAATGGAGGGGCTGCACAATCTCCCGAACCTGTCGTTCAATTGCCAATTCGGGTTCACGCCGGGCTTCAGGTTCACCAACAACCACCGGGTGCCACGCGACGCCAAGCTGGTCGCCGAACAGAAGGTCTACCTCGCTTTTGTGCAGTCCGACTCCATCGGCATCGGCGTGTGGACGAAGCCCGGTCGCGGCAAACTTCCGTTCGGCTGGCAGGTCACGATGAACTGGACGAAATTCTCCCCGGCCGCGCTGGAATATTTTCACGAGAGCGCGACGCCCAACGACTACTTCATCGGCGGACTCTCCGGTCCGGGCTACATGTATCCGAACGCCATCCCCGCGGAGCGCTTCACCGCGTTGATGAAGGAGGCGAACGAGATGATGGAAGTTCTGGACGAGCGAGTCATGGAGATCATGGATAATTCCGCGGCCGACGGAAACGTCGGCAATGCCGATCTCACGAAGGAGACGGTGGACCGCTATTACGCGGCGTTCCCCAACGTCATCGGCTTCATCAACGGTTACGGTCCGGCGCGGACCCGCGATCTCCGCGACACGCGCCCGATGATTTCCTACGACTACTACATCGATCCGCGCCGTCCCCGCGCCGAAGTGGCGGCTGACTTGAACGAGTTGATCGCCCTCAATGCCAAGCGTCCCTACTTCCTGCTCATCCATGTCCGCGAATCCAACGACGTAAACAGCCTGGTCGAGGTCACTCGCCAGTTGGAAGGACCCGTCGAAATCGTGCCGCTGGACGTCTTCCTGAAACTCGCCGCTAGCAACCAGACCTACACCACTCGCTATCAAGACCCGACCGAACCCAAGCACTTTTCCGGCTATCCTCCGGAGTAAACGACGATTCGTCTGCTGCGCGATTCCGCCGCAGCAGTCTTCTCTCGCCGCGTGGGCAAACGCGCTCCGCCTCGGGTCGGAGCGCGTGGCGAGAAACCCGTTGCCACCACCTCGCCCCCCCCGTCCTTCCTCGCCGTGAACACCTCTCGCCTATGATTCCCCCCGCATCCGGCCCTCGCTGGGCCTGCTACGAAAAATCGCTTCCCGCCGAGATCGGAGCGATTCAGGCCGTGCATCCCATCGCCTACCTTCCATGGGGCGCCCTGGAGTATCACGGCGTCCACGCCGCCGTCGGCCTCGACGGGCTCAAGGCGCACGGGCTTTGCTCCGAACTCGCCCGCGTCGCCGGAGGTTTGGTGCTGCCGCCCGTCTACGTCGCGGCTAACACGATGAAGGAGCTGAGCCATCTCCCGTTCCAGCGTCACTCGCTGAACTTCCCACTCGAACTGGTCCGCAGCCTCGCCCGGGTCCACCTGGAGCAACTCGCGAGCGAAGGCTTCAAAATCATTTTCGTTCTCTGCGGACACGTCGGCCAGCCGCACTACGATACCTTGAAGGAGGAGGCGGCCGCATTCAACGCCTCCCAAACCGGCGTCCGCGTGATCGCGACTTCCGAAACCGATCTGCTGCCGCCCGAACTGGTGATCGTGAATCACGCGGCGCTGGGGGAAGTGTCCTTTCTCCTGCACACCCATCCGGAATGCGTCGATCTTTCGCGTTTGCCTGCCGATCGCATTCCGACGCTGGAGCAGGACGCCGTGTGGGGACCGGATCCTCGGGAGGCCACCACGGAAAAAGGTCGCACCTACACCGCGGCTTTCGTCGCGGCGGCGAAACAACTGATCCAAACCTCGCTCAGCACCCCGCCCATATCATGAAATATCGTTCCCTCGGCAGAACCGGACTTCAGGTGAGCGAAATTGGTCTTGGCACCTGGGCCTTCGGCTCGCCTTCCATCTATGGCTCGGTCGATACGGACGCCGCCGAGCGCACCATCCAGGGCGCGCTGGAAGCGGGCGTGAATTTTTTCGACACCGCCCCACTCTACGGGACCAAGGAGGAGGACGGCATCGCGGAGAAAGTGTTGGGCCGCGCCCTCGGTGCCCTCCGCGACCAGGTGCTGATCGCCACGAAATTCGGGCGCTATCACTCCCGCGTGCATACGAACGAATTCTTCGACGCCGAAAACCTGCGCTGGTCCGTGGAGCAAAGCCTCAGTCGCCTCGGAACTGATCGGATCGACGTGCTCTTCTTCCATTCGCCCACGCACCCGGATCGGATCAACGACGATATCTGGGCCGAGTTCGCGCTCTTGAAGCAGTCCGGCAAAGTGCGCTTCGTGGGATTGTCGTGCGGATTCATCCAAGACACCGCGGAGATGACGAAGCATTGGTCAGCCGCGGGCCGGATCGACGTGGCGCAGATCGCCTACAGCCTCTTCTACCGGCAATGGGAGCCGATCATCGCCCAGCTGGGCCGCGACGGCGTCGGCATCGTCGCGCGCGAATCGATGGCCAACGGCTTTCTGGCCGGCGTTTTCAATCGCGACACGGTTTTCCCAGCGGGATCGCTCAATTCGCGCTACTCCCGCGAGGAGATCATCGAGCGTGTGGAGACAGCCGAGCGCTACCGCACGCTTCTCGTCCGTCGCGAGATCCCGAATCTCGCCACCGCCGCGACGCGTTGGGTGCTCGAAAACCCCGCCGTCTCGCTGGTCCTCTCCGGCTCGAAAAAGCTGGATGAATTCCTCGACAGCGCCCGCGCCTCGGATTGCCCCCCCTTCACGAAAGAGGAACTGGAGCAAACCCGCCGCCTGCACCGCCAGGATTTCAGCCCCGCCTGAGGGCCATTCCGCGGCGGCCGGCGCAACCCGCGGTTTCACGCCATTACTGTATTCGTCGATCCGAAGAAATTAATGGTTCGCAGAGGCTTGGCGGGCACCTTGGTTACCGAGCCGGAGCGTAGGGGGCGATGCGGTTGCCAGCGGACGCTTTGGGTGTGACGCCACCCGCCCTCACTTTGGGGTCAGCAGCGACTGGCTGGCTCCCCACACGACCGCGGTTGGATTCCAATTCACCTAATAGACCAACAAATTCTTTTCCCATTTTCCATCTTGATGTTGCCATTTACGAATCCATTCTCTATTCATTCTTAATTGCGCGCTAGGATCGAAAACGAATTGCTCACTCTGCAGCTCCAAGCGTCGGGGCCGCTGGGGGCGCGAGCATTGCTGCGCGCGCTCGACATCAGCCAGCCGACTTTATCGCGGCGGATTGCCGCACTGGGAGAGTCGGTCGAAACGATCGGGAACGCCCGAAGCCGACGCTACGCACTCCGGCGTAACGTGCGGCAGCAGGGACACTCCTGGCCCATCCATCGGATCCAGCCGGACGGCAGCGTCGAAAACTGGGGCCGGCTAACCGCCTTGCATGGCGGGTTCAGGTTCGTCTCAGAGCGGGCGGACTGGCTCGAACGCGAATATCCCGACCGGCTTTATCCGGGACTTCCGTTCTTCCTGCAGGACGTGGGCCCGCAAGGATATTTGGGACGCGCGATCGCGCGCGAAGCGGCGGCAGTGCTCAACGTGCCACCCGACGTGCGGAATTGGAACGACGATGATGTGCTCAGCTATCTGCTGCTCCAGGGCAAGGACCTGGCCGGTGACCTCGTGGTCGGAGAGCGCATGCTGGAACAAGCGCTGCGCGGAGCGGCGGATGCCCGGGTCTACAAGGAGAGTGAGCGCGAGGCCCACTACCCTGCCGCAGCGAGCGCGGCCCAGCGCGGCGAGCAAGTCGGATCCTCCGCCGGCGGCGAGCAACCCAAGTTTGTTTCCCAAGTGCGGCGCAGGAATGGAACCATCGCTCCGGTGATGGTGAAGTTCTCGGTCGCCGACGTCTCGCCCGTGCAACAGCGGTGGATGGACTTGCTGCTGTGCGAACACCTCGCCGCCGAGACGATCGCCGAAGCGGGTTTCACGGCCGTGCGCACGGCCGTGCTCGACGCCGGCGGGCGCCGATTTCTGGAGATCGAAAGATTCGACCGCGTTGCTCTCCGGGGCCGCCGGGGAATCGTCACTCTGGGCGCGCTCGAGGACGCCTTGGTCGATGCGATGTCCGCCCACTGGACGGAAGCGGCGCAATTGCTGGAACGAGCAGAGTGGATCGAGAGAGGGACCGCGCGTGAATTGCGCTGGCTGGGGTGCTTCGGCGATCTCATTGCGAACAACGACATGCACCGGAGCAATGCGAGCTTCTGGTTGGACGATCCGCCGTTTCGTCTCACGCCCGCTTACGACATGCTGCCAATGCTGTTCGCTCCGGGATCCCAAGGCGAAATCACAGAACGGGAATTTCGTCCGCGCCCTCCGTTGCCGACCGTGGCAGACGTCTGGCCCTCGGCAGCCGCGGCCGCGGACCGGTTTTGGCAGCGGGTGCAGGAAGACGCGCGGCTCTCCGACTCGTTCCGTGCTCTCGCCCGGCGATGCCAAGGAGAGCTGGCGCGCTGGCGCTAAGCGCCGGGGGATTGAGTAGCTGTGTCCGTCAAGTTCGGCAAAATCGGCTCGGCGTGAGCAGCGAGGGGGAGAGACCCACTCCCCGTCAGGATTCGAGTCGTTGGATGAACTCAGCCTTGGAGACGTCGGGGTCGAGTTGGCGAGCTTCGAAAACGACCGCCTCGATCGTCCGTCCGTCGCGCCGGAGGTCCCTTTTGCTGGAGTTTTCGCCGGAGGCATCACCATGGAAGGACGCAAACGAAAACCGTGGCGTCGGCCGATGCAAGTTGACGAAGACCCTTGCGTCTATACAGTCTAGACACCATGCCCTCCACCGCGAAACTCTTCCAAAACGGGAGCTCTCAGGCCGTGCGACTGCCCCGAGCCTTCCGGTTGCCGGGCAAGGAGGCGATGATTTGGCGGGAGGGCGACCGCATTATCCTCGAACCTCTCGTGCGCACCAAATGGCCGGCGGATTTTTTTCGGAAAATCCGGATCGGTGACGCGAAATTCGGGCGCCCCCCGCAGGGCGAATTGCCGCCCGCGGTGGACCTTTCCTGAATGCGCCTGCTCCTCGATATTAACACCTGCGTGGATGCGCTGAAGGGGCACCCCTTGGTCATTGCGCAGATGGCGGCCGTAAGCCCGGCCGATTGCGCCATGTCGGCGGTGACTGCTTTTGAGCTGCTCAACGGCGTGGCGAGGAGCGCCCAGCCCGAACGCGAAGGCAAAAAGGTCGATAAATTCCTGTCGGTCGTGGCCGTGCTGCCGTGGGATCGGGCGGCGGCTCTCCAGGCCGCGCAGGTGCGATTTCAGTTGGAACGAACCGGACAGAAAATCGGGCCCTGCGATCTGCTGATTGCCGGACAGGCTTTGGCCGAGAGGGCCACGTTGGTGACCAACAAGACCCGGGAGTTTGCGCGCGTGGAAGGTTTGGCACTGCAGGATTGGCGGACCCGGCGGAGCGAATAGCGCCGCGTTCGGCGGGTGGCCTTTGAAGTTCGATCCGGAAGTTCGTTTCGCTCCGCGGGCCGACGGCGCCGCCGCCAGCAACCGTTAGCCGCGGATGAGTTTGCAACGGACGTTGGCGGTAGTCGGACCGGCGGCGTTAAGGCCCAAGGGTCGCATTCCAGCGCCAGCGGCGCACGACTGCACTCCCCTCATATGAAACGACGATTACGCCTCCCCGCAGCGTTGCCGCAGAAGTCGATGCTGCGGGACGAATCAGAATTGATGTAACCCGAGGGAAACGGGCGTGGTCCCTTTCGGGCGCCAGTGGGGAAACTCAATCGTCGTTGACGAGCCAGTAGCTTCCCCATTCTCCCCGCCCCCTCGCCACGGCCGCTTTTTCCCTCTGAAAAACGCCGCATCTGCCCGACTGCGCCCGCG
>PNJQ01000025.1 GCA_013821985.1 Opitutus sp.
TTTCGCGCCACGGCCGTCGGTCGCCCAATACCACATCAGCGCGAGGAGCGCGGCGGGGTTGTCCTTCAACTTCGGTTTGCGCGTGAGCTCGTCCATGGCGGCGGCGCCGGCGAGCATTTGGTCGATCTTGATGCCTTGCAGCGCGGCGGGGAGCAGGCCGACGGCGCTGAGTTCGGACGTGCGGCCGCCGACCCAATCCCACATCGGGAAGCGCGCGAGCCAGCCTTCGCGTTGCGCGATTTGGTCGAGCTTCGAGCCGTCGCCCGTGACGGCGACGAAGTGTTTCGGATAATCCAGGCCGGCGGCCTTGAACGCGGCGGCGGCTTCGAGCATGCCATTGCGCGTTTCGACGGTGCCGCCGGATTTCGAAATGACCACGACGAGCGTCTGCTTCAGGCGCGAAGAGAGTTCGGAGAGCACGTAGTCCATGCCGTCGGGATCCGTGTTGTCGAAAAACGTGACGCGCATCTTGTCGCGCCGGCCGTTCGGGCGACCGAGGGCGTGGCTGACGAGTTGCGGGCCGAGGGCGGAGCCGCCGATGCCGACGACGAGGAGGTCCTTGAACTTGCCTCCGGTGGGCGGGGCAATGTCGCCGGCGTGGACGGCGCCGACGAATTCCTTGATCGAATCGAGCGCGCGCGTGATGGCCTCGCGCAATTCGGCGGTCGGCGCCAGGTCCGGGTTGCGCAGCCAATAATGGCCGACCATCCGGTTTTCATCGGGGTTCGCGATGGCGCCTTTTTCGAGGGCAGCCATCTCGGCGAACGCCTTTTCGAGGCGCGGAGCCATCGATTCGAGGTAGCCGTCCGGGAACGGCATCCGGCTGACGTCGAGTCCGAAGCCGAGCTTCGGGGCGGAGAAGTAAAGTGACTTGAAGCGGTCCCAGGTCATGAGACCAACAGGCTATCCACCCGACCGGGCGCGGCTAGCCGGAAAAGCGGCATGCGGTTCGTGGGTGGGAAGGGCTTTATGCCCTGACGTTGGAGGTGCGCTGGAATGTCGGGGCGTAAAGCCCTTCCCCCCTTGATGGCGGCGGCGAAGTAGCGCCAGTCTCCGACTGGCGAGCTTGGGTGGTGCGGCGGGGCGGAAGCTTTTTTGGGCCGGTTGAAACCGGCCTTACTTCGGGATTGTCAGCGTGCGCGGCGAAACCCTCACTGGAGCCAGCAATGGCCTTTGACCTGAAACGCGTGCTGAAAGTGATGCTGTTCGCCTCGAACGGCTCGCTCGGCGTGAAAGACATCCAGACCGCCTTCACGCGGTTCCACGAACAGGCGACGAGCCTCCCGCTGACCGGCGAAGCCGAGCAGGGCGCGGAGCCTGCCGTGGACGAAGCGGTGATCGCGCCGGAAGCCGCCGGCGGGGTCGATGCACCGGCGGCGGGGGATGCGGCCGAGGTGGTCGTGCCGCCGGCGGAAGAGGATGAGATTTACCGGGACGTGCCCTCGCTCGTGACGACCGCGCAGATTCGCGAGGCAATGGACGCCATCTCGCTTGAATTGCAGGCCGCGGACAGCGAGGTGCTGCTCGTCGAAGGCCACAGTGGCTGGCGTCTCGTGACGCACCCGCGTTACGCGCGCTGGGTGCGTTTGCTGCGCAACGAGCCACCGCCGGTGCGCTTGACTGCGTCGGCGATCGAGACGCTCGCGGTTATCGCCTATCGCCAGCCTGCGACGCGGGCGGAGATCGAACAGATTCGTGGCGTTTCCGCCGAGGCCGGTCTGCAAAAGCTGCTCGAACGCGACTTGGTCTATGTCGTCGGGCGCGCGGATTTGCCCGGTCGGCCGATTCAATACGGCACGACGGACGCTTTCCTCGAATTCGTCGGCATCAAGTCGCTCGACGAGCTGCCTTCGTCCGATGTGCTCTCGCCGCGCCAACTCGACGCGTGGCTCCAAAGCGCGAATCAACCGCGCGCCGCGAGCGATTCGGACATGGGCCTCGACGAAACCGAGCCCGACCAACTCACGCTCGACCAAGCGGCGGCCGCGGCTCCGGCAGGCGACGCGCCCGCCGAGTCACCTGAGAAGACTGCTGAATGAGCGACGACCTCGCCAGTCTCCGCGCCAAGATCGATGCGTTGGACCGGCGGATCGTCGGCTTGCTGAACCAGCGGCTCGGGACGGTGGCGAAGATCGGGAGGCTGAAAACCGAGCGCGGCCTCAAATCATACTCGAAGAGCCGCACGGCGGAAATCCTGCGTAACCTCGCCGCGGCGAACCGCGGACCGCACACGAAGGCGCAGCTCGAGCGGATTTACCGCAGCGTGATCGCGGCGTCGGTCGAGTTGCAGGACGCGCAGACGCGGCGGAAAGTTTGAGATGAGCCCCCGGATCCGCATCGGAGTCGTCGGTGCCGGCGGCAATACCCGCGCCAAGCACATTCCGTTACTGCAGAATATTTCCGGCGTGGAGATCGTCACGGTCGCGAATCGTTCGCGCGAATCGAGCGAGCGGGTGGCGGCTGAATTTGGCATCCCGGGAATCGCGGCCGATTGGCGCGAGATTGTGGCGATGCCCGACCTCGACGCGGTGGTGATCGGCACGTGGCCCTATTTGCACGCGGAGATCAGCATCGCGGCCCTGCGTGCGGGGAAGCACGTTCTGACGGAAGCGCGGATGGCACGGGATTTCGCCGAAGCGCGGGCGATGTTGGCCGAGGCGGAAAGGCATCCCGAACTGGTCGCGCAGATCGTGCCGGCCCCGTTTTCGCTGCCGTTCGACGCGACGGTGCTGGACTGGCTCGAGACGGGAAAACTCGGCGCGGTGCGCGAGGTGCATGCGACATTCACGAGTGCCGGATTGGCGAGTGCGGCGACACCGTTCAGCTGGCGTCAGGATTTCGACCTGAGCGGGAAGAACACAATGTATCTGGGGATTTTCTATGAAATGGTGCTGCGCTGGATACAGCGCGACGTGGAGTCGGTCGTGGCGGACGCGGCGGTGTTCACGCGCGAGCGCCGCGATGCAACGGGTGCCGTGCACGAGGTGAAAATTCCCGAGAGCATCACGGTGCTCGGGCGTTACGCCGACGGCGCGCGGCTGGTCTTGCACGTGAGCGGGGTCGATACGACCGCGCCGCGCAACGAACTACGCGTTAACGGCAGCGAGGGCGGCGTGCGCGCGGACTTTGCGACAGGAGAATTGTGGTTCGCGCCGCGCGGCCAGCCCGAGCAGCGGGTGACGATCGACCCGGCAAAACGCGGCGAGTGGAACGTGGAGGCGGATTTCATCGCGAGCATTCGCGAAAAAAAGCCGGTGCGCCTGACCGATTTTGCCACGGGCGTGCGCTACATGGCGTTCACGGAAGCGGTGTGGGAGTCGTGGTCGCGTGGCGGCGTGCGCGTGGCGTTGCCGCGCTGAGCGGCTGCCGGATTTTTGTAGCCGGGCTCGCTGAGCCCGGATGGCGCGTTTCACGGGCACTGGTTTTCCGGGGTCAGCGACCCCGGCTACAAGAACAGCCAGAATGTGCTCGGGCGCGTTAGCGGCCGCGGAGCACGAACCACGTAGCGACCGTCAGTCCGAGCAGCGCGAAGGCACTGAAGAAGACGACCCAGCAACCCAGCTTGGCACGGGCGGGCGCTTGCTGAAGGTCGCTCCCGAATTTTTGGAGAATGGTGTCTGGGTCGGGCGCTGTGCTGGGTGGTGCCGGATGCGCGACCGACGCGGAAGGCGTGAATCGCGGCCGGTCCACGAGGGCCACTTTCGTAGGATCGGTGAGGGCCTCCGCCGCGATTTCGGCGTCGAGCCAGTCGAGGTGCTGCTGGAGCAGCTCGCGTTGGCGGCGGAGTTCGTGGAGCCGATCGGTCACGCGAACGAGAGTGGGAAATCGTTCGGTGCGGAGCAAGCGCGGGCAGGGCGCGTGGCGCGGCTTCACCAGGCTGTGACAGGCTTGGGATGATGAAGGCGGCCCGCCAGCGAGCGGCAGCCCTACGGCGGATTCTGGTGGGCCACTGTGCGTCGGGCCGGCGGCGTCCCCTCGGGCGCGGCCGGTCGCCACCTGCCCAAAAAAGAAGGCGTCCCGCAGGACGCCTTGGAGATGGATTCGAGAGCGAGTTGCTCAGACGACGGAGACCTTGCGGTGCTCCTTGTCGAACGAGACGGTGCCGTCGCGCAGCGCGAACAGCGTCCAATCGCGGCCGACGCCCACGCCCTTGCCGGGGTGATACTTCGAACCGCGCTGGCGGATGATGATGTTGCCGGCGATGATCTTCTCGCCGCCAAACATTTTCACGCCAAGACGCTTGGAGTGGCTGTCGCGGCCGTTGCTGGATGTTCCCTGACCTTTCTTGTGTGCCATGGCAGTGGTTCCTTAAGCGGAAATGGATTCGATTTTGATGACGGAAAGCTCCTGGCGATGGCCGCGTTTGCGTTCCATGCCCTTGCGCTTCTTCTTCTTAAACACGATGACCTTCTTGCCCCGCTTGTTCTCGAGGATGGTCGCCTTGACGGATGCACCCGAAAGGAACGGCGTGCCGACCTTGAAATTGTCGCCTTCGCCGGCGGCGAGGACTTCCTTGATTTCGACCGTGTTGCCGGCCTCGGTCTTGGGGTAACGGTTCACGATGAGGATGTCGCCCTCGCTCACGGAGAACTGTTTGCCCTGTGTCTTGATAGTGGCTTTCATAAATTCAAAGGGCCGAAATAAGGGGAGCGCCCGGAGGGTAAGCAAGGATTTATTTTCAGGTCGCGATTTCCCGAGTGAAAAATCCCTTACCGCTGGCCAACCGTAGCTTGCGACGAGGCGGCCGGGCCGTCAATTCACGTCTCATGTCCGGCGTAATTCCGCCCCAGACCTGGCAAAAAACGACGACCGTTGCCCTGGCGAGGTGGCTGCTGGGCAAAGTGTTGGTGCGGACGACGCCGCGCGGGCGCGAGGCGCGGGCCATCCTCGAAACGGAAGCCTACGTAGGCGCGCACGATCTCGCGTGCCACGCGAGCAAGGGCTGCACGCCGCGCACGCAAGTGATGTTTGGCGCGGGAGGCGTGTGGTATGTCTTTCTCTGTTACGGCATCCACGAGATGTTGAATCTCGTGGTCGGTCCGGCGGGGCATCCGGCGGCGATTTTGATTCGGGGAGTTGAACGCGCCGTGGGGCCCGGGCGGTTGACGAAACAACTCAACATCGATCGCGCGCTGAACGGCAAACTCGCCGCGCCCGCGAGCGGGCTGCATCTCGAGGATCACGGCATCGTCGCGCCGCGCGGGAAAATTGTCGTCGGTCCGCGCGTGGGCGTGGATTACGCGGGGCCGATCTGGGCAGCGAAACTCTGGCGCTTTCGCATCGCGCCCGAGGATTTGCGCCGGCCGCGCGAGAAAGCGTGAGGGCGTCGCGACTTTCCGCAGCGACGGCTTGAGGGTGGTCGTCGCTGTCCCAGCGACGACACGAACGCCTCGCCTACGACGCATGTCCTTGGCGTCGTCAGGGACGACGACGCCCACCTCGAGCCACGCACGCGTCACCTCAAACCACGCGCGTTACTTCGCCGCGGCCGTGTAATTCGTCATGAGCAGCGACGCGGTGCCGTAGCGGAGCACGAGCTGCATTTTCACCGGCAGACGCGAACCGTCCTGCGCGATCCAGACCTTGATTTCGCCACCGCGCTTGAAGAGGCCTTTCGGATTCGAGGTCATGCGCGGCACTAGGACGAGGGTGCGGAATTTCCCGATCGGCGTGCGCACCTCCTCATAGCCTTCGGCGTGAATCGACAGGGGATAGAGATCGCGGCCGAAATGCACGAGCACGTCGCGTTTCTCACCGGGCTTGATGTCCCAATCGCGGGTTTGGACGAGCGCACTGATGAGGTCGATCGGGTCGCCTTCGGGGATCGGGATCTCCGTGCTGCGCTCGGGACGCGAACGATCGATATGGCGGGCGACTCGCGCCGTATAATCGAAAATGGTTTCAGAGTCGGTGGCGCGCTTCGGGTCCTCGCCGGACTCCTTGACGTGCAATAAGCGCCCGGACGCGGGATCGATTGTGGCAGAGGCCTTGTTTTCGAACGCGTAGAATCCGCGGACAATCCCGCGCGAGGCGATGTCGGTCGAGATCTGCACGACTTCGCGGCCCTGCGCATCCTTCGCCGCTGCGGCGGTGATCGTCAGCTCGCCCGCTCGCGGGAACACGGCGAAGCCGACTTTGTAGGTGAATTGCTCGCCCGGGCGCATGCCGGTGAACGCCTCGGCGCGCGCCGTCGCGTGCAGGGCAAGGAGCAAGACGAACCAGAGGGGGAGGAGGCGACGGATCACGGTCGGTGCGACAGCAACGGTGGGCAAATGTGCAGCCGCGTCCATGTCAGACTAGCGCCGGGTCCGCTCCCGCGAGCTTGCGGCAGGTTTCCAGCGTGTCGATTTGCGCCGGCGTCTTGTCGGTGCGGATACGGGCGATTCGAGGAAAGCGCAGGGCGTAGCCACTCTGATGGCGGGTGCTGGGTTGGATGCGGTCGAATGCGACTTCGAGCACGACGTTCGGCTCGACGGTGCGAAAGCGGCCATGGATCTCGCGCGTATGGTCGAGGAAGTGTGCGGTGAGCCGCTCGATTTCGAGGTCGGTCAGGCCCGAGTAGGCCTTGCCAACCGTGAGCAGCTGGTCGGTGCGCCCGTCGCGAATCGCAAAGGTGTAGTCGGAAAGGACGTCGCGTCGCTTGCCGTGGCCGTATTCAACTCCGACCACGACAACGTCGAGCGTGGCGTAGGCTTTCTTGAGCTTGAGCCAGGCGAGTCCGCGCCGGCCGGGCGAGTAGGGGCTGGCGGGGTCCTTCGCCATCAAACCCTCGTTGCCCCGCTGCCGCGCGCGGAGAAACGCGGCTTCAATTTCGAGTTCAGTCGCGGCCGGCGTGATCGGCGCAACCAGCACGGCGGGGTGAGTCGCCGGAATGATCGCGTCGAGGTGCCGGCGACGTTCGCGCAAGGGCAGTTTCAACAGGCTGTGACCATCGACCCAAAGCAGATCGTAGAGCGAAAGGCCGACGGGGATTTCCTCGCCGAGAAAAAAATCGTCACCCTTGCGACCGAGCCGTTTCTGCAGCTCAGCAAACGGCAGCGCGCGGCCTTTGCGCCACGCGAGCAGTTCGCCGTCAGCGATGAAGTCGCAGCCGATGTCCGCCGCGGCGCGCGCGAGATCGGGGAACTGGTCGCTGATGCGATGCAGGTCGCGTGAGTAGAGTTCGACGCGGGTGCCGACCTTGTGAACCTGGCAGCGGATGCCGTCGTATTTTTCCTCGAGCCAGACCGGCGGCGCGAGGCGCGCGAGAATCGCGCCCGCGGTCGGTTCAGGACTCGCCAGCATGAATTGCAGGGGACGAAACGGCTGCAGGTCGATGGTCGCGAGCTGGCCAGCACGAGCGGCGCGAAACACGGCGCCGAGATCGCCGCAAAGCAGGTTGGCTTCGCGCACGTCCTCGACGGTTTGGTTCGTTGCCGTCGCGATGGCTTCCTCGACGAGGCCTTCCTTCAAGCCGATGCGCAGATCGCCGGTGATGATTTTGACGACGTATTTCCCCTCGCGCGCCGCGAGACAGGCGAAGAGCGCTTGCAGCCGCTCGAGTTTCGCCGCGGGAGACCGTGCGGCGGCGAGATCGGAAACGGCGTTTCGCAGGTCGCGCAGCGGCAACGATCCCACGGGTGCGGGACGAGCGACGAGAAGCGCTTCGGTCGTTTCGCCGCTGTCGCGGAAACGACCGTAGGCCGCGCGAAAATCTGCCTCCGTCGCGCCGGCGACGTGGAGCACCGCGCGTTGCAGCAACGACCAGCCGACATTCAGAGTGCGCTGATCGGCCTGCGGAAACGGGCGGCCGGTGAAATACACCGCGGCGAGGGCGGCGGAGTCGTCGTCGAGGGAAGCGAAGTAGGTGCTGAGCGCCGCGATTTTCTCGAGCTTGCTCGCGGTGGCGCGCACTTGCTCGGCGACGGCGGCGAATTGCGCGAGCGAATCGGGCGCGGCCGGCGATTCGACGTTTGCGCAAGGCGGCGCTTCGCGCTCGGACGCGGCAGGAAAGTTGGCTGGCGCGGACACGACGCCGAGTTCGAGTTGATTGTCCATCCCGAGCGCCCACGCCTCGATGCCGCGTTCGCGCAGTGTCTGCGCGAACTCGCGCGCGAAGCCGTGCAGCGTGAGCACGCGCGTCGGCTGCACGCGTTCGACGAAGGTGAGCAGGTCGGCGAAGTCGGCATGATCGGAGAGCGGGAATGCGGCGTCGCATTGATAGCGAAATTGCGCGCCCGGATCCATCGCCCAGCCGGTGATCATGGCCGTGCGGCGGTGCTCGATCTTGCGCAAGAAGGACGAGTTCGCCGCCTGCGGCGGACAGAGCACGACGTGGCCGCCGCACTCGAACGCGTCGAATTGCCGGTAAGGCGGAAACGTCATGCCGAGAGTTTCGTAAACCTGCGTCATCCGGAACACCTCGGGATGCAGCATCACCGGCAACTGGGCCCGGCCGAGGGCTTGGAGGATTTCCTGGCTCTTGCCGAGACTGTAGCCGAAAAGCACGGGCACGGCGTGGTCGTGCAACGCCTGTTGGCAGAAACCGACGATCTCGCCGACCACCTGCTCCGTGGGAGGAAACACGTAGCGCGGGAGGCCGAACGTCGTTTCCATAATGACGACGTCGGCGAGCGGCGTGGCACAGGTTTCCGCGGAGAGTCCCTGGCGGAGCTTGAAATCACCGGTGTAGAGCAGCCGGCCGTGCTCCTCGTGCGTCGCGTGCAATTGCGCAGAGCCGTAGATGTGGCCGGCCGGATAGAGGCGCACGGTGCACTCGGGCGTGAGCTGGTGGGGCGAGTCGAACGGCACCACGATCTCCCGTCGTTCGCCGGGCAGCCGAGCGCGCGTGAGGCGCGAGGTGCCTTCGGACAACAGCATCACCTGGTGCGCTGCGACGTGATCGAAGTGCGCGTGCGAGACGAAGGACTTTGCGACCGGATAACGCGCATCAAGCGACCAGCCGAGTTGCGGCAGCCAAACTCCGTTTCCCATGCGCACGTCCCAAGCCATGCGCGGACGGTAGGCAGGCGGACGCCCCGGTCAAACGCCCGGCGTGCCCGTTTGCTCCGTCAGATATTTGCGGCGCATCAGGCGCCATGCCGTGACGAAAAACGCCGTCAGCGGCACGGCGAGCAACATGCCGAGAATGCCGCCGAGCGCCTGGCCCCAGAAAAAGACCGCGAAGATGATCGCCACCGGATGCAGCCCGGTTTGGGAACCCATGATGCGCGGAGTCAGGATCCATCCTTCGATCGCCTGCACGGCGACAAACACGCCGAGCACGGCAATCATCAGGCCGAGGCCGCCTTCGGGTTGAAGGAGAGCGAGCGGCAGCGCGATGCACAGGCCGATGATCGAGCCGAGGTAGGGAATGATGTTCAGGAATCCGATGATGATGCCGAGCGCCAAGCCGAACTTCAGGCCCGCAATCGAGAATCCGAGCGCGAGCAGCAGGCCCATGATGAGTCCGATCAACAGCTGTCCACGGAAGAACGCCACGAGGATGCTCAAAAATTCGCGAAGCAGGAACAGCACGTCGCCGCGATGATGCGGACGCAGGAACGGCAGGTTGGACTCGAGACGGGCCGTGGGGTCGGACTCCTCCGAAAGGAGAAAAAAGAAGAGGTAAACCGGGATGATCGCGAGTGACGCCACGAGTCCGAAAAAGCCGAACAGTCCCGCGCTGGCATTTTTCAGGGACGGTGCGAGGTGGCTGAACACGTCCTGAAACTGGCCCGTGAGCGAATCGGCCACCGCCTTGACACTCGGGTTTTCCAGGTAGCGGCGCGCAACCGCCAACCATTCCGGAAAATGCTTTTCGCCCCACGCAAGCGTGTTTTGCCACAGGGTGGGCAGGTAGGCGAAGAAATCGACGATTTGGGAAATGACCGCCGGGGCGACGGCGAGGATGATGCCGGCGGCCACGAGCAACACGACGCCGTAGAGCAGAATCACAGCCGCGAGTCGGCGACCCCGCAGGTGGCGCTCAAACAGACCGACCACGGGACGCAGAATGAGGGCGAGGATGCCCGCGGTGGCGATCGGCCAGATGACGCCGGAAAACTCCGCGACGAAGACGCCGACCATGCGCAGGCTGTAGAAACCGAGCGCGAAAATGCTGACGACCGCCGCGAAGCCGAGAGCGGTGCCCACGAGGCGTTTTTGCGCCGGGGTCAGCAGGGGGGAGTCTTCGGACGCAACCATGCGTCGAGAAAAGCGACCCTTCCGGGCGACGCCAGCGCAAACCCGAGTCTCCCGAGTCTCCCCTTGACATTCTAGGAGAGCGGCGCCTCTCTCCTAGATAATCTAGGAGAGACCAATTATGGCCAAGGAAGAGAAACAGGAATTGCTGCAGGGGACGCTCGACATGCTGATCCTAAAATCACTGCAGCTCGAACCGATGCACGGCTTTGGCATTTCGGTGCGCATCGCCCAGCTGTCCCGCGAGGCGCTGCTCGTCGAGCAGGGCTCGCTTTATCCGGCGCTTTACCGCCTGGAGGAGCAGGAGTGGATCAGGTCCGAGTGGGGCGTCTCCGAAAACAACCGAAAGGCGAAGTTTTATTCGCTGACGGCCGCGGGCCGCCGGCAACTCATCGCGGAAACGGAAAACTGGCAGCGGCTTTCCTCCGCGATCAATCTCGTGCTCGGCAGCGCCTAACCGTCATGAAACCGCTACGCCGTCTGTTTGGATGGATGGGCCGCCGCCGTCGGGACGAGGAGATGAAGGCAGAGATGGAGCATCATTTGGAAATGCAGGCGGCGCGGCACCGTGCGCGCGGGCTCGGCGCGGAGGAGGCGCGGTGCGCGGCGTTGCGGGAGTTCGGCAACCTCGCGAGCGTGCAGGAGCGCGCCCGGGACGTCCGTGGCTGGCGCTGGATGGAGGACGCCGGGCAGGATTTTCGACTGGGTGTTCGCCTGCTTGGGCGGGAACGCTGGTTCTCGCTCCTCGGAGTGGCGGTCATCGCCGCGGCTATCGGCGCGACCACGGCGCTGTTCAGCGTGCTCAACTCGGTCGTGCTGCGACCGCTGCCGCTGCCGGAACCGGACCGGGTGGTGCAGGTGTGGGAGACCAACCCCGAGCGCGGGATCAGCCAGTTTTCCGTCTCGTTTTTGAATTTCGTGGATTGGCGCGAGCGCAGCTCGAGTTGGGCGCTGCTCGCCGCGGCGCAATTTCCGGCGATGAACGCGATGCTCGGGGACGAACCCGAGCGGCTCCGCACGGTGGAGCACACGCAGGACTGGCTGGCACTCTTCGGCGTTCGCATCGCGCTCGGCCGCGAGCCGGAGCCGGCGGAATTCCGCGAAGGCGCGGGACGCGTGGTCGTCCTCTCGGATCGTCTTTGGCGCGCCCGGCTGGCGGCCGACCCCACTGTCGTGGGTCGCGCGCTGACGCTGAACGGAGCAAACCACACCGTAATCGGCGTCGCCGCGCCCGGAACCGGGGTGATGGAAGGCATCGACCTTTTTGTTCCGCTGCGGCCCGGCGGGCGAAATGCCGACCGCGGCAGTCACGACGTCGATGTTTACGGTCGCTTGCGCGCCGGACTGGCGGCCGGAGCGGCGGAGGCGGAAATGGCGACGCTGGCCGCGCAGCTCGCGCGCGAACATCCCGCCTCGAATGCGGGCTGGAGTGTGCGGCTGGAAAGCATGCGCGATTCGCTCGTGCCGCCGGCAGTGCGGCGCGGCCTGTGGTATCTGCTCGCGGCGGTCGCCGTCGTGCTCGTGATCGCCTGCGCGAATCTCGCCGGTTTGTTGCTGGCCCGCGCCAGTGTCCGGACCCGCGAGTTCGCAGTGCGCGTCGCATTGGGCGGCGGGCGGGGCCGGCTGGTCCGCCAAATGTTGGCGGAAACGATGGTGATGGTGACGCTGGGCGGCGCGGGCGGGGCGTGGCTTGCGGCCGGCAGCATCCGCTTGTTGCGCGGATTGGAGTCGGTGGGCCTGCCGCGGGCCGAAGAAGTTTCGCTCGATGGTCGCGTGCTGGCGTTCGCGCTTGTCGCGACAGTTCTCACCGGCGCGTTTGCGGCGATCGCACCGGCGTTGGCGGGGTCGCGGGTGGATGTGCAATCGGGCCTAAAGGAAGGAGCGGGAGCGGGCGTTGCACGTCAGCGGATGCGATTCGGCCTGATGGCGGGTCAACTCGCCCTCGCAGTCGTGCTGCTCAGCCTGGCGGCGCTGCTGTTCCGATCGTTCGCGCAGTTGCAGGGGACGGAACTTGGCTTTCGTGGCGATCGCGTCTTGACGGCGCGGTTGGCACCGGGGGCACAGGGTCGGGAACTCGTCGAGCGACTCCTCGATCGCGTCAAAGCGTTGCCGGGCGTGGAAGCGGCAGCAGCGACCAACAGCGCGCCCCTCGCGCCGCAGAATACGAGCAACAGCGTGTTTCCGGTCGGTGCGGCCGCCATCCCCACGACGCAGTCGGTGCAATGCGAATGGCGCGTAGTCTCCGAGGATTATTTCAGGGCCATGCAAATCCCGCTGCTGAAGGGCCGGGCGTTCACCCGGGCCGACAACGAACAGGCGCCGCGGGTGGCCATCGTGAATCAGTCGCTCGCGCGCCAACTCTGGGGCGATGAAGATCCGATCGGCCGGCAAATCAGCCCGGGCGGCGGAAAGACCTACACCACCGTGATCGGCGTAGTGGGCGACGTGCGGAGCCGGAATCCGGCGCAGGCACCCGCTCCGCAATTCTATCTTTCGGCTCACCGCTGGGTGTGGGAAACCATGACGCTCGTAGTGCGGAGCAATCAGGCAGCGGAGCAGTTGGCGCCCCAGTTGCGCGCGGAGCTGCGGGCGCTCGAGCCGGCGATGCCGCTGTTCGAGGTGCGCACGTTGGACGAGGCGGTCGGACTGTCGCTTGCGCCGCGCCGTGTTTCGGCGTGGCTGTTGTCCGTTTTCGCCGGAGTGGCCGTGCTGCTGACGGCGGCCGGACTGTTTGCCATGATCGCGCAGATGATGACGCAGCGGACGCGGGAGGTGGGCATCCGCATCGCGTTGGGGGCGACCCGGGCGGAAATCGTCGTGCCGTTGCTCAAGGACGCGGCTCGGCTGGCCGTCGTCGGACTGACGGGCGGCTGGGGCGCGGCGCTGGTTGCGGCGCAATTTCTGCGCGGGATGCTGCCGGGGGTATCGCCGTTCGATCCGCTCGCGTTCGGAGTGGCCGCGGGCGGACTGTTGCTCGTCGTGGGGACGGCGAGCTTTGTGCCGTTGCGCCGGGCGATGCGAGTGGATCCGGTGGTCGCGCTGCGTGCGGAATAGCGCGGCGTCAGGCCGGATCGGTCATCGGAAACGGCGGGCGGGAGGCGTCGTGGAGGCGATTGCGGCGCTGACGGAACAGCCAAGTGACCAGCGCGGGCATAACGAGCATTGAGCCGAGCATGTTCACGAGGAACATGAACGCGAGCAGCACGCCCATGTCCGCCTGAAACTTCAGGGCGGAAATCGCCCACGTGCCGACGCCGATGGAAAGCGCGAGGCCGGTGAAGACGACCGATGTGCCCATCGTCGCGTAGGCAAAGCAGATGGCGTCCTCAAGGGAATCGCCCTTTTCCATGCGATCCATCAGGGCGGAGCAAAGGTAAATGCCGTAGTCCACGCCGATGCCAACGCCGAGGGCCACCACCGGCAGCGTCGAGGTTTTGAGGCCGATCTCCAGATGCACCATCACGGCATAGGCGAGATCCGAAACGATCACGAGAGGCAGGACGACGCAGAGGGTCGCGCGCCAGGACCGGAAAGAAAGCAGGCAAAGCACCACGATCGCGACATAGAGCCACATCACCATGGGGAACTGTGCGGCGACGACCACCTCGTTCGTTGCGGCCATGACGCCGACGTTGCCGGTCGCCAGTTGGAACTTCACGCGCTCGGTCTGGTGTTCGGCGCGAAAGTCCTTCACGGCGGCGATGACCCGTTTGATCGTCTCGGCCTTGTGATCCTTGAGGTAGATCATCACGGGGATGACGCTGCCGTCGTTGTTGAGAAGGCCGGTCGAGGTTTCGACGGGCGAAACCGATTGCGCAAGCGCATCCCGATTGCGGGCGAGCACGCGCCACTTGAGCGAGCCTTCGTTCCAGCCGGCATTGATCGTGCGCGCGAGGTCGGTGATCGCCATCGTGGACTGGACGCCTTCGATATTTCGCATGTGCCACGCGAAGCGATCGATCAGCGTCATGACGTCGTGCTCGATGACGCCGTTGGGCACGGTCTCCACAATCACGGTGATGACATCGACGCCGATGCTGAACTTCGACGTAATGACGGCGGTGTCGCGATTGTAGCGTGATTCCTGCCGCAGTTCCGGCACGCCCGCATGGATGTCGCCGATGTGAATCAGGCGAGCCTGATAAAGGCCGTAGCCCCACAGGCCGAGGGCCACGAAGATGATGATGAGCGACGAACGGGTGCCGCAACTGAGGTTGACGAGCCGCCGCCACCAGGGCTGCAACGCGAATCGCCGGAAATTCACGCGCCGCCGGAAGTCTGCGGACATTCTGGTGTAGCTCAGCAACACCGGCAGGAAAAAGCGGTCCGTCAGAATGATGAGCGAGACGCCCAAGCTGGCGGTGATCGCGAGTTCCTGAATGATCGGCACCTTCACCAGCCAGATGGTCAGGAAACCGACGGTATCGGTGATGATGGCCACCGTGCCGGGAATGAAGAGATTCGAAAACGACGCTCGCGCGGCGTGCATTTCCGTCCCGCCGACATTGAATTCGTAGCGGAACGAACGGAGCATCTGCGTGGCGTGGCTCAGGGCGATCGCGAAGACGAGGAACGGCACGAGAATCGAGAGCGGGTCGATGCCGAAACCGAGCAGGTTCAGGATGCCGAGCTGCCAGATGACGGCGCAAAACGAGGTGATCAACGGCAGGATCGTGAGGATCAGCGACTGCGAGAAGTAATAGAGCAGAAAGGCCGTCAGGACGATCGCGATGCCGAAGAACAGCAGGACGCCGCGCGCACCGTCGGTGACGTCGCCGATGACCTTGGCGAAACCGATGATGTGGACGCCGATGCGGTCAGAGGCGAATTTTTCGCGGATGTTCTTCTCCAGGGCATCGGCGACTTCCGAGTAAACGAGCTGCTTGCCGGTGTTCGGATCAACGTCGAGCAGCTGGATGATGATCGCCGCGCCGGTGAAATCGTTCGAGACGAGCATGCCAACGCGGCCGGACTTGATGATGTTTTGCCGCACGCGTTCCAGTCCAGCGGGCGTGGGGACGAAGTCGGCCGGAATGACGTTGCTGCCGATCAATCCCTCCTCGACCACCTCGATGTAACGCACATTCGGGGTGAAGATGGACGTGACCTGCGCGCGATCGACACCCGGCAGGTAATAGGCCTCGTCGGTGGCGGCCTTGAGTGTCTTGAAAAACTCGGGCGTGAACATGTCGCCTTCCTTCGCGATCAGCGCGATGACGAGGCGATTGGCGCCGCCGAACTGCTCCTGATATTTTTTGAAGTTCTGGATGTATTCGTGATTGCTCGGGAGCTGCTTGGTGAAGCTCGCGTCGATGTGCGTCTTGGCCGCAAACCATCCCAGGATGACGGTGGTGAGGACGAAGACCGCCACGGTGAGATGGCGATGACGGAAGATCAGCTCTTCGAGACGGGCCAGCATGGTCAGGGAATTTTGATTTTCACCGCGCCGGCTTCGCCGACGGTGAGGAGCGTGCCGTCCTTCGTGACGGCAAGATCGGCCACGCTCGTGCCGAAGTCGTCGGGCTTCCAGTGTCGGAAGGTGCGGCCGGAATCGCGGCTGATGAAGAAATTGCCGCCTTGCCCGGCGAGGACCACGACGCCGTCGCGAAGCCGGGCTCCCGACATGATGAGCACTTTGACCTCGCTTTCACGCGGCTCCCAGGTGGCGCCGTCGTCCGTCGAGACGAAGATGCGGCCGCGCAGCCCGTAAGCGACGAGCACGCCGCCGGAAAGCGGCCGGACGCCGTAGAGGGAGCCTTCGTAATCGAGTTCGGAGCGCTGCCAGGTTTCGCCCCGATCGCGCGAAACGAGGAGGGTGCCGGCCTCGCCGGCGATGAACAGGGTGCCGCTCGCCTCGTTGGTGATGCGGTTGAAATGAAGATCATCCTCCGCGATGCGCCGGGGAGTCCAGGTTTTGCCACCATCCCGGGTGACGAGAAACTTGCCGTAAGCCCCGACGACGAAACCGTGCGTCGGAGAGAGAAACAACACGTCGAGATAAACGGTATCGAGGTCCTTGCCGTCGTCCTGCCGGACCCAGGATTTACCCGCGTCCTGAGTGGCGATGATGACACCGTCGTGGCCGACGGCCCAGCCGTGATCGGCGTCGGCGAAGGAGACGCCGGTGAGCATCGCCCGGGTCGGGGTGATGCATTGCGCCCATGTTTCGCCCTCGTCGCTGGAAACGACGACGTGGCCGCGGTCGCCGACGGCGAAAAGACGTTCCCCTGCGCGCGTGACATCGAGCAACATGGACCGAGCGGCGAGCGCGGACGGTTCCGAGCTTTCCGTGGCGGAGAGGGGGCCGGCGGCAGCGAAAGCGGCGACGAGAATCGGTGCGAGAATCGGTCGAGCCGTCCGACGGCAGGTTCCGATCAGGTGAATTTCACGGACCGCCGCGACTGCGGCAGACAGCAGGGACATGGGGCGATAATTTGCCGGGGGATGAAACGGGCAAGCAAAAGGGCGGCCCATTTCGTGGCCGCCCTTGCGCATTTTCTGGCGTTAGCGGACGCCTTCCTGGCGGAGGCGAGCGGGAGTGTAGTCCTGCGGGCTGCGCTTCAGGCCGAACTGATACATCTTGTTCTGGTTATCCAGACCGATGGCGAGGTAGCGGCCGGCGATGAGATCCGTGTGGACCTCAAGCGTGCTCCAAAAGAGCTGGGCATCGTAGTAATTGATGCAGTGCGCTTCGGAGATGCGCCAGAGTTGGCCGCGGCCGTCGTATTGGTCGGCGGCGAGGATCTGCCAGCTGTCCTCGTCGATGTAGAACGTGCGGCGTGAATAGACGTGGCTCGTGCCGGGCTTAAGCGTGGCATCGACCACCCAAACGCGGTGCAATTCGTAGCGCGTGAGGTCCTGGTTGATGTGCAGCGGCTTCAGGATGTCGTCATACTTCAGGCCGTCGCTGTGCAGCTTGTAGGAATTGTAGGGGACATACATTTCCTTTTTGCCGACGAGCTTCCATTCGTAGCGATCGGGCGCACCGTTGAACATGTCGAACTGGTCTGACGTGCGCATGCCGTCGGCGGCCGTGCCGGGATTGTCGTATTCGATCGATGGGGCGAGGCGGACGCGGCGCTGGCCGGCGTTGTAGAGCCAGGCGCGGCGTTTTTCCTTCACCTGATCCATCGTCTCGTGGACGAGCAGGATCGAGCCGGCGAGACGGGCGGGCGCGGTGACGGCCTGCTTGAAGTAGATGAGGACGTTGTCGAGGTTGGCTTCGGTGATGTCGTCGCGCACGTAGTTGAAGAGGAATTCGTCCTCGAAATCCACGAGCGTGTAGCTGCCGTTGCGCTGCGGGGCGGCCTGGCTGATGGTGCGCTTGGCGGCGACCCCGCGGTAGCGCGTGAGGTGATTCCAGACGACTTCGAGGCCGTTCTGCGGGATCGGGAACGGAATGCCCACGACGGAACCGGAGATGCCGTTGCCGCCTTCGGTGAGGTTGGCGGTGGTGGCATTGGCTTTCGTGGCGTCGTAGATGCGCTGCGGGTTCGAGGCCGAGCGACGCGACGCATAGACGGGCATCTTGTAGGTCGGATACGCCTTCAAGAGCGCGAGGTAGCCGGGGCTGAGTTGCTCGGCGTATTGGTCCGCATTGGCTGCCGTGATGGTGAACTGCACCGCATCCGAAGCGAACGGATCGGGATGATGCTGACCGGGGGCATAGCCCGCCGGCGCCTGCGTGAGGCCGCCATCCCACGCGGGGATGGTGCCGGCAGCGTTGCCGGCTTTCTCGCCGCCGAGCGGCGTGAGGTCTTGGCCGAGGCGGTTGGCGTCGGATTGCGACAGGGCCGCCGACGCGCTGAGCGCGCAGGCGAACAGAGCCGAGCCGGCGGAAAGGAAACGAATTCCAGCTTTCATGTGAAGGGGTGGGGTAAAGGTTAGAACGAATACTTCACGGTGGCCGACACGTAGTCGCGGTCACCGAGCAGATTGTAGCGACCTGCGCCGAAGAAGTTCACGTAGCGCAATTCGACCGCCCAGGCGTTCTGCCAGTTGAAGTCGGCGCCGAGCGTGACGGTCTTGCGACCCGCGATGAAGTTGCCGAGCGGCAGCGGCGTGTTGCCGGAGACGTCGTGCGCGAAGATGACGAGCGGCGAGGCGTTCACGCCGCGGAAGGCATTGTTGTAGTCGAGGCGGCCAACGAGTTGGTAGCCCCAGGAGAATGTGTCGGCGAACGCGGAGCCGGGTTCGAAGAGCGGCTGAATGCCGGAAGCATTATTGCCGGAGAGGGTCATGTAGTTGACGTCGCCGCCAACGAACGTGCCCGGACCGTCATAGCGGAGGCGACCCTTGCTGGGCAGGTCGGCTTTCACGAAACCGGTTTCGGCGAGAAGCGTCGTCTGATCCGAGCCGAAAATGCCCCGCGAGACCTTCGTGGCGGTGAGCTGACCGGTCCACACCTTGTGACGGCGATAACCGGGGACGTAGGTGTTGAGGCCGAACGCGCCGATCTGGTTGTTCGCGGCGAAGCGCGAGCTGAGCGGCGAAAGGGCGGCAAAGAGGAGTTCGACGTCGTCCACCTGCAGCGGTTGGTTGCTGCGGTAGCTGAGTTCGCCCTGGAGAGCGATGCCGCCGAGGTTCGTGTTGAACGAACCGCCGAAGAGATGGATGTCCTCCGGAAACTCGATCAGGTATCGGCCGGTCGCGGCGCGTGTGAGGAGTTCGAGCTGCGAGAACTGTCCGCTGACGCCCGCGACGGTGGGCAGCAGGCCTTGCAGCGGCGTGAGCGCGCCGAGGGCGGCGGTGGCGGCGGGGTCGCCGAGGGACGCGCCGATAAGGACCGTCAGCGCCGTCGTCGGCGGGACGCCGGCCGCGGTGGAAGCTGCGACCAAGCCGCCCATGAACGTGGCGTTGGCCTGCAGCGCGGTGGCCGTGTTGCCGGTGATGTTGCTGACCACGATGCCTTGCGTCGGCGTCTGCGCGGAGATCGTCGGCAGCCGGCTGTGGTAATTCATGTAATAGACGGCGAACTCGGTGTTGTTCAGGCCCTCGGCGAGGTAGCGGAACGCCACGCCGTATTGGCCGGAAGCGCCGGGCTCGCGATCGGTCGCACGGCTGATGGCACCGAGTGCGCTGCTGTCATTGATGGCGCCAAAGCCGAGATAAACCTTCGAACCGCCCTTCGCGACGAAGTCATTCGTCGAAAAATACGTGCCCGGGGGATCGACACGGGTGCGTTCCCAGTCGAGCAGGTAGAATGCTTCCATCGTCAGATTGTCGCTCAGGCCGAGCGACGCCGAGATCATGTTGATCGGGCGGAGGGCTTCCTTCAGCTCGGCGCCAGGGAGGCGGAGCTTGCCCACATCGATCGGGTTGACCGAGTTGATGCCGTTCGGGATGAACGTGCTCTCACCCCAGCTCAGCACCTGTTTGCCGATGGCAAGACGGGCCGGCATCGAACCGAGCGTCGGTTTGAAATAGACGTAGGCGTCGAGGAGTTCGCCGCCTTCGGCGACGATCTTCTTCGCCTCGGAGCTGAGCGCGCGGCGGGCGCGGTCACGCTGGGAATTTTCGACGTCGAGGAAATAGAATCCGCGCACGAAAACGCCGGCGTTCTGGTAGTCGAGCTGGAGGTCGTGGTTGGCCTTCAGCAGCAGCGAAGCGAGGCCCTGATTGTAGTTCAGGTTGCCGTCGTCGGCGTTCACGGAGCGCTGCTGGCCGGCGACGCCATTGAAGCGGTTCGTGATGCCGTAGTAGGTGGGAGAGGGATCGTTGAGACGGTAGAGGCCGCCGGCGGACAGGGTCGTATCGAAGCTGCCTTTGACTTCGCCGAGATTGAAGACGAACGCCTGCAGAGCGGGCACGGCGACGAGCGCGCTAAGGGCGGCAATCGCCTGCGTGCGCAGACGACGATGCATGGGTTTGCTTGGGTTCATAGCTATGGGAAACACTGCCGCCTTGACGAGGCGGGTCGGGGGTTCAGGGGTTTGCTGCCTAAGCCATCCACGTGGCTCATTGGGCCGGCATGAAGCGGCTTTTCCGCCGCAAACTCAAGATTTAATCCACGGAGTGGCAGGGGTTTGGTTTCGCCATTAGCGTTTTGACGCCGCCGGTAAAACGGCAACCGTCACAGACCGCACCGATGGACGCCGCTCCGCACATTCACATCAAGGGCGCGCGAGAACACAATCTCCGCAACCTCGAGCTGCGCATCCCGCGGGGCAAACTCGTCGTCATCACGGGACCGAGCGGCTCGGGCAAGTCCTCGCTCGCCTTCGACACGCTCTATGCGGAGGGGTATCGAAAATACATGGAGAGCCTCTCCGCGCAGGCCCGCCAGATCCTCGAGCAACTCAAGCGCCCGGACGTCGATTTCATCCACGGCCTCTCTCCGGTTCTCGCGATCGAGCAACGCACCGGCACGGGCTCGCCGCGCAGCACCGTGGCGACGGTGACCGAGGTTGCCGATTACGCGCGGCTGCTCTGGGCGCTTTGTGGCGAGCAACGCTGCCCCAAGGATGGCGGGCGCGTGCAGAAGCGCTCGCTCGACGACTGCATCGCACAACTTTTCCGCGACGCACCCGGCGAACGCGCCGTGATCCTCGCGCCGTTCATGCGCGCGAAGCCGTCGGTCTTGCGTGAGGAATTGCCGCGCGTGCGCCAGCGGGGCTTTCAGCGCGTGCGCATCGGCGGCGAAATCAAGTCGCTCGAAGAACCAAAGCTCGTCCCGAACGGCGCCGCGGAGATTCCCGTCGATCTCGTGGTGGACCGCCTCGTGCTCAACGCCGACCAGCGCAGCCGCGTGGCCGACTCGCTCGAACTCGCCTTCCGCGAAGGCCAGAGCCGCGCGCTCGTGCTCGTGCAAAAAACCGCCGACGCACCGTGGCGCGAGATCGCGCTGAGTCAGAATCTGTCGTGCGAAATCTGCGGCGACGTCTTCGAGCCGCTGACGCCGCGACACTTTTCCTTCAACAACAAGGAAGGCGCGTGCCCTGACTGTGGCGGCCTCGGCCGCAAGCTGACCTTCGCCGACGAACTCGTCATCCCGGATCCGGAAAAATCCGTGCGCGAAGGCGCGATCAAGCCGTGGCGCATCGGCGGAAAAAATCTCATCATCAAACACAACGCGCTGCTCAAGCAGCTCGCCGAACAATTGCCCTTCGATCCCGACGTGCCGTGGAAAAAACTCCCGGCCGACACGCGCGAAACAATCCTCCACGGGGCGGGCGAGCGACTGTTCAGCTTTAAGCTGCGCCGCATGCGCGAGGCGAAGGCGATGCCGTTTGCCGGCGTGGTGCACGATTTGATGACCAGCTTTCGCGAGACGGACAGCGAGGGATTCCGCGCGCGGCTGACGACCTACATGATCAGCGGCGTCTGCCCAACCTGCGCCGGCTCGCGCCTGAATCCGCGCAGCGGCGCGGTGCTCCTTGCCGGCACCCGTTACCCGGAGTTCACGGCGATGGACATCACGCGCGCGGTCGAGTTCGCGCGCCGCGCCCGGGTCGAACTCGGCGCAAGCGACGCCGTCACCGATGTGCTCGACGGTGTGGAGCAGCGCCTGCATTTTCTCGACGAAACCGGCCTCGGTTACCTCACGCTCGATCGTGAATACAGCACGCTATCCGGCGGCGAATCGCAGCGCGTTCGTCTCGCGACGCAACTCGGCATGGGCCTCGTGGGCGTCATCTATGTGCTCGATGAGCCGAGCATCGGCCTGCACCCGCGTGACAATCAGAAACTCCTCGCCACGCTGCGCGATCTCCGCGATCGCGGCAATACGGTCGTCGTCGTCGAACACGACGAGGACACGATGCGCATCGCCGACCAGCTCATCGAACTTGGACCGGGCGCCGGTCGCGAGGGCGGCGATATTCTTTTCCAAGGCACGCCCGACGAATGCATGAAGCTGTCCGCGTCAGCCTCGCGCACCGGTCCTTATCTCGCGCGAAAGATGGGCGTGGTGAAGGACGCGAAAACGCTCGCCCCCGACGGTCGCTGGCTGGTCGTGCGGGGTGCGGCCGAGAATAACCTGAAAAACGTGGACGCGTCGTTTCCGGTCGGCTTGCTCACCTGCGTCACGGGCGTTTCCGGCTCCGGCAAGAGTTCGCTCGTGAACGACATTCTCGCGACGGCGACCGCGCGTAAGCTGAACGGCGCAAAACTCCTGCCCGGCAAACACAAGGGCCTCACCGGCCTCGAGCACTTCGAGAAAATCGTGCAGGTTACGCAGGAGCCGATCGGCCGCAGCCCTCGCTCGAATCCCGCGACTTACGTCGGTCTGCTCGATTTGCTGCGCGATTTGTTTGCCCAAGTGCCGCTCGCGAAAGTGCGCGGCTACAAGGCGAGCCGTTTCTCGTTCAACGTCCGCGGCGGACGCTGCGAGCGCTGCCAGGGCGACGGCCAGATCCGACTCGACATGCAGTTCATGGCCGATGCGTTCGCGCCGTGCCCGAGTTGCGACGGGCGTCGCTTCAACCGCGAGACGCTTGAAGTGCGGTTTCACGGCAAGAACATCGCCGACGTGCTCGAACTCACCGTGCGCGAGGCGATGGAACTGTTCCGCGCCATCCCGCGCATTTCCGAAAAACTCGCGACGCTCGACGCCGTCGGTCTCGGTTACCTGCAGCTGGGTCAATCCGCGACGACGCTCAGCGGCGGCGAAGCACAGCGTTTGAAGCTCTCGCTCGAACTGAGCAAACGCGAGCAGGGTCGCACCCTCTACATCCTTGACGAGCCGACGACGGGCCTGCACTGGGCGGACATCCAGCGGTTGATGGAATTGCTCTTCAAGCTGCGCGATGCAGGCAACACGATCGTCGTCATCGAGCACAATCTCGACGTGATCAATCTCGCCGACTGGATCGTCGATCTGGGTCCCGGCGGCGGACCAGCCGGCGGCAGCATCGTTTATGCGGGAGCGCGGCAAGGCATCGAACGCGTCGCCGAATCGCCGACGGGCGCGGCGCTCGCCGCATGGCGCCGCAGTTGATCCCCGGCACCCGCGGTAACGCACCGCCCGTCGCCGCGTTGCAATTTGCGAACCCCACCGCTGCAAAAGCGGACCGCGCTTCATGGGGGAATCTGCGGTCGCGACCGTGCGAAGCCGCCGGGTTTGCGGGACTTGCGCAGGAATTCCGGGTTGGCATCCGCCGTGCACGTGTTGCGGCGCATGAAAACAATTACAGCTCTTCTCACGTTGGGGTGCGCGTTCGCCGTCGGCTGTTCGAGCACCGGTCCGAACACTCAGCGCGGCGCGGCAGGCGGTGCAGCGGCTGGCGCGCTGATCGGCGGCATCATTGGTCACCAATCGGGTGAAACTGCGGCCGGAGCCGCGATCGGCGCGGCGGCGGGCGGTCTGGCGGGCGGCGCCATGGGGCGTCAGCAGGATCGGGTGGCGGGCAGCACCGGTTCCTATGAAACCCGCGATTCCTACGGCTACACGGACAACGATTATCTGGCGCTGCTCACTCCGTCGGAGGTCGATACGTTGCGCGCGCGCTCGCAGGGCCGCTCCGGTGATCTCGCCGACTACCTGACGGATCAGGAACGCGCCAACCTTCGCGCCCGCAACTCGACGCGTCGCGGCTATTGAGTCTGCTCATCATCATGGGACCGGGGCGCCCTCGCCTGGGTAGAACGCGGCGAAGGCGCCGCGTCTCCAGATTTACTTCTTCGCTTCACGCGGCACCTCCGGAGGTGCCGCGTTTTTTTTGCGCCTTTCATGCGACTTCCCGGGGAGACGCGGTGTGTTGAGAACATCCGGCCACCAACTCCCAACCAAGATCCCCATGAATCGCATCATCCGCCACTCCTTCGCCGCCGCCGCGCTCTCCTGCGCGCTGGCTGCTTCCTCCTTCGCCGCCACCGATGAGCCCGGCTACGTTGACATCGGCAAGCTGCTTCCTTCCACCAAGGGCGAGTTCGTTGAAGTCAACTTGTCGCCGGCACTCCTGAAATTTGCGGCGCGCATCGCGAAGCATCACGAACCCGACGCCGCCGAGATCGTCGGCGATATCAAGCGCATCCGCGTCAACGTCGTCGATCTCGACGATTCGAACCGCGCCGAAACCATCGCCAAGATCGAGGGTGTCCGCGCGCAACTTGAGGAAAAGGGCTGGACCAAAATGGTCACGGTCCGTGAACGCGACGATGGCGACAATGTCGCGGTCTTCGCCAAGATGCGCGACGACGAGTCAATCGACGGCCTGGTGGTCACGGTAATCAATCGCCAAGGCGAGGCGGTCTTCGTCAACATCGTCGGCAACATCAATCCCGACAAGATTGCGATGCTGGCCGAGAAATACGACATCGAGCCGCTGCGCAAAGTGAAGGTCCGCGTCAGCACGCGCAGCTGAGCCGCAGCCCGCAAAAACTTCCCGCGAGGAACCGACCATGAACCAACCTGCGCAATCTCCTGCCGCGCCCCGTCGCCGTGTCTGGCCGTGGGTGCTCGGCATCTGCCTGACCCCGTTCGTGCTGCTCGGCCTCGCGGCCGCCAGCTACATTTCGCTCGACCGCGACGCCTCGGCGTTGCGTCGCACCGTGATGTCGGCCACGCATGCCGATTGGAACACGAAGGTGCAGTTCAGCGTCGGCGGCGCCACGCTCGGCGTCGTCCGCACCGGTCTGCTCTTCGTCAATAACCACGATGTGGCCGACGCCCGTCTCGCGCTCCGCGCCGTCAACCATGCGAGTGTCGGCGTTTACGAACTCGCCTCGCGCCAGGTTGAAATGTCCCGCGAGGAGCTGTTCCACGACACCGATCGTGCCATGAGCAAACGCGGTTGGACGCGCCTCGTCGGCGTTTCGCAGAAAAACGAGACGGTGATGGTCTATGTTTCCGACGACCTCGATGAAGGTGACCCAATCGAAGTCTGTGTCGCGGTGGTCAACGGCAAGGATATGGTCGTCGTCTCCACCAGCGTCGATGGCGACTCACTCCAGGAATTGATCGAGCGTCATGCAGGCGAAGAAATCCACAAGACGTTCAAGAAGCACGTGCGATTCTGAGCGCGCGGTTGCGGAATAATATCTCGGGTTTCGGGCGCGGCACAGGTCGCGCCTTTTTGTTGAGCGAAAAACGTCCTTCGCTTGCGCGGCATCAGTTCGCGCAGCGTGCTTCGGCATCCGGCGATGGCTCCGGGCGGTAGGACCGGCGCGGCGACGATTTCCCCAGAGTTGCACCGCGCGCAGCTCCGCCAATCATTGCCTCGTGTCCCCTGGCACAATTCCCACCGTCCCCGCGACGAAGCCGGCTCTGCCGACCATCGTGCACCTCGACGCCGACGCCTTCTTCGTGTCGTGCGAGCTGGCTTTGAAGCCGGAGTTGCGAGGCAAAAAGACGGCCGTGGGCGGACGCGAGCGCGGCATCATTTCCTCGGCGAGCTACGAGGCACGTGCCTGCGGCGTCTATACGCCGATGCCGACGAAACTCGCGCTTCGCGTCTGCCCCGACCTCATCATGCTGCCGCACACCTCGGGCCTCTACTCGAAGGTGTCCCGTCAGATGTTCGACATCTGCGAATCGCTCACGCCGCTCGTGCAGCGCAATTCCATCGACGAGGGCTACCTCGACATCGGTCCATGCGGCTTTCGTTCGCTCGAAGAAATCGAACGCCGCGTGCGCGCCATCCAGCAGCGCATCGTGGACGAGTTGCACATCACCGCCTCGTTTGGCGTCGCGACGAACAAGCTCGTCTCCGCCATCGCGAGCAAGGCGCGCAAGCCGCGCGGGTTCACGATCGTTCGGCCGGGCGACGAGGCGGCGTTTCTCGCCCCGCTGTCGATCGGGGTGTTGCCCGGCATCGGCAAGAAGACGGAGGAGAAGCTCAAAGCCACCGGCCTGCACCTCGTGCGCGACATCCTCCGCCTCACCGAAGACGAGTTGCACGACCGTTTCGGCAGCTTCGCGCCCGAGGTGTTGCGCATGGCGCGCGGCGAGGACGACCGCGCAGTGCACACCGACCACGAGGACGCGAAGTCGTATTCGCAACAGGAGACCTTCGGACACGATATCTGGGATTTCGCCGAGATTGAACGCATCGCCAAGCGCATGATCGACGAACTCATGCCCGCCATCCGCGCCGACGGAAAACGCGTGAAGACGATGACCGTGAAAGTGCGCTATCCCGGCATGGAGGACAGTTCGACCGGCCGCAGTCTGCCCGAAGCAACCGATCTCGAAGCGCCGTTCTATGCGCTCGTCGCGCCGCTCCTGCAGGCCGCGTGGACCAAGCGTCGGCCGCTGCGGCTCGTCAGCGTGCGCTTTTCGAACGTCAATGACCGCGCGACGCAGCTCGAGATGTTCGGTCAAACCGAGGAAAAGAAACGCCGCCTCGCCGCGGTGCTCGACAAGCTCAATACCGGGAAAGCTCCCGCCGTGAAGCGCGGCCACCAACTCGGCGCGGGCGAGTAACCGCTGTCTGAAGGTGGGCGGGCAGGCTTGCCAGCCGAAGCCTTGGCGAAGGCTGGTCCCTCTGCCCGCCAAACCGCGATGGTGAGCGATGCTCGAGTGTGTTCGAAACGTCCATGGGATCTTCGCTGTGCTCAGAATGACAGGAACGAGAATAATGTTAGAACGCGTGTCATTCTGAAGGCAGCGAGGAATCCAAGTATCGGCACCCGCGGCATGGCACAGAAGAATCCTCAACGGTTCCGCCGCGCCCACCATCACGTTCCACTCGCTGCTTGGTTCTTCGGCATTTTCGTGTTCCTTGGTTCGCTGAATGAGCCACGCCATCGACCTGCGCATCGCCGCCGCCAAGCAAGCCGTCCTCGCCGAGACCAGCCGCCTCCACGCCGAGTTCGGGCGCACGAAGGCCGTGCTCAAATACGATGGCACGCGCGTCACGCCGGTTGACATCGCAATCTCCGAGGCGATCCAGCAGGCGATCACGACCCGGTTTCCCGAGGACCAATTCTTCAGCGAGGAACTCGCGCTCACCGATGCGCCGATTCCCGTCACCTCGCGCTTTTGCTGGGTGCTCGATCCGATCGACGGCACGAACAACTACGCAAACGGCATCATCTACGTCGCGATCTCGCTCGCGCTGTTGGAAAACGGCGTGCCGATCTACGGCGTCATCTACGACATGGCGCGTCGCGTGTTGATGCATGGCGGCCCGGGACGCGGCGTGTGGGACGACGACAAGCCGGCGCGGGTCGCCCCCGAAGCACCGCACGGTCACAGCCTGATCGGTTTCCATTCTCCGGTGCAGAAAAGCTATGCGGGTGAGGGCAAGCGGCTGATCGAGAATTTCAAGATCCGCGGCCTCGGCAGCAGCGCGCTGCATCTCGCGTATTGCGCGGTCGGTCACCTCGACGGCGTCGTCGAGCACAACAACAAGCTCTGGGACATCGCCGCGGCGGCCGCGATGATCGAGGAAGGTGGCGGCAGACTCGACTACCTCACGCCCACGCCGTTTCCGCTGAAGGAATTCTGGCTCAAGTCCGACCGCGTCCAATACATCGCCGGCAACGCCGCGATGGTCGCGCGGCTGCATGAAATTCTGGAGCGCTGACCCATTCCGCGAACGCGGTGCTTTTTGTAGGAGCCTGCTTGCAGGCGATTTCGCACGCTCCATCGCGGCGGGAGTATCCTTTCGCCTGCAAACAGGCTCCTACATGGAACTTTTGGTCGGCGCGACTGGCCCGTCGTCACACCCGATACTCTTTCAACGGCTCTGGATCGAGCAACTTGGCGTTCGGTAATTTTGCGGCCAGTTCTTCCATGAACCACGCGCGCGCGGGCGGGTCGCCGTGCGTGATGACGATCGAGCGCGGCGTGCATTGCACGGCGAAGTCCACCAATTCCTCGCGGTCCGCATGGCCGGAGAGTTCGAAACGCTCGATCTGACAGCGAATCTTGGTCTTTACGTGCGAAGCCTCGAAGAGAAACTCGTCGCCTATGTTCGCGGCCTGCAATGCGCCGCCGGGCGTGTCGGGGTCCGCGTAGCCGACGAAACAGATGGAGTGCTTCGCGCCCCCGAGCAGGCAGGCTGCGAGCGTGTAGGACGGCGTGTTCTCCACCACCATCCCAGAGCTGACGACGTAGATGCCTTGCTCGTGCGGCGGCTTGCCGGGGACGAGGTCGCGTGGCGATTTGCGCACCTTCAGTTCCTTCAAAATCGTGCGCGTGAAGTGAACGAGGCCGGTCTTCTTCGCGATGTCGTCGAAGTAATCGCAGAGATCGAGCCCGAGGCCGGTCGCGAAAATCGGCGCTTCGACGAGTTTCCCGAACTTCCGGGCATCGTGGAGAATCGCGAGAACTTCCTGCATGCGGCCGAGCGCGAAGACCGGAATCAGCACCGAGCCGCCGCGCTGGAGCGTGTCGTTGATCGTCGCCACAAGGCGCAGAACTTCGTTGGTGCGCTCGCGTCCGGCCGGACGTTCCGTGGCGCCGCGCGTGGTTTCCGTGATGAGGGTGTCGAAGTGCCCGTGCGGGAACTTCGCGGCCCCGAGCGTGCGCTGCGGCTCGAACAGGACGTCGCCGGTGAAGAAGATGCGGCGGTGCTTGTGCACGATTTCGACGCCCGCCGCGCCGACAATGTGGCCGGCGGGATAGAAGGTGAATTCGATCTCGTCGCGCTTGCCCGAAAATTTCTTCGGGTGATTGAAGGGATGCGGGTGCAGCCGCGGCATGATCCGGTCGATCTCCTCGTGCGTGAACAACGGGTAATCGAGCACGCCTTTCTCCTCGCGTTCGCGCATCATCACGTTGGCGGAGTTGTGCAGCATGCGATCGATCAGCATCCGGCTCGGTCCGGTCAGGACGACAGGCGTGTTCGGGTGAGCGCGCATCAGCAGCGGCAGCGACCCGATGTGATCGAGGTGACAATGCGTGATGATGATCAGGTCGAGTTCCACGTTCTGGAGCGGGCGAAGGTCCGGGACGGCCTGGCGCCCCGTCAGCTTCGGGTTCAGCCCGCTATCGATGACGAAGTGAAAATCACCAAGCTGACAGTAGAGCGAATTGGCGCCGATGCCGCCGGCGCGATTGAGGTCGATGATTTTCATTCGGGCCAGCCAAGGAGGCGCAGGCCACCGGCGAGCGCAAGTTAAAGCTCGTCGCGAATCCTCTGAAACGTCGTCGGGGGCGGGTGGGACTTCGCGCTGCCGACGTTCAGCGCGGCGGGATTTCCAATTCGAACAGCGGGATGCGCACGAAGATGCGCCCGCCGTGCTCGTCCACGCCGTGGAAGCTCCCGCTCACGCGCGCGTCGCTGCCGGTGACGTGATAGCTGTTGTAGGAAAAATGCTCGCCCGGCTCAAGGCGCGGCGTTTCACCGACGATCTTGTCGCCCTCGATGACGAGTCGCGTGCCGTCGGCGTGTTCGACGACCCATTTGCGAGCCAGAAGCACGACGGTGCGGTCCGAGTCATTATGGATCGTCAGGTAGTAAATGAACGCATGCGGCCGGTCGGGCGGCAGCTCCTCGCCCCCGTGGCGATAGACGAGCTTGTCTAATTCGACGCGAAGCCCCGGTAATTCCACAGAAGGATTGTTCATTGGCGGTTGAGCCCCACGCGACCGAACGGTTGAATGCCGAGCGCGGAGGCACCCATGAAAAATATCGCGGAAGTTGCAGCATCGATCGGCATCGCGGAAGAGCATCTGTCTCTCTACGGCCGAGACAAGGCGAAGGTTGCGCTCAAGGCGCTCGAAAACAAGCCGCAGCGTGGGAGGCTGATCCTCGTCTCGGCGATCACCCCGACGCCGGCGGGCGAGGGCAAGACGGTGACGTCGATCGGCCTCGCGCAAGGCATTGCAAAACTCGGCAAGCGCGCGGCGATCGCCCTGCGTCAGCCCTCGATGGGTCCGGTGTTCGGTCGCAAAGGCGGGGCGACCGGCGGCGGCCGCAGCACCGTGCAACCGGCGACGGAAATTAATCTGCATTTCACGGGCGACTTTCACGCCGTCACCTCCGCGCACAATCTGCTCGCGTCGATCATCGACAACCAGCTCCACCAAAAACAAACGCGCCTCACGCCGACGCAGGTGCTGTGGAAGCGCGTGCTCGATGTGAACGACCGGGCGCTGCGCAACGTCGTCCTCAACGCCGGGGCGAAGACCGGGGAGCGCCGCAGCGGTTTCGACATCACCGCCGCGTCGGAGATCATGGCGATCCTTTGTCTGAGCGAATCGATGAGCGACCTGCGCGCGCGGCTTGACCGCATCGTCGTTGGTTTCACGACCGAAGGCGTGCCGGTGCGCGCGGCGGAATTCAAGGCGACTGGGTCCATGCTCGCCTTGTTGAGGGATGCGCTGAAACCGAACCTCGTGCAGACCAGCGAAGGCGTGCCGGCATTCGTGCACGGCGGGCCGTTCGCCAATATCGCGCACGGTTGCAACTCGATCCTCGCGACGCGCATGGCGCTCGCGCACGCCGACTACGTCGTGACGGAGGCGGGCTTCGCCTTCGACCTCGGCGGCGAGAAATTCATCGACATCAAGTGTCGCCAGTCGGGCCTCAGCCCCGATGCCATCGTGCTCGTCGCAACGGTGCGCGCGCTGAAGTTGCACGGCGGTGCACCGCAGGCCGAGTTGACGAAGCCCGACTTCGCCGCGCTCGAGCGCGGGCTGGCGAATCTGGAGGCGCACGTCACCGCGGCGCGTAATTTCGGCCGGCCGGTCACGGTGGCATTGAACCGCTTTCCGACCGATGCGCCGGACGAACTGGAGCGCGTCGCAGCGTTCTGTCGCGCGCTCGGCGTAAACTGCGCGGGCTCCGAGGTGTTCGCGCGGGGTGGTGAGGGCGGCGTGGAACTGGCGGAGACGGTGCTGCACTCGATGCCGCTCGATCAGCCGCGCATTGAATTCACCTATCGCGACGAGCAACCGGTGCGGGAAAAAATGGAAGCGATCGCCACTCGCTTCTACGGCGCCGACGGCGTGGACATCCTGCCCGAAGCGGAAATCAAACTCGGCCTGCTCGAAATCGCCGGCTTCGGCAAACTGCCCGTTTGTATGGCGAAGACGCAAAACTCGCTGACGGACGATCCGGAGAAATTCGGACGCCCGCGCGGATTCCGGATCACCGTGCGCGACTTCGAACTCGCGGCGGGAGCCGGCTTCATCGTCGCGCTGACCGGCCAGATGATGCGCATGCCGGCGTTGCCAAAGATTCCCGCGGCCGAACGCATCGATGTCGATCCCGCCGGAGACATCGTGGGGATTTCGGGCACGTAGGATTTTTTCGCCATCGTGGGCGCCGGCGTCCCCGACGGCGCCACTCGGTGTTCGAACCCTTGTCGCCGCTGGGGACAGCGGCGACCACCTCGATCCACCGAAGCCCCCTCTCGAGAGGGTGGCGCGGATCGCCGGGGTGTGTCTCCCATGCAACGCGGGGCTATCGCGTGAGCGCGTTTCGCTTCCCCGCGTCACGAAAGCTTTTCCCGCTTGCCAGACTACGCGCGCACCGGTGTCTAAGTTCATGGCAAAGTTCGCCCTTCTTTCCGTTTCCGACAAACGCGGCCTGGTGGACTTCGCCACGGCTCTGGTCCGCCAACATGGCTTCTCGCTGCTGTCCACCGGCGGCACGGCGAAACTGCTCGCCGACGCGGGTCTGCCGGTGACGGAGGTGGGCGCGCACACGGGATTTCCGGAGATCATGGAAGGGCGAGTGAAGACGCTGCACCCGAAGGTCCACGGCGGTCTGCTTTGCCGGCGCGACAAGCCCGACCACCTCGCGCAGGCGCAGAAGAACGCCATTGAGTTGATCGATCTCGTGGTGGTGAACCTCTACCCATTCGAGCAAACGGTCGCGAAGGCACACGTGGAGTTCGAGGAAGCGATCGAGAACATCGACATCGGGGGTCCGTCGATGCTGCGGAGCGCGGCGAAGAATCACGAGAGCGTCACTGTCGTGTGCGATCCGGCTGATTACGCAGAAGTGCTGGCCGGACTGGGAGCGGGCGAGGGGAGCGGCATGTTGCAGGCGCTGCGGCGCAAACTGGCGTTGAAGGTTTTCCAGCGCACCGCGAGCTACGATGCCGCGATTGCGCGCTACCTCGAGACGCAGCAGCACGAGCCGGACATCGAGGCGCTGAGCGGATTCCCCGCGACGTTCACGCTCTCGCTGAAGAAGGCGCAGAGCCTCCGCTACGGCGAGAACCCGCACCAGAAGGCGGCGCTTTATGGCACGTTCCACGACCACTTCCAGCAGCTGCAGGGCAAGGAGCTTTCGTATAACAACATTTTGGATATCACCTCGGCGACGTATCTCATCGGCGAGTTCGAGAAGCCGACGGTCGCGATCCTGAAGCACACCAACCCGTGTGGCGTCGCGAGCGCGGACACGTTGCTCGGCGCGTGGGAAAAAGCCTACGCGACGGACCGACAGGCGCCGTTCGGCGGCATCATCATCGTCAACCAGACGCTCGGCCAGGACGTGGCGGAGCAGATCAAGGACATCTTTACCGAGGTGATCATCGCACCGCGCTTCAGCGACGAGGCGCTGGCGATTTTCGCGAAGAAGAAAAATCTCCGGCTGATGGTTGCAAAGGAGGGTATCGGCGCGGATGCGTTGCAGGAAGTTCGCTCGGTCGTCGGCGGTGTGCTCGTGCAGGACCGCAATCGCACGCTCGGCAACGTGCGTGAGTTCAAGGTTGTGACGAAGCGCCAGCCAACCGCGGAAGAGTGGGAAGCGCTGCTCTTCGCGTGGAAGGTCTGCAAGCACGTCAAGTCGAACGCCATCGTCTATGGCCGCGGCGAACAGACGCTCGGCGTCGGCGCCGGACAGATGGCGCGCGTCGATAGCTCTCGTATCGCGGTATGGAAGGCCGGTGAAGCGAAGCTCGATTTGCAGGGTTCGGTGGTCGCGAGCGAGGCGTTGTTTCCGTTTGCGGACGGCTTGCTTGCCGCCGCGGACGCAGGCGCGACGGCAGCGATCCAGCCGGGTGGCGCGATCCGCGACGAAGAAGTCATCAAAGCCGCCGACGAACGCGGCATGGCGATGGTCTTCACGGGAATTCGACATTTTAAGCACTGATGGCGAGGCTGGGTGGGAGGGGCTTTACGCCCCGACGTTGCGCGCCCGATTCGTCGGGGCATAAAGCCCCTCCCACCTCGAGCACTGATCGTGGCCGCGCGCCCTGAGCGGCGAATCCGACTTTCTCCCGATGCCCAGGGTTCGAACTGCGACGCGTGCGCTTTGTCCGAGCCAACATGATTGCGCTGAAAAAATTATTCGCCGCGTTGTCGCTCGGAGCGACGCTCCTTCTATTCGGCTGTTACACGGTGCCCGAAACAGGACGGCAGGCGCTCGTGCTGGGTTCTCCTGAGCAGGAAGTGCAGCTGGGCGCGCAGGCCTTCCAAGAAATTCGCACGCAGGAGACGGTTTCGAATGACCCTGCGGCGCTGGCCCGGGTGAATCGGGTCGGGCAGCGAATCGCGGCTGCGGTGGGCAACGATCTGCCGACGGCGAGCTGGGAATTTGTCGTGTTCGACTCGCCGGAGCTGAACGCGTTTGCGCTCCCGGGCGGCAAAGTGGGCGTTTATACCGGACTGCTCAATCTCGCCTCAAGCGATGACGAACTCGCGATGGTGATCGGTCACGAGATTGCCCACGTGACCGCGCGTCATGGCGGAGAACGAATGACGCGGGCGCAGATTTTGCAGGGAGGAGGAGCGCTGCTGGGGGCCGCGGCGGACGCGAAGCTCTCCCAATCGGCGGCCAACCTCGCGAAAGTGGCCTACGGGGCCGGGGCCAATGTCGTCGGGATCTTGCCGCACTCACGTTTGCAGGAGACGGAAGCGGACGAGATCGGTCTGCGCTATGCGGCGCGGGCAGGTTACGACCCGCGGGCCGCCGTCTCGTTCTGGCTGAAGATGAATCAGCAGAACGCCAGCAAGGGCGCGCCGGCTTTTTCGTTCCTGAGCACGCACCCGAGCGGGGAGGATCGCATTGCCCAGCTGAACGAGTTGGTGCCCCAGGTGCTGCCGCTTTATGAAGCCGCGACGGGACGCTCCGGCGTCATCGGACAGCCGAATGAAATCGGCCGGCGCGAAATCGGACGCTGAAAGCCGGACCGAAGCCGTTGCTACTTTCGCGGCGAGGTTTGCTGCTAGCGCGGGCCTCCAGCCGCTTTCGGCTAGCCGCGCAGACAAACGCGGGGCAAGCTGCGGGCATGTTCGACCCCATTGAAAAGCTGAAGGAGTATGTCCGGCAAGCGAGCGTGTCCGCCGACCCGAAGTTCAAGGACGGCATGGTGGGCGCCCAGAATTTCCTGACATCGTTGTTCAAGGACCTCGGGTTCAAAGTCGATGTCGTCCCCACGGCATTGCACCCAGTCATCGTCGCGCGCCGCGTCGGCAACAAGGCCTGGCCGCACGTGATCATCTATGGCCACTACGACGTGCAGCCGCCGGACCCGCTCAATCAGTGGAACACCGCGCCGTTCGAGCCGACGATCAAGGGCGAGCGCATCTACGGCCGCGGCACAGCGGACAACAAAGGTCCGCTGCTCGTCCATGTGACGGCGGTCGGTCAGTTGCTCGAGAAGAATCCGGACGTGCCGCTCAACATCACGTTCATGGTCGAGGGCGAAGAGGAAATCGGCTCCAAGAATTTCAAGAGCTTCCTCAAGGCGAACCGGCACCTACTCGACGGCGATTTCATTTACATGTCGGACAACGGCATTTTGTCGCCCGACCAGATGATTGTGACCGTCGGTCTGCGCGGCATGGTCGCGCTCGAGATCGAGTTGACCGGCCCGAAGTCCGATCTGCACTCCGGCATGCATGGTGGCGTGCTGATGAATCCGCTGCAGGCGCTCGCCGAATTGTGCGCTTCGCTGCATACGCCGGACGGTCGTGTGAACATTCCTGGTTTCTACAAAAAAGTCGTCGAGCCGGAGCCGTGGGAGCGCGCCCAATTGAAGAAGGCCGGTCTGAAGAAGGCGGATTATCAGAAATTCCTCGGCATCTCGAAATTCCACACGCCGCCAGGCTACAATCCGTTCGAGGCGATCCGCTTTTTGCCGACGCTCGAGTTCAACGGCTTCACAGGTGGCTACCAAGGCGAGGGGACCAAGACCGTCATTCCGAGCAAAGCCTCCGCGAAGATCACCTGCCGCCTCGTGCCGAACCAGACGCCGGAGAACGTGCGCGAGTGCATCATCAAGGCGATCACGCAGCGCTGCCCGAAGGGAGTGACGTTGAAGATCACCGAGCAGCACAAGGCGACGCCTTACGTCGTGATCCCGCCCGATCGCTCCAACACCCCGAAGAACCAGAGCCCGGCGCTCGCGAATTGTTTCCGGGCACTCGAAAAGGCCGGCACGGAAGTCTGGGGCAAGCCGCCGATCTATCTCCGCGAGGGCGGAAGCGTCGGTTTGCTCGCGGACCTGAAGGAAGTGCTCGGCCTCGACGCGGTGATGATGGGCTTGTTCCTGCCCGAGGATAACCTCCACGCGCCGAACGAGAGTTTCCATCTCGGCGTGATGAAAAAGGGCATCGAGACCAGCCGTCGCGTGCTCGAGAATCTCGCGAAGGCCGGCAAAGCCTGAGGCGAACAGCTGCGACCGCGCTGCGGAAAGCGTGGTCGCCGCATCGAATTGAAGCGGCGCCCTGTGGCGCCGCTTTTTTGTTGGGCCGTTGTAGGGCCGGCGCTCGTCGCCGGGCCGCCGGAGCGCGCCGACCGATTCACGGCGGATGACGCGGATATCACTGTATAAACCATCCGCGGAAATCCGGGTGATCCGCGGGGGAAATGAATCTGGTTCAATCAGGCGGGTTTGTCATCCGTGGCCGTAGCGCGCTGTGCCAGTGCGATGTCGCCGCCAAGACGGCGGCGACCACCGTGGTAGAACGTCACCCTCCTTTCTGTCCTGTAGGAGCCTGCTTGCAGGCGAGACGAAGCGCGTGTCACGGCCGCACGTCCTTATCGTCTGCAAGCAGGCTCCAACAAAGAGGCGCCACCGCGCGCCGCTCCTTGACGGAGCGCGGCGCGATCAAGCGGTGGTCCGAACGCGTTGGGCGCAAAAAAGCCGCGGATTGCTCCGCGGCTTGAAAATCCAGTTCGCTCTCGGCGCCGTGCGCTCGGGTGCGATTATTTCTTCAGCACGACGAAATCGACGCGGCGATCCTTCGCCCATTCGGCGTCGCCGCCGGTTTGCTTGGCTTCCACGGAGCCCTTCGAGAGAATCTCGAGGCGCTTCGGATCGATGCCGAGCGACTCGAGGTATTTTTTTACCGAGTTCGCACGGCGGTCGCCGAGGCCGAGATTGTATTCGGCAGTGCCGCGCCAGTCGCAATGGCCTTCGAGGAGCATGCGCTTGTCGGCATTTTCATTCAGCCACTTGACGGCGGCCTGGACCTTCGGGCGTTCCGACGGCTTCACCGCGGAGCGGTCGAAGTCGAAATAGACGGCCTCCATCAGGCCACGGATCGTGAATTCGTCCTCGGTCGCACCCGGAGGCAGATTGCGGGCCTCAAGGCCGGTGCCGGGCGCGACGTCGCCGCCGGGGAGCGCGATCTGGTCGGGATTGACGGTGGTGTCGCCCAAGCTCGTGCCGGCATTCGGGTCGCGCACGGGTTTCTTGGAGCAGGCCGCGAGCAGCAGCACGGAGCTGGCGAGCACGAGGCTGAGGATCTTCTGAAGCTTCTTCATGGGAAAGGGTCGGAAATTTCGCGTTTTATCAGGAAGGGCGCTGCACCGGGCAAGATTAAACCCGCCGCGGCAGCGTCATGGCGTCAGCTCCACGCCTGCGTGCGGTGGTCGATGAGGCCAATCTCCAGCGCGTAACGGGTGAGGCTGGCGACGTCGTGGAGGTTGAGTTTCCGCATCAGATTCGTGCGGTGGTTGTCCACGGTCTTGACGCTGATGCCGAGTTTCTGGGCGATCTCCTTCGTGCTGTGGCTCTCGGCGACGAGCTTGAGGATTTCGCGTTCGCGGTCGGTCAACAGGTCGGCGCCGGAGGCGGGGCTGTTGTTCGCGACGACGTTGCGGAGCAGCGCGGCGACGCCGGGTCCGAAATAGGTGCCGCCATTGGCGACCGTCTCCAGGCCTTTCTTGAATTCGACGAGACCGGCCGTCTTTTCGACGAAGCCGTGGGCGCCGGCTTCCAACATTTCACGCACGAGGGCGGGGCTCTCGTAGCCCGAGAAAACCAGGATGCGCGTGTTCTTGAGCTGCTTCGCGATGCGACGGAGAATATCGACGCCGCTCAGCCCTGGCAGGCGCGCGTCGAGCACGATGACGTCGGGTTTTAGCTCGAGGCATAGGTTACATGCCTCCTGTCCGTCGCCGCATTCGCCGACTATTTTATAGGTCGGATCGATGCGCAAAATTTCCGCCAACATCTCGCGAATAGCGGTTTGGTCCTCAACGATAACGATGCGTTTGACTTGGGGGGGCGTAGCCACGTGGGAAAAGAAGGTAGGGCCGAAACTCAGTGCCACGGCCAAGGTAGAGCACCCAAAGCGCGGAACACAACCCGGATATTCGCACAAGCGGGCCACTCCCAAAGAATTGGAGGTGGTGGGTCGACTGGGATTCGAACCCAGAACCAACGACTTAAAAGGACGCTGCTCTACCATTGAGCTATCGACCCGTGCCGTGCGGCAAGTTGTGAGTTATTTTTTTAACTGGCGGGCAAAGCAAGAATTTTCTGGCAGCTCCTGACGTCATTCCCTCACCCCAACGTTGACCCTGCCCGCCGCGTCAACCCACCATCCACCCCTCCGAGATAATTCCGTGGGAACAATTCACAACTTTCCGAATCCAAACGAGCCTGAGCAAATGACTGCCAAGGCCCAAGAGGTAGCACTCGACCGTATGCTGGTGGAACGCTTCAAAGGCGGCGATGCCGCGGCGTTCGACCAGCTGGTGACGCGCTACTGGGATCGCATTTACGCGATGGTCAACCAGCTCCTGCGCAATCAACAGGACGCCGAGGAGGTCACGCAGGACGCGTTCATCCGCGCTCACCGTGGGCTCGGGAATTTTCGCGGCGAATCTGCCTTTTCGACCTGGCTCTACCAGATCGCCACCAACCTCGCGCGCAACCGCTACTGGTATTGGTGGCGCCGCAAGCGCGACCAATCGATTTCGTTCGACGCCCCCCTCGGCCCGGAAAACGACACCACGATCGCCGAGCTGATCCCCGCTGAACAGGAAACCCCCGAAGACGCCACCGTCACGCAGGAGTTCGTCAACCGCGTGGCCGAGTGCATGGAGGAACTCAACGAGAAGCACCGCGAGATTCTGATCCTCCGCAATGTGCAGAATCTCTCTTACGAAGAAATCGCCGAGATCCTCGGCATCAGCGTCGGCACTGTGAAAAGCCGCATCGCTCGCGCCCGCGAGAGCCTGCGCGAAAAGTTAGGGGAGGAATTTCAGCAATGAAGGACACCCGTTTCATCGAACTCGTTAACCTGTATATCGACCGGCAGATTTCTCCGGAAGAGCACGCCGAACTCGAATTGGAAATCCAATCTCACCCGGCGCGCCGTCAGGTCTATCGGCAATACTGCCGCATGCACCGCGCCACGAAGCTCGTCTATGAGAGCTTCCGCGTGAACGCAGAGGACGGCGGCACCGCCGTTACCGGCCAACCCGCGAGCATTGCGCGCATCGAGGATCGCCTGCGGCGCCGCCGCGCCCGCTGGGTTTATGCCGCCGGTAGCCTGGCTGCCGCCGCGTGCCTCGCGGTCGTTTTCGCCCGCGTTAATTTTTCCCCCGGCGGCAATGTCGCCGAACTCTCGGCTGCCAGGACGACGCCGGCTGCTCCGGCCGTCGCCGTGGCGGCTCCGCCCCCCGCCGCGCCGTCAGCGGCCGCCGAATCGCGTGCCGGCCTCGCCAGCCTGCGACACAGCGTCTTTGCGGAGGCCGACTACGCCGCCGTGCTCGCCACGCTGCGCCAGGAACAGGAACGCCTGCTCAACGCGCAGTTGCCCGCGCGCCTGTCGCTCTTCGAGGACGGCGTGTTCGACGATCGCGCGGCGCTGCCGGGCCGCGGACAAAATTCGCTGAATTCGCGCCGCCCGCAGCGGACGAATACCGAGTTCACCGCGTTTCAGTTCCAACGCTAAGCGCCGCTCGCAGACTTTCTTTGCCAGACTGCCCGCACGTGACCCGTGCGGGCTTTTTTTTCGCGCTCACCGCGCGTGACACGTGCCTGCGAATGCCACCCGCGCGAACAAAATTTCGCCTCAAGGTGGTCTGAGGGTCCGCCACCCGGGTGGATTTGCGCCGCGTGACGCGCCGGGAGACCCGCGCGTCCGCCTCAAGTCCGGCCGCTCACTTTTTCTTGTTCAGCGCCGCCGAAAACCAATCGGCGTTGAGCGACTGCGTTGATTTCGGGAGCGGCGCTGGGCCGTTTGGGCGACCGCCGTGGCCGGAACCGCCGGTGCGCGGACCGTTGGCCCGGACGCCCGAATTCTGCGGCGTGCTTTTGGGTCCGAGCTGCGGATTGCTGCGCATCGACAGCGCGATCCGGTTTCGCGGCAGATCCACCTCGACGACCGTCACCATCACCTTCTGCTGCGGTTTCACGACTTCGGCCGGTTCCTTCACAAACGAGTCCGCGAGCTGCGAGACGTGCACGAGTCCGTCTTGGTGCACGCCGATGTCCACGAACGCACCGAACGCCGTCACGTTCGTCACGATGCCGGGCAATTTCATCCCCGGTTTGAGGTCCTCGGGCTTGTTCACGCCCTCCTGAAAACTAAATGTCTCAAACTTCTGCCGCGGGTCGCGTCCGGGCTTCGCGAGTTCGGCGAGAATGTCCTTCAACGTCGGCAAGCCGGCATCCGCCGTCACGTATTTCTCCAGTTGGATTTTCCTGCGCAGGCTCTCGTCGCGCATGAGGTCGGCGACCGAGGCGCCGAGATCGGCCGCCATTTTTTCGACCAACGCGTAACGCTCGGGATGCACTGCCGAGCTGTCGAGCGGGTGCGCCGCGTCCCGAATGCGCAGGAAGCCTGCGGCTTGCTCGAACGCCTTCGGGCCGAGGCGCGGCACGTCGAGCAACTCCGTGCGCGATTTGAAGGGACCCTGCTCGTCGCGGCGAGCGACGATGGCGGCGGCGGTCGCGGAGTTCAGGCCGGAAACGTAACTCAGCAGTTGCTTCGATGCCGTGTTCACCTCAACGCCAACGCCGTTCACACACGAGACGACGCGATCGTCGAGCGCGCGCTTCAGCGCGCTGGGATCGACGTCGTGCTGGTATTGGCCGACGCCGATCGACTTCGGATCGAGCTTCACGAGTTCGGCGAGCGGATCCATTAATCGCCGGCCGATCGACACTGCGCCGCGCACCGTGAGGTCGTGCTCCGGGAACTCCTCGCGCGCGACTTCGCTCGCCGAGTAGATCGAAGCGCCCGATTCATTCACCATGACGATGGGGATCGAGGCCGGCAGGCCGAGACCGCGCACAAACGATTCCGTTTCGCGTCCCGCAGTGCCGTTGCCGATGGCGATCGCCTCGACTTTGAAGAACTCGACAAAGCCCTTGAGCTTCTCCTTCGCCTCGAGCGTCGAGCGGTCGGGAAAAACGACATCGTTGTGCAGCAATTTCCCCTGACGATCGAGCAGCACGACCTTGCAGCCCGTGCGGAAGCCCGGATCGATCGCGAGCACGGCCTTCCGGCCAAGGGGAGCGGAAAGCAGCAGTTCGCGGAGATTCTCGGCGAACACTTTGATGGCCGCTTCGTCGGCGCGTTTCTTCGATTCGAGACGCATTTCCGTTTCCATCGCGGGTGCGAGCAGTCGCTTGAAGGCATCCTGCGCTGCGAGCCGGACCTGTGCGGCGGCGGCGGAGCTGTTCTTCGCAAAATGCATTTCCACGAGGCCGGAGCCGGCCGCTTCATCCGAAATCGTGACGCGCATGATCAGGATCGATTCGTTTTCGCCGCGACGCATGGCAAGGATGCGATGCGACGGCGCCTTTGCGAGTGGTTCGCTCCAATCGAAGTAGTCCTTGAATTTCGCGCCATCCGTCTCCTTGCCGAACATCACTTTCGAGGAGACCACGGCTTTCTCGCGGAACATCACGCGCAGTTTCTCGCGCACTCCCGCATCGTCGCTCATGCGCTCGGCCAGGATGTCGCGCGCGCCGGCGAACGCTTCCTCGGCGGAAGCGATTTTTCCGACGGTGTTCTTGCCGTCGTCGAGCGTGTATTCATGGCCGACGAGCGCGGCGGCAGCGGTCGCGATGTCGGCGGCGGGGTGCTGGGCCCAGATCAACTCCGCGAGAGCCTCGAGACCCTTTTCCTTCGCAATGGTGGCGCGCGTGCGCTTCTTCGGGCGGAACGGCAGGTAGATGTCCTCGAGCTGCGTGAGCGTGTCGGCGGCCCCGATCTTCGCCTTCAGTTCGTCGGTCAACAGATTGCGCTCCGTCAGCGAAGCGAGGATCGTGGTGCGACGGTCGTCGAGTTGCTGGAGCTGCTCCATTCGATCGCGAATCGCGGTGACCTGCACTTCGTCGAGTTCGCCCGTCACCTCCTTGCGGTAACGCGAAATGAACGGCACCGTCGCACCGCCCTGGAGCAATTGGGCGGTGGCGGCAACTTGGTGCACCTTGAGGTTGAGCTCCTGCGCGAGCAGCAGCACGTGGTCGGGGTTCGGTAAATCCGAGGAGGCGGCCATGAAGAGAAGCGCCGAGTCCACCGCGCGCGGGCGGCGCGGCAACGTGAATTTCACCGCCTAGCGAGAACGCTGGACTTTGCGGCGCGTTCTGCTCGCGCGCGCGACGCGCGTCGCGCTGCGCTGCCGCTTTCGCTCCCGTCCGTAGCCGGGCCAACGCTCGCGGGCGGCGGCGAGCAGGGGGCGAACGTCTGCATCGATGATCGGCGCCGCCGCGGGCTTCGGTCCGAGCTTCAGTTTGTGCGCGAGCGCCATCGCGTCGTAGGGCGCGCGAACTTTCACGTCGTTGTCGAAATAGACGAAGACGTCGCGCTCGCGGGCCTCGGGGTTTGGACCGCCGAGGCGTTTTGTCCCGCGCGCCTCGGTGCCGCGCGACCACGCGCGGATCTTGCGCGCCCAGTCGTTCAGCGCGGCATCGGTATAGCCACTGACGTAGAGTTCCTCGTCGCCATGCAGGCGCACATAGACGAAGTCGGACGTCACGTCTTCGATGAGCGGCCACTTGCCGGCGGTGTCCGCTACCACGACGGCGATGTCATGCTGGTGCAGCAGCGTGACGAATTCCGGCGTGAGAAACGAAGCGTGCCGCACTTCGAGCGCATGGCGCAGCGGTCGTTCGACCAGAACCTCGATGGAGCTTCGATCGGCCGGGAGCGAATGTCGCCGTGCGAGGCGCGCAGCGTCCCGCGTGTTGCGCGGCAACAGTTGGAAGAAGTCGGCGAGGCGTTCGGCTTTGAACGTGAACATCGGCGGCAGCTGCCAGAGAAACGGCCCGAGCTTCGCGCCAAGTTGGAGCACGCCGGACGCGAAGAAATTCGCGAGCGGTTGCGCAACGTCCTTCAGACGCCGCAAGTGCGTGAGGTAGCGTCCGCCTTTGACCGAAAAGACGAAATCGTCCGGCGTGTCGTCGCGCCACGCCGCGTAATATTCCGGCCGTTGGAGCGAGTAAAACGAGCCGTTGATCTCAATCGTGCGGACTTGCCGCGAGGCGTAGTGCAGTTCCTTGGCTTGCGTGAGGTCGGGCGGATAAAAAGTCCCGCGCCACGGCGGATACCGCCAACCCGAAATGCCGATGCGAATCTCGCCAGCCATGCGGGTGCGACCACGAGCTGCGTCGGCGGGTTCCGAGGGCGGCTTTATGCCCGACTTGGGAGGTTACCGGAGTCAGGCCTAAAGCCCGACCTACAACGTAAACGCATCCGAAGGTCGCATTCCACCTACGCGACTCGGGTGATGCGCGCTTCGGACTTCTTGCCGCCAATTTCGAGCTGAAGGATATCGCCTTCGTGCTTGCCCATCAGCTGGCGGCCGAGCGGCGATTGCGGCGTGATGACCATGACGGTGCGGCCATCGAATTCGATTTCGGTTCCGCCGGCGCGCGGGCCGACGAAATAGAAGGCGGGATTGCCACGCGCGTCCACCGTCACGAGCGCACCGAGGCTGATCGGATCAGTGGGCAGAAAATCGCGTGCGGGGAGGGCACGAAATTGGGCGACGGCCAGCGCGGCTTCCTCGGCGGCCTTCGACTGGCCGTGCGCGAGGTAGGAGGCTTCGAGGCCGCGGGTGTCGTATTTGTCCTCGGCCTTGTTTTCCTCGTCGGTCGCCTCGGCGTGCGTCGCGAGGGCGGCTTGCGTCATCATTTCCACCTCGGCGGAAAGGTGGCGGAGAATCTGGTCGAGCAGGGTGCGCTTGTTCATGCGTGGGGCGCGTTGCTCAGCGACGGGGTTCGTCACCGTAAATGGCGACGACCTCGGATTTGCCCGCGAATTTCGCCGCGCGATACATGCCCTCGGAATTGAAATCCATCGCGAAGTTTCCGTGGCGGTCGAGGACGATGACGCCGCCGTCGCCACCGAGCTTGGCCACTTTGGCGAGCGTGGCCGCCGTCGCGGAATTCACGTCCTTGGCCTGATATTCCATCTGTGCGGAGATGTCGTGCGCCACGGTCGCGCGGATGAAGAATTCGCCCCAGCCGGTGGAGCTGACCGCGCAGGTCGCGTTGTTGGCGTAGGTGCCGGCGCCAATGACGGGCACGTCGCCCACGCGGCCGAATTTCTTGTTCGTCATGCCGCCGGTCGAAGTGCCCGCGGCGAGATTGCCCTGTTGGTCGAGTGCGACGCAGCCGACCGTGCCGTATTTCTGTTCGCGGGAAAACCAGTCGGTGTCACTCACGCCGGGCGACGAGAGATCGATCGGCACGGACGCCGTGCCGTTGGTGGCGCGAGTTTCCTTTTCCTTGGCTTTCTCGAGCTGCTTCCGGCGAAACTCCGTCTGAAAATACTCGTTCGGCACGAATTCGTAGCCGCGCGAGGCGGCGAATTTTTCCGCGCCTTCGCCGATCATCATGACATGCGGAGAGTGTTCCATGACATCACGCGCGAGTTGGATGGGGCTCTTGATGCGGCGGAGGCCCGCGACGGCGCCGGCCTGCATCGTGTCGCCCTTCATGATCGAGGCGTCGAGTTCGCAGATGCCGTCGGCAGTGAAGACGGCGCCTTTGCCGGCGTTGAAGAGGGGTGAGTCTTCCATCACCTGCACGGTCGCGAGCACGGCGTCGATCGCCGGGCCGCCGCGCTCGAGCACGGCGTAACCGGCGTGGAGCGCCTCGGCGAGCTTGGCGCGATACTGCGCCTCGAGTTCGGGCGACATCTGGTTGCGCTGGATGACGCCGGCGCCGCCGTGGATTACGAGGCCGTAGGGTTGCATTTTGGGAGCGGGCGTTTGCGCGAGGGCGAGGGTGGCCGACGCGAGGAGGGGGGCAACGAAGCGATGCATGGGGAGGGGCCGCAGAAGCGGATTATTGCTTCGGCTCGGTGGCGAGGCCCAGCGAGCCGAGGAGGAAGGCGTAGTCCCGCGTAACGTCGTGCAGCGCGTCGTAGCGGCCTGAGGCGCCGCCGTGACCGGCGCCGAAGTTGGTGCGCAGGAGCAGCGCGTTGCCCTGCTTTTGCTCGAGGGTGCGCATCTTCGCCAACATCTTGGCGCCTTCCCAGTAGGGCACCTGGCTGTCGTAGAACGAAACGTTGAAGAGCACGTGGGGATACGACGCGGGCTTCATGTTGTCGTAGGGGCTGTAGGCGCGCATCCAGAAATATTCGTCGCGCTTGTTCGGGTTGCCCCACTCGACGTATTCCTCGGTCGTGAGCGGCAGAGTGTCGTCGAGCATTGTGTTGAGGACGTCAACGAAGGGCACGTAGGCGATGGCGGCCTTGAAGAGGTCGGGGCGCTGGTTGATGACTGCGCCCATGAGCAGGCCGCCGGCGCTGCCGCCGGAGATGACCAGTTGCTGCGGCGTCGTCCACTTGTTGTCCACGAGCCACTGCGAGCAATCGACGAAGTCGTTAAACGTGGTCATCTTCTTTTCCATGCGGCCGGCTTCGCGCCATTCCTCGCCGAGTTCGCCGCCGCCGCGGATGTGCGCAATGGCGTAGATCACGCCGCGGTCGAGCATGCTGACGCGATTCGAGCTGAACGTGATCGGCATGCTGATGCCGTAGGAGCCGTAGCCGTAGAGCCAGAACGGCTGCGGCTTCGA
>PNJQ01000026.1 GCA_013821985.1 Opitutus sp.
GAGCGCGGGGTCCTTGGCGATGTCGCCCGCGAGGCCGCGGTCGGCGATGGCCTGAAGAGCGGCGATGGCGTCGTCGGTCCGGCCAGCGGCGGTGTAGGCGCGGGACAGGATCGTCAATACGCGCGGAAAATCCGGACGGAGCGCGCGGACGGCTTCGAGTTTTTCAATCAGCAGCGGAAGGTTTTCGGCCTTCTGCGCCTCGGCCGCTTCGCGCATCAGCGCGCGATACGGCGGCTCCGCCCACAACACCGCGGTCATGGCGAGTGCGACGACCAGCGTCAGCAGCACGCGCGTATGCACGCGGAAATGAAGCGAGTGGGTGAGGGGAAGCACAGGCGCTGCATTCGCAGTGTTTGTGCCAAGCAAGCAGTGGGTCTCTACTTGCTTAAGGTCAGTAACTTGAGCGGAACGAAGGTTGGGCAGGATCATGCCTCCGATCTGAAAACGAAATCGCACCGTCCCACGAATGGGATGCGGTGCGATGAGGGGAAAACGGGTCGGGGAGCTTAAATGAGCGCCTCAACCCGGATGAATTGTCTGGGGCTCAGCGCTTACTTTGCGGCGCGGATGCGGAGGCCGCCGTTCACGGAATCGAGCACGATGTTTGCGCCGCCGCCGTTGACGGAGCCGGTGAGGTGACGCCGGCCGGACCTGCCGATCTTGATCGGGTAGTCGCAGGAAATACTGCCGTTGACGGAGTCGGCGTTAAGGTCGAACGCGGCGTTGGCGGGCAACGTGAGCGAGCAACTGCCGTTGACGGTATCGAGGACGATCTTGTCGGACGCGGAGATTTTGTCGAACGCAGCGCGGATGGAACCGTTGACGGTGTCGAAGCGACCGCCGGCGGTGAGGCCTTCGGCCTCGATCGTGCCGTTGACGGAGTCGAGATTCACGAAGCCGCGCACGCCGCGGACGGTCACGTCGGAGTTCACCACGTCGATTTTTTCGAGCGTCACGCCTGCGGGAACCATGAGCTTGTAGCGCACTTCGGCGCGGTAGTTGCCCCAGAACTTCCACTTCTTCTCGTATTCGGTTTTGATGACGAGATGCGCGGGCGAGTGCTCGATGACGATCTGCATGCGCTTGAGGCCGGCTTCGTCGCTCGCGATTTTTTCCGCGACGACGCTGATCTCGTTTTTGTCCCACGCGACGATTTCCACGTCGCCATTGATGTTGCTGAGGGAGACGGCGCCGTTCGCTTCGAACGGGTAGGTCTGGCTGAAATTCTCGGTGGCCTTCGCGGCGGCGGACGAGACGAGCGCGAGCGACGCGGCCAGGACGGCGAGGAAACGGAGGGAGGCGGTGCGGTGCATGGGAGAAATCAGGTGCGGGCGCGGATTGTGAGCGAGCCGTTCATCGAGTCGAGCGCCAGGGTGGCCTCGCCTTTGCCGATGTTGCCGCGCAGTGAGCGGCGCTTGGCGCGCTCGATCGTCATCGGAATGTCGCAGGAAACGCGGCCATTCATGGTGCCGGCGGTGACGTGCGCGCTCGCGTCGGCCGGCAATTCGACTTCGCAGGAACCGTTCATCGTGTCGAAGCTGAGCTTCTGGCCCGCGCCGACCTTGTCGAACGAGGCGAAGATGCGACCGTTCATCGTGTCGAGGTTCGCGTCGGCGGCGAGGCCGGTGGCGCGGATGCGGCCATTCATCGTGGCGATCTTGACGTTGCCCCGGATGTTTTCGGCGGTGACGTTGGAATTCATCACATCGACCTTGAGGTGGGCGAGGGAGGCTGGCACGCGCACGATGTAGTGGACGGCGCCGACGTTGTTGTTGCGACCCCACCAGGAGCGCTCCTCGTCCTTGTGGTGCTTGGTCTTGATCGTGAGACGGTCTTTCTCGGCCTCGACGATGATTTCGATGCGCTTGAGGGCTTCTTCGTCCTTGGCGGATTTTTCCGCCTCAATGCTTACCTCATTCCTGTCCCACACGAAAAACTCGACGTTTCCATTCATGTTGGAGAGCGCGACGGTGCCATTGGTGGCGAGCGGGTGGGTCTGGGAGAATTTCTCGGTCACCTTGGCTGAGGCGGCGGTGACGAACAGGGCGGCGGAAACCAGCAGAACGGAAGCGCGGTGGTTCATGGGTAAAGCGGTTGCTGCCCTTGAATACCCGCAAACGGCACGCAAAGTTACAAAAATGTCGGCGGCGCGCGTTTCCCGCGGCTTCCCCTGGTTATTCGGTCCGCAACGCTTCGAGCGGGTTGACGCGGGTCGCGCGCACCGCGGGGATCCAGCAGGCCAAGAGCGAGGCGAGGGCGAACGCCACGGCGGCGCCGACGAAAATCGGCGCATTGAAAGCGGGAATGTCCACGAACAACGCCGACATCGCGCGTCCGACCCCGAGCGCGAGCAGGAAGCCGAGCCCGACGCCCGTCAGCGCGATCGCGGCTCCTTCGCGCAGGATCATCGCGCGCACATCGCCGGCTTGCGCCCCGAGCGCCATGCGCACGCCAATCTCGCGCGTGCGGCGGGAAACCGAATACGCCTTTACGCCATAGATGCCGACGATGGCCACCAACGTCGCGACGCCGCCGAAAAAGCCGAAGAGTGTCGAGCAAAGCTTCAGCATCCACGCATCGACGTTTGAACTCATGTGATCGCCGAACGTCTGCACGCGAAACACCGGCAGGCCCGGCGCGGCCTCGCTCACCGCGCGACGCACCGCCGGCAGCAGCGCGAGTGCCGCGGCCCGGTGGTGGGCGACGGGGCGAACGTGGAAAGCCGCATCGGCGCGGAAGCCCGCGGCAAACGGCACGTAGATCGAGCGACCCGGTTCCTTTTGGTCGAGATCGTCGCGCGTGGGGCGCGCAATCCCGACAATCTCCAGCGTGCGGTCCGGGACTGCGACGCCGTTGAAGTCCACCCATTGCACGCGTTGCCCGAGCGCGTCGCCCTCAGGCCAGAGCTCGCGGGCGAGAACTTCGTCGATAATCACGACTTGCTGCGCATCCGGCGACGCGGCCTCGGCGGGCGTGAACGCGCGGCCGCGCAACAGTGGCACGCCCATCGTGGCGAAGTAGTCGGAGGTGACCGCGTTCCAGCGCCCGTAGTAGCTGCGACCTTCCGCGGCGGTCGCGGGCCGTGCGTCGGGTGCGCGGTTCACCCCCGCGCGCCGCAGGCCGTGGGAAATGTTGTTCATCCCGAACGGCACAATGCCGGCGATGCTGGCGGATTCGACGCCGGGCAGCGCGGCGAGGCGCGCGCGCACATTTGCGAAGAGCAACCGGCTTTGGGTTTCGTCAATACCGCCGAGGCTCGCGTCCACCTCGACGAGCACCGTGTGATCGGCCTTGAGGCCGGTCTCGGTGTCTCCGAGTTGCAGCGCCATGCGGACAAAAAGACTCGCGGCGACCAGGAGCGCGAGCGAGAGCGCGATCTGCGCCACGACCAATGGATGACGGGGCAGCCAGCGCCGGCGCGGAGTAGTCGGGTCGTTGCCGACGCCCTTGAGCGTGGCGAACACGTCGGTGCTCGAGAGTTTCAGCGCCGGGCCGAGCGCGAACGCGAGCGTTGCCGCCATGCAGAATGCCATCGTGGCAAAAATGATCACCGGCGACGCGCTGGCGGAAAGAAACAAGGTGATCGGCAGCCGGACACTGATGGCCGCGGCGAGCCATTGGTTAGCGGTCGTCGCCAGCACGAATCCCAGCCCGCCGCCGGCGAGCGCCAGCATGCCGCCTTCGACACAGAGCTGGCGCACGAGCCGCCCGCGGCCGCCGCCGAGCGCGAGGCGGATGGCGAATTCCTTGCGCCGCGCCTGGCCGCGCGCAAGCAGCAGGCCGGCGAGATTGAGACACACGATGAGCAGAACCGCACCGGACAGTCCGAGCAGGAGAAGGCCGACGAGTGCAATGACACCTTCCTCGCGCGGCGAGGTGCTGTTGGTGAGTCGCGGCAGCGGACCGAGGCCGACGGTCTTGTCCTTGAATTCGACGGGAAAAGTCTGCTCGAGCGCGAGACCGAGAGCGCCGAGCGCCTGCGCGGCGGATTCGGGCGACACGCCGGGTGCCAGCCGTGCGACGAGAATCAGGTTGTAAGCATCGGCGCGCTCGAGCGTGCGCTTGGTCTGGTCATCGCTGTGGCCAAGGAGCGTGGAGTAAACGCCGAGTGGAAAATAAAATTCCGGTCCGACGAGCATCATCGTGCCGCTAAATCCCTCCGGCGCGATGCCGACGAGGGTGAAGATGCGTTCGTTGATGCGGATCGTCGAGCCGACGAGGTCGGGCGCGAAGCCCGTTTTCTTCCAATACTGATAGCTCGCGATCGCCACTTCGACATTCGCGCCGGGACGATCCTCGGCGGGCGTGAACGCGCGACCCCGCGCGAGCCGCACGCCGAGCGTGTCGAAGTAGTTCGCGCTGACGATCGACGAGAACGACCGGCGCGTGCCGCCTGCCTCGGTGACGCCGACGACGGCGGCTTTGTGCGCGAAGACGCTCGCGAACAGATCGGTGCGCTGCGCGATGTCGCGGTAGAGTGGGTGGGAGAACGCGCGGTAGTTCGCCGGTTCCTTACGGTCGTGCGTGTAGAGCTGGACGATGCGTTCCGGCTCGACGAACGGCCGCGGGCTGAACGCGAGCGTGTAGGTGAGGCTGAAGATCGCGGTGTTCAGGCCGATGCCGATCGCGAGCACTGCGACGGCGGCGACCGTGAAACCCGGCGACCGCGCCAGCAGGCGAAGTCCGTGGCGCAGATCGTGCAGCATGGCGGAAGGGCCGGACGCTCGACTACTCCGAGCGCAGCGCGGTGAGCGGATTGATCTTCGTCGCGCGGCGGGCGGGCAACCAGCACGCGAGGAAGGCGGCGGCAATGAGCACGACCGGCGCGGCGACGAAGGCCACCGGATCGAACGGACTCACCCGGTAAAGCATACTTTGCACGAGCTGACCGAGGCCGGCACCCAGGGCGAGGCCGAGGCCGACGCCGAGGAACGTCATCTGCATGCCTTCGCGCAAGATCATCGCCTGCACGGCGCCTGGTTCGGCGCCGAGCGCCATGCGGATGCCGATCTCACGCGTGCGGCGCGCGACGGCGTAAGCTTTCACGCCGTAGATGCCGACGGCCGCGAGGGCGAGCGCGAGACCGCCGAAGACGGAGAACATCGCGGCGCCGATCTTCACGATCCACACCTGCATGCTGCTGTCGAGGTGCTGACCGAACGTCTTGAGTCCGAGGACGGGCACGCCGTTCGCGGCGGAGCGGAGTTCGCGGCGCACCGTATCGGTGAACGCTTGCCGCGCCTCCGTGCTGAGCGGCGCAACCGTGCGCACATGGAGGAACACGTTGCTTTGATAGCCTTGGGCAAACGGCACGTAGATCACGCCGTTGCTGGAATCGCCGAACAATTCCCACTTCGAGGCGGGCACGATGCCGACAATCTCGAGCGAGGGAGCGTCTTCCGGCCGGCGGAGAATCGTATCGCTCGCGCCCGTGCTGGAGCCGCCGCCGCCTTCCGCGCGCGGGGCGCCGCGCTCGGCGAATTGGACGCGCTGGCCAAGCGCGTCGCCTTCCGGCCAAAGCTTCTTGGCCAGGACTTCGTCGATGATCGCCACGGCAGGAGCCCCGGTGTGGTCGGATTCGGCGGAACTGAACGGGCGACCGCGCAACACCGGCATGCCCATCGTGGCGAAGTAATCGGCTCCGACGCTGTTCCAGCGCGCGTTGAAGGCGAGGCCTTCGGCCGCGGTCGCGGGCTTGGCGTCCGGACCGGGATTGACGCCCGCGATTTGCACGTTGCGCGTGAGCGTAATCATGCCGAACGGCACGACCGAAGAGAGGCTCGCGGACTGCACACCCGGCAATGAAGCGAGTCGCTCGCTGGCGGCGCGGTAAAGCGGCAGCGCGCGTTCCTGATTGTAGCCGCCGAGGCTGGCGTCGAGTTCAACGAGGAGAGTGTCGTTGGCTTTGAAACCCGTTTCGACGCTGGCCGCCGCCGCCGCCCCACGAATGAACAACCCCGCCGCGACGAGCAGACCGAGCGACAAGGCGAGTTGGACGACGACGAGCGGATTGCGCGGAAGGAAACGCGAGCGATGGCGCGGGGCGTCCTCGCCGGCCTGGTCCTTGAGATCGGTGAGCACGTCCGCACGCGAGAGTTTGAGTGCCGGTCCGAGGGCAAAGAACACCGTGGCCAAGGCGCAAAAACCGAACGTCGCCGCGAAGAGCGCGGGATTGGTGGCGCCTTGGAAAAAGAGTCCGACGGGCGCCATCGTGCCGACGACCGCCATGAGGCCGGTGGTGGACCATGCGCCGATCACGAAGCCGACGAGGCCTCCGCCGAGCGCGAGAATGAAACCTTCGGTGAGCAACTGGCGCACGATGCGCGAGCGCCCGCCGCCGAGCGCCAGTCGGATGGCGAATTCCTTCCGCCGCGCCGTGCCGCGGGCGAGAAGCATGTTCGCGAGATTGAGCGAAGCGATGAGGAGGACAATGCCCGACATCGCGATGAGCGTCGTGCCGAGCACGCTGAGCGAGGATTCCTCGGTCGGTGCGTTGCTCGTGCTCAGGCGCGGCAGCGCGCGGGCGGTGAACGTCTGTTCCTTGTGCTCGACCGGATATTGTTCTTTCAGGCGGTTCGCGAGCGCCTTGAGGGCGGGCTCGGTGGAGGCGAGCGTCTGCCCGGGCTTGAGCCGGCCAATGAGGACGAGATTGTAGGCGTCAGCCCGGGCGAGGCCGCGGACCGCGGTGGCGTCGAAGTCGTTCGAGAGTGAATCATAGACCCCGAGCGGAAAATAGATCTCCGGGCCGAAGAGCATCATCGTGCCGCTGAAACCCTGCGGCGCGATGCCGACGATGGTGTAGGGGCGCTCGTTGACGCGCACGGTGCTCCCGACGAAGTCGGGCGCGAAGTTCGCGCGGCTCCAGAGATTGTAGCTCGCAATGGCGACGGGGATCGACGCGCCGGGCTTTTCCTCCTCGGCCGTGAACGACCGACCGCGCACGAGCGGCACTTGCAGGGCGGAAAAATAGTTCGAACTGATGAGCGAGCCAAACGTGCGGCGCGTGCCTTCGCCTTCGCCGAGGCCGACGATCGTGAGATTGTGCGCAAGGATGTCGGTGAAGACCGGGTTGTTCGCGCGCAGCTCGGCAAAAGTCGGATAGGAAAACATCCGGAAGCGTTTCGGATTCTTCTCATCCTGCGTGTAGAGTTGCACGACCTGCTTCTCCTGCGGCCACGGCCGCGGGCTGAACACCAGCTCGTGCACGAGGCTGAAGATCGCGGTGTTCACGCCGATGCCGAGCGCGAGCACGACGATGGCGGCAATAGTGAACGCCGGCGCTTTCGCGAGGAGGCGGAGGGAGAAGCGGATGTCTTGGAGGAGGACGTTCATGAAAAGTTGAAGGGAGGAATTATTCCGCGCGCAGCGCGACGGTCGGGCTGACGCGCGTGGCGCGGTGAGCTGGGACGAAGCACGCGAAGAGCGTCGCCGTGGCGAGCACGGTGGCGGCGCAGACCAGGGCGACGGGGTCGGCCGGGCTGACGTGAAAGAGCAGCGCCGTGAGGCCCTGGCCCGCCGCCAGCGCGAGCAACAATCCGGCCGCGGTGGCGAACGCGATCTGGCGTGCGCCTTCCCGCAACACGAGTTGCAGAATATCGGCCGGACGCGCTCCGACGGCGAGGCGAATGCCGAACTCGCGGGTGCGCGTCGCGACGGTGTAAGCTTTCACGCTGTAGACGCCGATGACCGCCAGCAGGAGCGCGATCGCGCCGAACACGCCGAAGACGACCGCGCCGAGGCGTGCGAACCAGAGCGAGTTGTCCCGGTCGATGAAGTCGGCGAACGGTTCATGGCGCACGACCGGCAGCGTCGCGTCGAAGCGCTGCAGTTCCGCGCGCACCGTCGCGCCGGCGGCCAGCAATGCTTCCGGCGATGCCGTGCGCCAGCGGGTTTGCAGATAGGTGGTGCCGCGATAGCCGTGGACCAACGGAACGAAGACGCGGTGGGTCGACTCGACTTCGAGGATCTCGTGCCGGTGCTCGCCCACGATCCCGACGACTTCGAAAATACGGTTCGCGCTCGCGCTGTCCTCGGCGAATCGAACGCGCCGGCCGAGCGCGTCGCCGGCCGGAAAGAGTTTGGCGGCCAGGCTGGCGTCAAGGATGACGACGGGTGGCGCCGCAGCGTCACGCGATTCGGTCACGCTGAAATCGCGCCCGCGCAGCAGCGGCACACCGATCGTGGCGAAGTAGTCGGGCGTAACGCCGGCGAACAGCGCCGACGTGCCCGGGCGCGCTCCGGCGACGGTGGGTTCAGTGGATTGTTCCGCCGGCAGCACGTGGCGGCTGGTTTCCACATTGTTCATCGGCGCTTGGGTGGTGGCCGCGGCATGCTCGACGCCCGGCAGTGCGGCCAGGCGTTCGACGAGCGTGGACAGTTGGCGCCGGTCGTCCTCGGCCGCGGTGTTGCGCAGAGTAAAATCGATTTCGGTCACGAGTCCGCGGGCGGGATCGAACCCGAGAGGAATGTTGGCCGCTTTGACGGCCCCGCGGAAAAACAGGACCGCGGTGAACAACAGCACCATCGACAGCGCGATCTGCGACATGACGAGCACGTGACGCGTGGTGAAAAAGCGATTCCAGCGTGCGCCGGAGTCGGCGCCGTCCGACTTCAAGGCGGAAACAATGTCGCGTCGGGATGCGCGCAATGCCGGGGCGAGACTAAACAGCAGGGTGGCAACGGCGCACGCGCCAAACGTGAAGATGAGCACGGTGGCGTCCGGGCGCGGATCGAGCGCGAGCGCGTGATGCACCGACTCACGCAGCGCGGCGTCGAGCGAGGCGAGCACCGCCTGGTTGCCAAATTCGCTCAGCAGCAGGCCGAGCGCGCCGCCCGCGAGCGAGAGCAGCAGGCCTTCCAGCAAGAGTTGGCGGACAATGTGGACCCGCGCAGCGCCGAGCGCGAGTCGCACGCCGATTTCACGCCCACGGGTCGACGCGCGCGCCAGGAGCATGTTCGCGAGATTGAGGCAGGCGATGAGCAGGATGCCGGCGGTAAGCACGAGCAACGGCGTGGCGAGCAGCGCGAGTTCGTTGGAGGCGGGCGGTTGCGTCGAAAGTGCGAAGCGCGAGAGCGGCGAGAGTTGCACTTCACGCGGGTGGGAATCGTCGGCCGTCGCGTGCAGGCGCGTCAGTTCGGCGTTGAGCGGTCCGAGACGCGATGCGGCCGAGTCGAGGGTGAGTTTGGAATGCAGGCGTCCAATCAGCAGGAGCGAATGGTTGTGCGGTCGTTCGAGATCCGCGGGCGTGCCGGTGCGGGTGAAGGCGGAGCTCACCTGCGAAAACAGCCCGAGCGGCAGCCAAAGTTCCGGTCCGGCGACCGCGCTGGTGCCACTGAAGCCCTCGCGCGTGATGCCCACGATGGTGCAGGCGCGGCCGTTGACCCAGAGCGTGCTGCCGAGAAAATCGGAGCGCGCGCCGAGTCGTTGCCAAAGCGCGTGACTGGCGACCGCCACCGGCGCCGCCGAGTTTACCCGAGCCTCGGCGGCGGTGAAAAATCGTCCTTGGGCCGGCGTGGTGCCGAGCAGGGCAAAATAGTTCTCCGAGGTCAGCTGCACGAGACTGCGTTGGACGCTGTCCTCGCGTTGGACGCCGACGTTCGCCCGGGCCGGCACCACAGCGGCGACCTCGGAGAACACCTCGTTGGTCGTGCGCAGGGCGTTGAATTCAGCGAGGGAAAAACGGCGATAATCCCGCGCTGCACCCTGGCGGGTGTTGTAGAGACTGACGACCTGATTCGGTTCGTGCGCCACAACCGGCTTCAGGATCGCTGCGTTGAGGAGCGAGAAGACGGCTGAGTTGACGCCGAGTGCGAGCGCCAAGGTCAGCACCGCCACCGCCGTGAAGCCCGGCGTGCGCAGCAGAGCGCGGAGGGAATACTGGAGATCGCGGAGGAGGTCGCTCATCAGCGGAGGAGGGAAAGATTATTCCGCGCGCAGCGCGATCGTCGGACTGACGCGCGTGGCACGACGGGCGGGAATGAAGCAGGCGACCAGCGTCGCGACGGTGAGGGTGAGCGCGGAGCAACCGAGCGCAATGGGATCCATCGGGCTGACTTGGAAAAGAATCGTCGCCAACGCCTGACCGACGCCGAGCGAGAGCAGCACGCCGAGGCCGACCGACACAGCGGTTTGGAGTCCGCCCTGCTTCATGATCAGGCCGAAGACGTCGCGGCGATCCGCGCCGAGCGCCATGCGGATGCCGATCTCACGGGTGCGGCGTTCGACCGCGTAGGCTTTCACACCATAGACACCGACCACGGCGAGGAGCAGCGCGATGCCGCCGAACACGCCGAACATCACTGCGCCGAGACGCACGATCCAAAGGGTGATGGCGCGGTCGAGCATTGAGGCCAGCGGCGTGAGTTGCAGCAGCGGCAGTTCCGGATCGGCGGCGCGCAGTTGCGTGCGCAAGGCGGAGATGTTGGCGGCAACCACATCGGCATCGAGCGTCGCGTAACGGACGGTGAGGAACACCGAGGCGTTGTAGTCCTGCCCGAGCGGGACGTAGAGCCGGCGCGCAGGACCGTATTTGCCGTCGGGGTTGTCCTGCAGGTCGTGACGGTGGCGTGAGACGATGCCGACGATTTCCATTTCGTTCGGTCCGGTGGTGCGCGGCTGGGTGTAGCGCACGCGCTGGCCGAGGGCGTCGGAGTCGGGAAAGAGTTTTTGCGCGAGACCCTCGTCGATGATGCAGACGCCCGGCGTGTCCTTGGCGTGGGATTCGGATTCAGTGAAGTCGCGGCCGCGGAGGAGGCGCACGCCGATGGCGTCGAGATAACCGCCGGAGATTGCAGTGTAGATGCCGCTCGCGCCGGGGCGGGGAGCCTTCGGATCGGTCGTGTCCGGCATCGCCTCGTTGGCCTTCATGATGCGGGCGGTGTTCGTGATGTTGCCGTAAGGCACGAGCGTCGAAAAGCCAGCGGCCTGCACGCCCGGCTGGGCGCGGACGCGTTCGGCGAGATCGCGCATGCGGCGCATGCCGTCCTGTTGCGAGGTGTTGCTGAGGGAGTAATCGACTTCTGCGAGCACCGCGCCGCGGGCTTCGTAGCCGAGTTCCATCGCACCGGCCTTGAGCGCGCCGCGGAAGAACAGACCGGCGCTGAACAACAGCACGAGCGAGAGCGTCATCTGCGCCATGACCAGCAAGTGGCGCGGCGCGAAGAAGCGGTTGAAGCGGTTCGTCGAGGTGGACTCGGCGCCCTGCGACTTGAGGTCGGTGACGACGTCGGTGCGGGCTGCCTTCAGCGCGGGTCCGAGGCTGAAGACCAGCGTGGCGAACAGGCAGAAGAGGAACGTCACCGCAATGACGGCGGCGTCGGGTTGCAGGCCGCCGGCCATCGAGAAGTTCATCGACGACAGCAACGAAATGAACGAGCGCTCGAGCAGCGTGTTGCTCCAATACGCCAGCGTGACTCCCGCCGCGCCGCCGAGGACGGCGAGCAGCAGGCCTTCAATCAGGAGCTGGCGGACAATTTGCCAGCGGGTCGCGCCGATCGCGAGGCGCACGGCCATCTCGCGGGCGCGGGCGGTGCCGCGGGCGAGGAGCATGTTGGCGAGATTGAGCGAGGCGATGAGGAGGACGACGCCCGCCATGCTGATGAGCAGCACGCCGATGAGGCCGACAGGACCATCGTCACTCGGCGTGGTGCTGATGCTGAATTTCGAGGGAACGGTGAGCTGGAGTTCGCGCGTCCCCTGGGAATCGGGCGGCTGCAAGGCCGTGAGGCGCTGCTCGACGACGGCGAGGCGGGCTTTCGCGCTCTCCATCGTCAAGCCCGGCGCGAGACGGGCGGTGACGTTGAGCGTGTAGTTTTTCGCGGAGTTGAGATCGCGAACGTCGGTCGCGCCGAAGGCGGCGGCGAGTTGCGAGAAAATGCCGAGCGGCAGGTAAACTTCCGGCGCGATCAGCGAGCTGACCCCGGAGAAGCCCTGCGGCGCGACACCGATGACGGTGTGCGGGCGATCGTTGACGCGCAGCGTGCTGCCGACGAAGTCCGGCCGGCCGCCCAGGCGCTGCCACAGCGAATAGCTCGCGACGACGACGGGAATCTCCGCGTTGGGGCGGGATTCGTCGGCGTTGAAGTAGCGGCCCGCGGCGGGTTTGGCGCCCATGAGCGAGAAGAAATTATCCGAGACGAGGAAAACGAAACTGCGGCGCATGTCGCCCGGTTCGCGGCCGATGCCGGCGAGCGCGAAGTTCACCGCCGCCACGTCGGCGAACACGTCCTTCGTTTCGCGGAGCGCCAGGTATTCGGTATGCGAAAACTGCCGGTAGTCGCGGCTGGCGTCCTTGCGCGCGGTGAAGACGCTGACGACTTCCTCCGGTTTTTCCCAGACAAGCGGCTTCAAGAGCAGTCCGTTGACGATGGAAAAGATCGCGGAATTGACGCCGATGGCGAGGGCGAGGGTGACCACCGCGACGGCGGTGAACCCGGGACTTTTTACGAGGATGCGGAAGGCGAAACGAACGTCTTGGGCGAGGGTGGACATGGCGAACACGGATGGTGGGGGTGCAAGCCCGGCCAAAGCCGGATTGCCGTCACAACACGGTCCGCGAAAGGAAAGTTGCGGAATTTTTCCAGCCGGGAGGTAGGGCCGGCTTCAGCGGGCCCGATTCGACGCCCGAATCGGAGAAACCCCGCCCGGCGGGCGCGGCTCGATGCCGCCGGTCAGAGACCGGGCGCGACGTTGGTTCAGTCCGCACGCAACGCTTCAACCGGATTGACTCGCGCGGCTTTGCGCGCCGGCAGCCAACTCGCAAAGGCCGCTGCGGCGGCGAGCAGCAACGTGGCGATGGCGAGCGTCCACGGATCGACCGGCGACACCTCGAAAAGCTGCGCCTTGATCGCGCGGCCAGCCACGATGGCGCCGGCCAGGCCGACGAGCGCGCCGGCGACCAGCGGGACCATGCCTTGGCGCACCATGAGACCGACGACGTCGCCATTGCTGGCGCCGAGCGCCATGCGGACGCCGATTTCACGCCGGCGCAGATTCACGCCGTAGGCCACGACGCTGTAGAGCCCGGTGAGTGCGAGGACGAACGCCAGCACCGAGAAGCCCGTGAGCAATCGCGATTGCAGCGTCGTGTTCTGATACGTGGAGGCGACTTCCTCGTCCATCGTCGAGAGATCGAACAACGCGATTTCCGGATCAAGTTTGGCGAACAGTTCGCGCGCCTGACGTTCGAGCAGGCGCGGGTTCCCCTCCGTGCGGACGAGCGCGACCTTTTGCTGCCAGCCGAATTGGCGGACGGTCAGGTAGGCCTGCACGCGCGCGGGCGGCTGGCCGTAGCCGTAAACTTTCAGCGTCGGAACCACGCCGACGACGGTGAACCAGTTTTCCGCTTCGTTCGGGCCGAAGCCCCAGTTGATGCGTTTGCCGAGTGGATCCTGACCCGGCCAGTATTTGTCCGCGAAGGCCTGGTCGATGATCGTGACGCGCGGACCGGTCTCGTCCTGCGGTCCGAACGCGCGGCCCTTCACGAGTGGCACGCGCAGGGTCGCGAAATAGTCGTCGGTCACCATGTTCATTTCCGCGAGCGGCTTGTTGTTGTCACTCGGCTGGTGAATGCCTTCGACCGCGAAGCTCGATTGCCAGCCGGTGTTCAACGGCGGGGTGGTGCTCACCGCGGCGCTGACGACGCCGGGCAGTTGCTTCATTTCGTCAACGACGCGTTGGTAGAACCGACGCGACGCTCCCTCGGCACCGTAACGGCTCCCGGGCAGCGAGACGGAGAACGTGAGTGTGGAGGAACTGTCGAAGCCCAGGGTGGCGGTCTGCATCCGTTCGAGACTGCGCAGGATCAACCCGCTGACACTGAGCAGCACGAGGGTGAGCGCCACCTGGGCTCCGACAAGAATCCGCCGCACGCCGCTGCCGGAGGTCGCGCCGCGACCGCCGTCATGGAGTGCAGCCCGCACGTCGGTGCGGGAAATTTTCAAGGCCGGCCACAGTCCCGCCAGCACGCCCGACACGAGCGCGAGCAGGAACGAGAAGCCGAGCACCCAGAAATTGAGATCGATATTCTGGAAGCGCACATTTTCCGGCGGCACGATCGTGCGGATGAGTTGCAACACCCCCGCGGCAATCGCCAGCGCGAGCCCGCCGCCGGCGACGGCGATGACCAGCGATTCGACCAGCATCTGCCGGACGAGTTGGGCGCGGCTCGCACCGAGCGCGGAACGCACAGCGTAATCGCGCTCCTGCTGGATGCCCCGCGTGATGAAGAGGCTTGCGACGTTCGCGCACGCGATCGCCAGCACGAACCCCGTCGCCGCAAGCAGCGACCAGAGGCCGGCGCGGTAGGCGGTCGTTTGATTTTCTGCGTAAGACTGCAGACGCGCGCCGACGCCGTTGAGAGTGTCCGGATACGCAGCGCGCAACCCGACGTAGATGCGTTCCATGTCCGCCGCCGCTTGTTCGAAGGTCGTGCCGGGTTTCATGCGTCCGAAGCTGTAAAGCCCGGGATTGTTGCCGCGCGACTGCCAGTGTTGCTGCGTCGTCGCGTAGGGGAAAATTGGCACCCAAATCTCGGCGAGTCGCGGGAGGTTCAGCGCGGCCGGAGCGACGCCAATCACGGTGCTCTGGATGCCATCGACCGGAATCGTCGTGCCCAGGATCGACGCGCTGCGCCCGAAGCGGCGTTGCCAGAGCGTTTCGGAGATCACGACCACGGGCGCGGCACCGGGCTTGTCGTCTTCGGCGGTGAAGTAACGGCCGAGGAGCGGGGGGACTTTCGCCACGTCGAACAGCGAGGCGGACGCGTAGGCGCCGTTAACGTTTTCCGGCAACTGGCCCGCTCCGGAGAGGTTGAACCGGTCGCGGCGATGCGCGGCGAGCGCGCTGAACGCCTTTTGCTCCTTCATCCAATCCTGCACGGTCGGCCAGGAGATCGACATCTCCATCTGCGGGCCCTTCTGCCACATCACGACGAGTTGATCGGCCTCCGGGTAGGGGAACGGACGCAGCAGCACGGCGTAAAGCACGGAGAAAATCGCCGTCGTCGCGCCGAGTCCGAGCGCCAGGGTGAGGACGGTCGCGGCGGTGAAGCCGGGGGAATTGCGCAGCGAGCGCAGCGCGAAGCGGAGGAGGTGCATGGTCGGTTGTGTTGGCCTAAGAACCTGACCAAGCGTCGCTCGTTACCGGAATTTTCTCTTTCGCGGCCGCCAGCGCGCCAAGTGCAGCGCGCCGCACCCCGGTTGCGACGAGGATCAGTATTCCGCGGGAGCGCCCGCGGCATGGTCCGCGGAGGCAGCGGCGAAGAGCCGCTCGTAGCCGTCGTAGGGTCGCAATTCGTGGAGTTGAAACTCGATCAGGCCCGCGCGCACGAGTGGGAGGGACGCGAGATGATCGCGCGCCGAGGCGAGACTGGCGCACTCGAGCGTCACCACGGCGTGGCGCTCCGGATGGGTGAACCAGATTTCGCGCACGATGCCGTCGGTCTGGAGGCGCCACACGGCGACGGCCTCGCGGCGGAGCAAGTCCGCGTAGTCCGGCCGCGGCAGCGTGGGCAGTTCGCGTTCGAGAGCGAGGTAGCGCATGGGAGGATTCAGTTGGCCGCTTTGAGCGCGGCAAGTTTGCGCAGCGCCGGCAGGCTTCGCGCGGACGTGATCCGCAGGCGAAGGCCGGTGCCTTCGGGATATTTCGGCGCCGTTGCGAGCGCCGCGGTGACCGCGGCGGGCAGTGCGGTTCGCCGCGCGGCGGCGACCGCTTTGTCCCCGAGGATGAAGAGTGCGTCGAACGCGCCGCGTCCCGGCGAAAGCCAGACAATGGTCCGTTTTCTTTTCATCAGGCGGAACGACCAACCCCATTTTGGTGAATGACATTTCCATCCGCCGCCGTGCGCGATCTGCGTGCTTGTAAGGTGGCGGAGCAGATCGTTCCACACCGCTTGAGCGTCACCCAGCGCGCCGGCGAGGTCGGCCTCGGTTGGCGGATCCGGTCGATTGAGGAAGGCGTTCGCGGTCATGACGCGGGTCAGCTGGCGGGGTCGATCAGCGAGTTTTTGGCGGGGATGGCGGCTTGAACCAGAATTCGACGGTCATCTGCGTCCGGATCGGGCGATTGCCGGCGACGAGACGGCCCGGTTCAAATTTCCATTGGTTCACCGCCTGGACTGCGGCTTCGGCGAACGGTGCCGGCGGACCGAACATCGCCGAGGCGCTCCGCACGGTGCCGTCCGCCGCAACGAGGAACGCGACATAGACACGCCGCTCGGTCGGCTCGTCCACGCCCGCCGGGTAAGTGGGTTCAATACGCTGGAGCAGCGTGGGCGCACGATGATCCGCGTCAGGGGCGGGCAGAGCCGGGAATGGCACCGGCTCCGCGGCGAACAGGAGCGACGCGCCAGCGACAATCCCGATGGCAATGAGGGTGGCGAGATGGTGAGCGGGCTGGAGTTTCGCAGGCATGGTGAAAATGGGTTCACTCGGCGCGCAAGGCTTCCATGGGATCCACCCGGCTCGCGCGCCAGGCGGGCAGCCAACTCGCAACCATTGCCGTGGCCGCAAGCAGCGCCGGCACGCCGAGCAGGATCAGCGGATCGAACGGACTGGCGCCGAAGAGAAAACCGGCCAGCAACCGGCTGGCGCCCATGGCCGTGACGAGGCCGAGGACAATTCCGCCGAGCGCCAGCCACAATCCCTGTCCGAGGACCAACCGCAGCACGTCCCCGCGCGTCGCGCCGAGCGCGAGCCGAACGCCAAACTCTCGCGTGCGCTGACCGACGGCGTGCGCCATCACCGCATAGACGCCGATCATCGCGAGCAGAAGCGCACCCGCGCCGAGCACGGTCAGCAACTTGGTCGCGGCGACCTGCGGGAAAAGCGCGAGGCCGGCGTGGTTGGCCAACGTCACGGTCTGCAGAACATCAACCGCGGGATCCTGCGCGCGCACGATCTCGCGTAGCGGACGCGCCAACGCTTCCGGTTCGCCGCGCGTGCGCACGACAATGCCGAGGTCGAGGTCCGGCACGCCCTGCTGGTCCGGCAGGAAGAAAAACGGACGCGGCGCTTCGTCCACGCGGTTGTATTTTCCGGTCGGCACGACTCCGACGATCGTGCGCCACGCGCCGCCCGCGCGAAAGCGGCGCCCGAGCGGATCCTGACCGGGCCAGAACTTCTCCGCGAAGCGGCGATTCACGATCGCGACGGCGGGAGAGCGCACGTCATCGCCGTCATCGAATTCGCGTCCGCCGACGATGGGTATGCGCAGCGCGGAAAAATACCGCGCCGACACGATGGCGACCTCGATGGTGCGATCTTCGCCGGGCTTCCAGGTGTGTCCTTCGACCGTGACGCCGTAGCCTTTGCAGCCGGCGAGGCCGAGCGGCAGCCAGCTGGCGAGCGCGGCTTCCTCGATGTCGGGATGCGTCGCGAGCCGGCGACGGAGATCGCGATAAAAGGCCAGGCCGGTCTGCGCGTCGTAGCCGTTCATCCCAATCTGGAGCGGCGCCACGAGCACGTGGTCCGCGCGAAAGCCGACATCGATCTGTTGGGCGCGCCGCAAACCGTCTACGCAAAGCGCCGCGCCAATCAGCAAAATAGTCGCGAGACCGATCTCGGCGACCACGAGCGCGCTCCGCCAACGGCGGCTCGATCCACTTCCGACCGCGCCGTGCCCGCTGTCCTTGAGCGCGGTGGCGAGGTCGGGTTGCGTGGCTTGCAACGCGGGGACGAATCCGAATGCGAGGCCGGTCACCACGGCCAAGGCCGCCGTGAGTGCGAGCGTCATGGGGCTGATCGAGAATTGAATCTGCGCGCGCGCCGCGAGATCGGGCGGCAACAGCCACGCGAGCGCACCGACGCACCACCATGCCAATCCCGCACCGAGCGTGCCGCCAACGAGTGCCAACAGCAGGCACTCGGTCAACAGTTGTCGCGCGAGGCGTCCGCGCGTCGCGCCCGAAGCGAGCCGAATGGCGATTTCCTTGCGCCGCGCCAGGGCGCGGGCGAGCAGGAGGTTCGCGGTATTGGCGATGACGACCAGCTGCACGCCGAGCGCGACGGCGAGCAACAGCGCAAGCGCGGGGCCGAGGATGGTTTGCGCACCCCACGGCACGCGGTTGAGCGGCACGACGCGGTGAAACGCGTCACGGTTGGTTTCGGGATAAGCCGCTGCGAGACGACCGTCCGCCGCCGTCACTGCCGCACGGGCCTGCGCCAGGCTCACGCCAGCCTGAAGTCGGGCAAGGTTATGCCAGCCTCGATCACTCCGGCGCGTGAGAAACGCCCGGCTCTGATTGCGAACTTCGGAGATCATCGAAAGCGGCGTCCAGAGCTCCGTGCGCAGGGGATTGATCGTCCCGCGAAACTCCGCCGGCACGACGCCGATAATCGTGAACGTCCGGCGATTGAGTTCCACGGTGCGTCCAACGATGTCGAGCGCGGCACCGAAATGCCGCCGCCACGTTTGTTCGCTGATGACCGCGACCGGATCGCCGCCCGGATGCTGATCTTCGTCGGGCCGAAACGTGCGGCCGAGCAACGGGGCCACGCCGAGCAGCTCGAAAAAATTCGCCGAGACGATCTGCGCTTCGAGCCAGTGCGCCTGCCGGTCGATCGTCAGGCACGCGGTGGTTGACATGCTCGCCAGTGCGCCCGCGAACGTGTCGTCCATGGCTCCGAAATCGCGCAAGTCGGGGAGCGAGGCGTTGCCGCCACCTGTATTCGAAACGAGCGCGACCAAGCGCGACTGCTCCCGCACACCCGGCAGCGGCCGCAGGACGAAAGTCTCCAGCCAGGCCAGCACGCTGGCATTTGCGGCGAGCCCAAGGGCGATCGAGCCCACGATGGCGAGAAATAGCGCCGGCGAGCGGGCGAATTGCCGGAAAGCGAAGCGAACGTCTTGCATGGCTGGTGACGAGTCCGACGAACCAGCATGGGAAGTTCGTTGCGACACCGAGCCTATCCGCCGGGCGCGGGATGTCCATGCCGCGTTCCGGGCGCTACGCGGCAGAAGCGCCACGCGCCGGCTCCAGCAATTTTTCTACGCGCTGCCTACTCGGTCCGCAGCGCGACCGTGGGATCAAGGCGGGCGGCGCGACGCGCGGGGAACGCCGCGGACAGCAGCGCGACGCCGGCGAGCAACAGCGCCGCGGCCCCATACGTGAACGGATCGCTGGCGCGCAGGCCGTAGAGCATCGACGTCATCAATTGCGCGGCACCCCACGCCGCCACGGAGCCGAGCGCCATGCCCGTCAGAAGCAGCCAGGAGGTTTCCCGCAGGAACAGCGCGAGAATCTGCCGCGGCATGGCGCCGAGCGCCATCCGCACACCGATCTCGCTGGTGCGGCGGGCCACGCCGTAGGACGTGAGGCCGTAGAGTCCGCAGGCCGAGAGCGTCACGACCAGCGCGCCGAAGACCCCCGCGAGCTTCGCGAACATCAGTTCCTGAGTGTGCAGCCGATCGACCTGCTGGTCCTGCGTGCGAAGATTGAGGACGGGGAGGGTGGCGTCCGCCGTATGCACGAGCGCGCGGAGGGCAGGAAACAACGCCGCCGGGTCGCCGGACGTGCGCACCAGAAAATTGACTTGTCCGGCACTCGCCCGCGGGCCGGTCGAGGGTTGTTGTTCCATCGGCAGATAGATGGTCGGCGGAAAATCGGAGCGAAGGTCGGCGTATTTTGCGTTGCGCGCCACGCCGACGATCTCGAATTCGCCCGAAGGCCCGTGCTTGAATCGTTGGCCGACCGGATTCCTGCCGTCGAAGAATTTCGTGACAAAGGCTTGGTTGACGACCGCAACCTGCGGGCGCCCTTCCTCGTCGTCGGCGGTGAATTTCCGCCCGAGCACGAGCGGCAGCTCGAGCACGTCGAAGAAGTCCGGGCCGACCACGTGGACGTGGACGCTCGTCGATGCGCCGGGCGGCGGCGTGAAGCCCGGCACCGTCACGCTCGAGGTCTGGCGCGAGCGCGAAAGGACGGCGACGCGCGAGTAGGTGACGCCCGTCACGCCCGGAATCGCGACGAGTTGTTCGGTGAGACGCGTGCGCAACGCGCGGGCCTTGGCGGCGTCGTAGCCTGCCGATGACGGGTCGATGCGAAACGCGGCGAGCCCGTGGCGATTGAAGCCGGCATCCACGTTCTGGAGATTGCGGAGCGAGCCGAGCAACAAGCCCGTGCAAACCAGCAGGAGCAGCGAAAGGGCGATCTGTAGAACCATCAACGAACGGCTCAGCCACGAGCGATGGCCATGTCCGGTCCGGCCGCCTTGGAATTCGGTCGTGAGATCGAGCTTCGTGGCCCGGAGCGCCGGCGCGAGGCCGAATAACAGGGTCGTGACGAGCGCCGCTGCGACGGCGAAGGTCAGCACGCGCGCGTCGAAAGGCAGGGTGAAATTCACGTTGAAGGGACGCAGCGCGAGCACGGCACTGCGCGAACCCCACGCCGCCAGCAGGCCGAAGCCGGCCGCGGTGACCGCGAGCAGCAGATTCTCCGCGAGCAATTGCCGAACGATGCGGCCGCGACTGGCGCCGAGCGCGAGACGCACCGCGATTTCGCGGCGGCGTGCGGTGCCGCGGGCGAGGAGAAGATTCGCGACGTTCGCGCACGCGGCGAGCAGCACGAGGCTGGAGAGGCCGAGCATGATCTGCAACGGACGCGTGGATTCGCGCCGCGTGTCGTTTTCGCCCTGAAAGCCCGGCTCGGCACGGAGCAGCGGATCATCCGGCAGGTCGCCCGCCTTTTCGCCGGGGGCGCGCGGCGCCGTTGTCCAACCTTCGCGCGCCACCGCCGCGAACTCGGGCGCCAAAGCGGCCTGGGCCTGTTCGGCGCTGACGCCGGGCGCAAGTCGGCCCATGAGTCGCACCCACCAATACCACGAGTTGGCCTTGTCGGCGGCGTCGGGGCTGAACTTCAGATAATGCGCGAGCGGCGCGGTAATGTCGTAGTGTTCGCCGACCTGACCGGTGCCCGCGAACGCTTCCGGCGTCACCCCGATGATCGTCACGCTGACGCGGTTGAGCTGGATCGTGCGCCCGATGGCGTCCGGGGCGCCGGCAAAATGGCGCTGCCAGAAACGATACGAGATGACCGCGACGGGTTCGGCCGTGGCGCGATCGTCGTCCCGGGTGAACGTTCGTCCGATCCACGCTTCGACGCCGAGGCCGCGGTGGTAGTCGCCGGAAGCGAGTTGCGCGGTGGCCGCGGTGTCGGGCGCGCCGTTGACGAGAACGTTGCATTGCCAGAACGGCGCAAATGCGAACGCGTGGCTGAGGACGTCGGTCTTGGCCGCAAAGCGTTCCAGGGTGGCGAGCGGAAAGGACGAGCCGCTGTGCCGTCCCGTGAGGGGGTCGCGGGCACCGTAGCCTTCGGTGGAGCGCGCCATGCCGCCCTTCACGCCCTCGATCGTGCGGAAGATGACGAGTTGCTGTGGCTCGCGCACCGGCAGGGCGCGGAGCAGGAGTTCGTTGACCATGCCAAACACCGCGGTGTTGGCACCGATGCCCAAGGCGAGAGAAAGGATCGCGACCAGCGCGAATCCCGGAGACTGCACGAGTTGGCGAAACGCAAAACGCAGGTCGGCGAGCATGGCGGAGGAAACCACGGCCGGCTGCCGGAGTTACAGGCAATTTTGATGAGAGGCGGCCGGCGCGCGTCCAGTCCGCAAAATCACTCGGCGCGCAACGCCTCGGTGGGATTGATGCGCGTGGCGCGATGGGCCGGGAGCCAGCTCGCGAGCAGGCCGATGAGCAGCAGCAACGCCGCCACCGCGGCTAGGCTCACCGGGTCGAACGGCGAGACGCCGAAAAGAACGCTGCTCATGAGTTTGCCGAGACCGAGCGCCGCGAGTGCCCCGATGCCCAGCCCGATCAGCGCCAGTCGCATGCCTTGGCGCAGCATTAGACTGCGGACGGAACCCGCGGTCGCGCCGAGCGCCATGCGCACGCCGACTTCCCGCGTGCGCTGGGCGACGATGTAGCTCAACACGCCGTAAAGGCCGATGGCGGCGAGCAGCAGCGCGATACCCGCAAATACGCCAAGCAACCGCAGCATAATGCGCTCGTTCGTCACCGACTGTTCGAACAATTCATCCATCGTGCGCAGTCCGAAGATCGGCAGCGTGGGCTCCAGTTCGCGCATGGTGGAGCGGATGAGCGCGCCGAGCGTGGCGGGGTCCTGCTGCGTGCGCAGCACAAAGCTGACGAAGCCCGGTCCGACGCGGTGATACGGATAATAGATCTGCACGCGCGTGTCCTGACCGATGCCGTAATTCTGCACGTGGCCGACGACACCGATGATCGTCGCCCACGCGGGCGCGCCGTTCGGCGGACCGAAGTTCACGCGCTTGCCGAGCGGATCCTGATTGGGGAAGTGCGTCTCGGCGAATTTGGTGTCGATGACGATCGTCTGCGGGTCGTCGAGCTTTTCCTGATCGGTGAACGTGCGTCCGCGCAACAGCGGGATGCGCATCGTTTCAAAATAATCGCGGCTCGCCGCGTTGTTTTCCGTCGATGGCCGTTTGCCGGGACCGGGCTCGGGTTCGCCCTCGATGACGTAGGAAGTCTGGTTGCCGCCGCCCGAAAGCGGGAGCGGATTGGTGAGCGCGGCGTGCGTGACGCCCGGCAGGGTGCGCAGTTTTTCGAGCGCGCGTTCCGTCAGTTGCACGCGCTTGGCCGGATCGGCCCAGTCGCGGCCCGGCATGACGTAGCCGAAACTGACGATGCGATCGGTTTTCAGGCCGAGGTCGGCGCGATAAATGTTGTAGATCGTGCGCATCATCAGACCCGACGCGAAGAGCAACATGAGCGTCAGCGCAAATTCCCCGCCGACGAGGACCGAGCGCCAGCGCGCGTTGACGCCACTGCCGCTGCGGCCGCCGGCCGCGAGAGCCTCGTTGAGGTTCACGCGGGTGCTGGAAAGTGCGGGCACGAGACCGAAGAGGACGGTCGTCCCCACGCCGATGAGAATCGAAAGTCCGAGCACGGTGCCATCCATCGCCACCTGGGTGACGAAGGGCGAGTTGGCCGGAATGAGCGTTTTGATGCCCTGCATGACACCGTAGCCGGCCAGCAATCCGAGCGCGGTGCCCGCGACACCGAGCATCAGACTTTCCGCCAGCACGAGGCGAATGAGGCGCGAACGGCCGGCGCCGAGCGCGGCGCGCACGGCGAACTCGCGCGAGCGCACGGCGGCACGCGCGAGAAGAAGATTGGCGACATTGGCGCACGCGATGAGCAACACGCCCAGCGCGGCGGCGAAGGAGATCCACACCGCGCCACGTTGTTGTCCCACGGCGCGATCGACGAGCGTCTGCACGTTGACGGAATTGCCGGTGTTGGACTGCGGGTATTCCTGCTCAAGCTGTTTTGCGATGGCGACGAGGTCGGCCCGCGCGGTTTGGAACGTCACACCGGGTTTCATGCGGCCGAGGCAGTAAAGGCCGGGATGATTGCCGCGGTTCATGTTTTGCTCGGCGAACAACCCGAACGGAATCCAGACGTCCGGGCCGTTGGTCGGGAAACGGAAGTCTTTTGGCATCACGCCGACGATCTCATAGATTTCGCTGCTCAGTGTGATTTTTTGCCCGAGCACGTCGGGTCGTCCGCCGAGGGAGGTTTGCCAAAACCGTTCGCTGACCACCGCCACGCGCCCCACGCCGGGTTTGTCTTCGTCGGCATTGAACCAGCGACCGAGTTTCGGCGCGATGCCGATCGCCGGCCACATGTCATGGGAGAACTGCGCGCCGTTGATGCGCTCGGTCTCACTTGCACCGACGTAATTGAATGACTGCCCGCGGAACGTGCCGAGGTGCGTCATGGTTTTTTGCCGTTCGCGCCAATCGAGGAAGTTCGGATACGACACCGACATCGTCGGCACCTGCTGCGAGTGCTCGCCGATGAAGAGCAGTTGCTGGACCTCAGGCAGCGGCAGAGGTTTGAACAGCAGAACGTTTAGGAAACTCAGCACGCCGGAATTCGCGCCGATGCCGAGCGCGAGTGTGACGATGGCAATGAGGGAAAACGCCGGCGTTTTGCGGAGCGAGCGGAACGCGAATTTGAGGTCGGAGAACATGGGGAACAGGATTGGCGGGGCAGCGGAGGGTGAGGAGCGGGTTGGCCGGCCGATCAGTCGGCGCGGAGGGCTTCGACGGCGTTGATGCGCGTGGCGCGCCAGGCAGGCAACAGGCAGGCGACGAAACCGACGGCGAGCAAGACGACACAAACAGTGATGAAGCTCGCGGGGTCGAAAGCGGAGACTTCGTAGAGTTGTCCCTTCAGCAGGCGGCTGAGGGCGAGCGCGAGCATCACGCCGACGCCGAGGCCGATGAGCGCAAGCTTGAAGCCCTGTCCGACAATCAGGCGCAGCACGGCGCCGCGATCGGCTCCGATCGCCATGCGCACGCCGATCTCACGCGTGCGCTGGCTGACGGCGTAGCTGAGCACGCCATAGAGACCGATCGAGGCGAGCAGCAACGCGAGGCCGGCAAAGACACCGAGCAACGTGAGCGCGAGGCGCTGTGTAGTAACCGTGTTGGCAAACACCTGGTCCATCGTGCGCACTTGGAAGATCGGCAGCTTCGGATCGATTTCGCGCAGCGCGCGGCGCGCCTCGCTGGTCAGACCGGCCGGATCGCCGGAGGTGCGCAGGATCCACGACACGGTGAACGGCGGCAGTTGCGCGTAGGGCCGGTAGGTTTGAAACCGGGTTTGCTGGCCGAACGCGTAATTCTGGACGTGGGCGACGACGCCGACGATCTCGACCTCCATTGGATTTGGACCGTGACCGAAGCCAGGCATGATGTGTTTGCCGACCGGGTCCACGCCGGAGAAATATTTTTCCGCCATCGTCGTATCGATGATGCAAACCGGTTTGCCGTCCGCGGTGTCCTGCGCGGTAAAGGCGCGACCGCGCACCAGGGTGATACCCATGGTCGAGAAATAGCTCGGACTGACCGCGTTCATCTCCGTGGAAGGATAGCGGCCCGGACCCGGGTCCTCGGCGCCTTCGGGCAGGAAGCTCGTCTGATTGCCGCCGCCGCTCATCGGCAGCGGGTTGGTCAGCGCGACGCTCTGCGCGCCCGGGACCGCGGCCAGTCGTTCGGCGACGCGGTCGAGGATTTGCACGCGTGCCTTTGGGTCGGCAAACGACGGTCCTGACATTGCCCAGCCGAAGACGAGGCGCTGTTCGGTGCGAAAGCCCGGGTCGGCCGAGTAGAGATTTTGGAGGGTGCGGAACATGAGCCCGGCGCAAACCAGCAATGCGAGCGTCAGCGCGAACTCCCCCGCGATGAGCGCCCCGCGCCAGCGGCCGACGGCAACGCTGCCGCCGGAACGCGCGGATTGGGAGAGCGCTTCCTGGAGATTCAGTTTCGAGGCGGAGAGAGCCGGCACGAAACCGAAGAGTGTGGTGACGCCCACGCCGACGAGGATGGCGAAGCCGAGCACCCAGAAATTCACGCCGATGTGCGCGAGATTCGGCAGCGCGGTGGGCAGGGCGGATTTGATCGCGCCCATCGTCCAATAGGCGACCAACACGCCGCCGACTGAGCCGACGAAGCCGAGCAGCGCCGTCTCCGTCAGCAGTTGTCCGATGATCTGCTTGCGGCTCGCGCCGAGCGCGGCGCGCACGACGAGTTCGCGGGAACGCGCGGCGGCGCGGGCGAGCAGAAGATTCGCGACATTGGCGCACGCGATGAGCAAGACGAAGGCCGCCGCGCCGAACAGCGTGAGCAGCGCCGGACGGATTTGCCCGAACGTGCGATCGACAGCGAGTTGAGCCGCCGCGGAATTGCCACGGTTGGATTGCGGATACTCCTGCGCGAGTTGGCGCGCGATGCCGACGATGTCGTCGCGTGCGGCTTGCAACGTGATTCCCGGTTTGAGGCGGCCGAGCGCGTAGAGGCCCGGGTGATTGCTGCGGTTCGCCAGGCTGGCACCGAGCAGCGGGGTGAGCGGCGTCCAGACTTCGGTGATCGGGCTGGGGAATTCGAACGTCGCCGACATCACGCCGATAACGGTGTAAACGTTGCCGCTGAGATTGATTTTTTCGCCGATGACATTCTCGCGCGCCTCGAAACTGCGGCGCCAGAAACGCTCACTGAGCAGCACGGTTTTTTCCGCACTCGGCTGATCGTCCTGCGCGGTGAACCAGCGACCGAGCAGCGGCTGCACTCCCAACGTCGGCCACAGGTCGTGGCTGAGGCTCGCACCGAGCATTGGCTCGGTTTCAGTCGCGCCCATATAGTTGAAGCCCTGGCCGCGGAAGATGCCCATGGACGTGAAGCTCTTTTGCCGGGCGCGCCAGTCCTCAAAATTCGGGTAGGCAATCGACATGCCCGGCACCTGCTCGGACGACTCGCTGAGGAAGACCAGCTCATGCTGGTTCGGGTAGGGCAGCGGGCGCAGCAGCAGCGCGTGGACGACACTGAACACGGCGGTGTTGGCGCCGATGCCAAGCGTGAGCGTCAGCAAGGCGATGAACGTGAAGCCGGGCGTCTTGAGGAAGGAGCGGAGGGCGAACTTCAGCTGAGTCAACATGGGATAAGCGGAGGCGAACGTGGTGCTCGGTGGGTGCATCGCCGAATCGGGGAAAACGGCGAACCCGCAACACCGGGAGGCGCTGCGGGTGATGACGGTGTTGCAGAGAAAACCCCGCAGTTATGGTCGGGTTACCAAATTTATCGGCTTTGCGGCAGAAGGGCAAAATCCCGCGCCGGACCGCGCACCGGCGCGGTGAACGACGCAACGTCAGTCGGAAGCACTCGTGACGTGCGTTCGATCACTCCGACCGCAACGCCACCAGCGGATCGACGAGCGTCGCGCGGCGGGCCGGCAGCCAGCAGGCCACGAGACCGACCACGCCGAGCAGCGTGGTGAGCGCAAAATACGTCGGCGGATCACTCGGGCTGACGCCGTAGAGCAGGCCGGCCATCAAACGCGTGAGGCCGAGCGCCGCGACGACGCCGATGGCGAGGCCGGACGAGACGAGCACGAAACCCTGGCGGCTGATGAGGCGGAGCACGTCGTTTTGCGAGGCGCCCAGCGCCATGCGGACGCCGATCTCAGGCGTGCGTTGGGTGACGCTGTAGGCCATGACGCCATAGACGCCGAGCGCGGCGAGGAAGAGCGCGCCGACACCGAAGGCACTGAACACCTGGCCGAAGAACCGGCGCTGCCAGTAGGCGACGCGTTCGATGTGGTCCTGCGTGCGCACGTCGTAGATGGGAATGCCCGGCTTCACCGCGAGCACGGCGCGTTGGAGCGCGGGACCGAACGTCGCGGGATCGCCGGCGACGCGCACGACGTAGCTGACGAAGTTCAGATCGTTTTGCTCCATCAGTTGGTAGATCGCGCCGCGTTCATACGGGCGGTCGATGCGGCTGGGGACATTGCCGACAACACCCACGATCGTGAGCCACTCGACATCGTCGCTTTCAAGGTAACCGAAGCGCACGCGTTTGCCGAGCGGGTCCTGGCCGGGAAGATATTTATCGACGAACTGCTGATCGACGATGGCGACGCGCGTGGATTCGCGCGTGTCGGTCGGCCCGAAAAAGCGGCCGCGCAACAGCGGGATTTTCATCGTGCTGAAGTAGCCGGCGGAAACCATGCGGGCGGTGGTCTGCGTCGATTCCGAAACGTTTCTCGGGAGGGTCTGTCCTTCGAGGAGGAACGCGTTGCTGTTGTTGCCGGCACTCGGGAGAATGGTGGTGGCGCCGACCGCGGTGACGCCCGGCACTTCGGCGAGGCGAGGCGCGAGCTGTTCGAAGAAGCGGCGGGTCTCGGCCTGATCCTTGAACTGCGTGGGCGGCAAGCCGACGCGGAACGTCACCACGCCACGCGCGTCGTAGCCGGTTGGCGTGGCTTGGAGTTTCAGGAAGCTGCGCACGAACAAACCTGCGCCGATCAGCAGCACGGCGGAGAGCGCGACCTGCGCGATCACCAAGCTCTGCCGCATCACGCGCGAACGTCGGCTCCCCGTGACGCTGCGCGCGCCGTCCTTCATCTCCAACGCGGCGCCGCGCGAAGCCTGCACCGCAGGGAAGAGCCCGAAGAACATCGACGAAATGATTGCCGCTCCGGCGGCAAAGGCGAAGACGCGCCAATCGAAGTCGAATGACATCCAAAATGGAATTTCGACCGCCGGCACGGCGCGGAGCAGCAGGCTGTTCGCCCACACGCCGACCAGCATGCCGAGTGCGCCGCCGAGCACGCCGAGCAACAGGCTCTCCGTCATCACCTGGCGGATGATGCGCCCGCGCGTCGCGCCGACTGCGACGCGAATGGCGATCTCATGCGCGCGGCCCGCCGCTTTGGCGAGGAGGAGATTGGCGACGTTGGCGCAGGCGATGAGCAGCACGAAGATCGCCGCGCCGAGCATCAGGCGCATCAGCAGCGCGGTGTCCTCCGTGGCTTCCTCGCGCACGAGACGGAGACCGAAGCCCTTGTTCTCGTTCGAGGTTGGATGTTCGAGCGCGAGCCGGGCACCGAGCGCGGCGACTTCGGCGCGAGCTTCGTCGAGTGAAACGCCGTCGCGCAGTCGCGCCCAGCCGCTCAGGCCGTGGCTGGCGCGGGAGTTCGGTTCGTTCTTATAGTGCAGCGGCGTCCAAATCTCCTCGGTGTCCGGGAAAGTGAATCCCGCCGGCAGCACGCCGATGATCGTGGTGGCCGTGCCGTTCAGAATCTCCACGCGGCCGACAACATCGTCCTTGCCGCCGAAGCGCCGTTGCCAAAGGGCGTGGCTGAGAATCGCGACCGGTGAAGCCGAGGGTTCGGCGTCGGCCGGCGTGAAAAGTCGGCCGCGCACCGGTTGGACGCCGAGCATGGAGAAGCCTTCGACGGAAATATCCGCACCGAGCACGCGCTCCGGATTTTCGCCGGTGCCGAAGATGACGGTCTTGCGGGTCGAGGTTGTGAGCCCTTCGAGTGTCTTCGCGTGCGCGCGCAGATCGAGGAAGTCCGGCTCGGAAAGTTCGTAGTAGCCGTCGACTTGTTTGAGATTGAGGCTGTTGACGAACACGAGTCGGTGTTCGTTGCGGATGTGCGGCAGCGGCCGTAGCATGACCGCGCTGAAGGCGTTGAAGATCGCCGTGGCGAGCCCGATGCCGAAACCCAGCGCGACGATGGCGGCGAGCGTGGTGCCGGGCTGTTTCGTGAGCAGGCGAAGCGCGAAGCGGAGATCGTGGAGCATGGGGAATACGGGGAGGGTGCGTTATTCGTCGCGCAACGCGACGAGCGGATCGATGCGGCTGGCGCGGCGCGCGGGCAGCCAGCAGGCGAGAAACGAGACGAGCAGGACGAAAACGGAAATGCCGCCGTAAGCGAGCGGGTGCGTGGCTTCGACTCCGAAGAGTTGGTTGCTCAATAGACGCGTCGCACCGAGCGCGGCGACGAGTCCGAAGCCGAGGCCAATGCCGGCCGTGCGCAGGCCTTGGCCGACCACCATGCGCTGCACTGAGCCGGGCGAGGCGCCGAGCGCCATCCGGACACCGATCTCGGGCGTGCGTTGCGCGATGGCGTAGGCCATGACGCTGTAGATGCCGAGACCGGAGAGGAATATCGCCAGCGCGGCGAAACCGGCGAGCAGCATCATGTTCAATTCGCGCCCGGCGAGGGAGAGCTCGACGTAGCGGGTGAGCGGCTGGGGATTGATGAGCGGCAGGTCGGCATCGACGCGGCGCAGGACTTCGCGCAACGAGCCGGTCAACGCCGTCGGCGAACCAGGCGTGCGGACGAGGAGGCCCATGAAATTATCGGGGCGTTGCAAAGCGGAGAAATAAATCTGCGCGTTCGGTTCCTGGCTGAGGTTGAGCGCGCGGTGGTTGGCCGCGACGCCGACGATCTCGAATTCGCGGCGCACGACGCCGAGGACGAGCGTCTGACCCACGGCGTTGCCGTCGGGGAACTGCTCGCGGGCGAAGGCTTCGTTGACGATGACGACGTCGCGCGCGCCCACGCGGTCGCGCACGTCGAAATCGCGCCCGGCGGTGAGAGCGACGCCGAGGGTGGCGAAGTAGCCCGGGTTGATCGCGAAACGTGCGCCGAGCGGTTGCTCCGTGAGCGGCGGGATGGGGCGGCCCTTGACGGCGTAGGGCGTAAACGACTGGTTTCCGGAGAGCGGCGGGCTCGAACCGAGCGAGGCGGCGGTCACGCCCGGGAGGGCGGCGAGTTGCTCCTGCATGCGCGCGAAGAACTCCGCGTGCTTCTCCGGCGTGTCGTAACGCGCGGGCGGCAGCGAGACGAACGCGGTGAGCACCCCTTCGTCGCGGAAGCCGGCGTCGACGTTGCGGAGCCGGTCGAAGCTGAGGATGAGCAGGCTCGCACTGACGAGGAGCACGAACGACAGCGCGACTTCGCCAATCAGCAGCAGCGAACGGAAACGGCCGGAGCGCACGCCGCCAGTGGAGCCTTTCGCGGCGTCCTTGAGGGACTCGACGATGTTTTGACGCGAGACTTGCAGCGCGGGGAACAGACCCATCGCCACGCCGGTGAGCAGTGCGACGCCGGTGGTGAAGGCCAGCGCGCGCCAGTTCAGAGCGACATCGGCCGCGCGTGGCACGAAATCCTGCGCGAAGCCGACCAGCGCATCGAGGCTCCAACTCGCGAGCAGCGTGCCGAGCGCAGCGGCGAGGACGGAAAGGAGAACGCTCTCGGTGAGGAACTGGCCGAGCACACGACGGCGATCGGCGCCGAGCGCCATGCGCACAGCGATCTCCTTCGTGCGACCGGCAAAGCGGGTGAGGAGCAGGTTGGCGACGTTTGCGCAGGCGATGAGAAGAACGAAACCGACGGCGGCAAAGAGCGTGTAGAAGGCGGGTCGCTGGTTGCCTACGATCTCCTCGTGAAACGAAAGGACGAGCGTGCCGAACTTGGCGTCGACGCGAGCAGGATTGGCCTCGCCGTAGCGCCGCGCGATGATGCGGATCGCCTCGGCGGCCTGTTCGAGGCTGACGCCGGGCTTGAGGCGCGCGGTAATGTTGAGGTAACCGGCGCCGTTCTGCACCTGCTGCGTCGTCAGACCGGGCACTTCTTGGGGCTTCGCGAGCCAGGCGTCGCGCTGGTCGAAAGGAAATCCGAAGTTCGGCGGCAGCACGCCGACGATGGTGGTCGGTTGTCCGTTGAGGATGACGTTTTCGCCGAGAATGTCGGCGCGGGCGGCAAAGCGGCGTTGCCACAGGCCGTGACTGATGACCGTGACGCGCGGGGCACCAGGCAGATCGTCCTCAACGGTGAAGACGCGGCCGAGTTGCGGGCGGACGCCGAGGGTCTGGAAAAACTGGGAAGAGACGATGGCGCCCGCGAGTTGTTCGGCCTCATTGCCACCGCCGACGAGCGAGAGGCCGGCGAAGGTATCGACGGCCATCCTGGAGAAAACTTCCTGTTGCGTGCGGAAATCCTCGAAGCGCAGGAGCGACGTCGCGGTCCGGTCGATCCCGCGTTCAGGGGCGGTGGCCCAGATGCGCACGAGGCGCTCGGACTCGGGGAAAGCGAGCGGGCGCAACAGCACCGAGTCGACGAGACTGAAGATGGCGACGTTCGCGCCGATGCCGAGGGCAAGGGTGGCGAGGGCGATCGCGGTGAACGCGGGCGTCTTGCTCAGCGCGCGGAGCGCGAGGCGCAGGTTTTGCAGCATACCGGGAGACCAGCGCGGCTCAGGTTCGCAGGCGTGCACCGAGAGCCGGGGAGGCGGGGCACGCCGTCAGGTTGTGTGCTTCAGTGGTCGGACGGCCGAGGCCGGAAAGAACGAAAAAGCGGAGAGCGCCGGGACCGCCGTCGCCTCGAGAGTCCGACCACTGAAGAAGGACCGGTCGAGGCGGGGCGGAGATTGCGTGGTTCGGCGCCGCTCCGCTGTTTTGCTATGGGCTGAAAGGAATTCCCGCGCCCGGAGGTCGCGGGCTACCTGGATCAATGCGTCGGATCGGACTCGACCTGCTCCTCGACCACGCGGCCGTCGAACACGTGGATCGTGCGCTCGGAGTGGCGGGCGAAACGGGCGTCGTGCGTGACCATGACGATCGTCGAGCCGGTCTTGTGGAGATTGTGGAGCAATTCCATCACGGCGTCGCCGTTCTTGGAATCCAAGTTACCCGTCGGTTCGTCGGCGAGCAGCACGGCCGGGGAGCCGGCGAGCGCGCGGGCGACCGCGACGCGTTGCTGTTGACCGCCGGAGAGCTGGGACGGGAGATGCTTGGCGCGGTGGCCCATGCCGACCTTCTCGAGCGCTTCGGTGACGCGCGTCTTGCGCTCGGCCGCTGGCATGCCGCGGTAGGTGAGGGGCAGCTCGACGTTCTCGTAAACGGTGAGATCGCCGATGAGATTGAAGGACTGGAAAATGAAACCGATCTCGCGATTGCGGATGCGGGCACGCTCCGGGAGCGTGAGGCCGTGCACGGGGCGGCTGTTGAGGTAATAGGTGCCGTCGGTCGGCGTATCGAGGAGGCCAAGGATCGAGAGGAGCGTCGATTTGCCGCAGCCCGAGGGGCCGGCGATCGAGACGAACTCGCCCTTGAAGATCTCCATGTGGATGCCGGAGAGGGCGTGGGTCTCGACCTCATCGGTCAGGAACACCTTGGTGACGCCCTCGAGCTTAATCAGCGATGTGTTTTCAGTGGTCATAGGGGAAGTGCTAGCGGGATTGGGGTGGTAACACGCGTAATGCGCGAAAGGTTACAGAAAGTTTAGCTGGAGCTGTCGTGATCGGTGGCAATCACGAGGCTGAGCAACGACAGGATGACAACGGTGGCGACCATGGCAGTTGTGTTGAGAGAGGAGCGTCGCACGGGGACGGATTAGTTCAGGCGGATGCGGTCGTTGGCGTCCCACTGCGACATGTCGGAGAGGATGACGCGGTCGCCGGGCTGAAGGCCGCCGATGATTTCGATCGTGTTGACCGAGCTGCGGCCGAGCTGCACCTGGGTGCGGACCGCGTCGCTGCTGACCGGATCGAGCTTGAAGATGCCGACGGTGCTGCGTTCCTGGCCGAAGGCCGGGCGACCGACGTAGATGACGTCGTTAAGGCGCTCGAGTTCGATCGTGCCATCGACGGAAAGGTCGGGACGTGCGCCGCGCGGGAGTTCGTTGACGATGGTGACGTCCACCAGAACGGTGCCGTTTTGCACGGCCGGGTCGATGCGCGAGACGCGGCCTTCGACGATGCCGTTGCGGGTGTCGATTTGCGCGACTTGGCCGATGGCGATGTCCTTGGCTTGGGTTTCCGCGATGCGGACTTCGGCCTTGAGCTTGGTCGGATCGGCGACGCGGGCGATGTTGGTGCCCGGCTGGACTTGCGCGCCGACTTCGACGGGGAGGGCGGAGAGCACGCCGCTCATGGAGGAGCGGACCTTGAGCGCCGCGAGTTCTTCCTGGCGGAGGCGGGCGAGGGAGCGAAGGCGGGCGACTTCGGCCTGCTGCACGGCGAGCTGCGGTGCGATGGATTCCTTGGCGAAGGCGTAGCGCTTTTGTTCGATCTCGTTGCCGACCTGCGCCTCGGCGGCAGTGGCCTGCGTCAGGCGCAGTTCGAGCTGGGAGACGAGGCCGTCGCGGTAAAGTTCTTCGCGGACCTGCGCCTGGAGTTTGGTGGTTTCGAAATTCGACTTCGCGCGTGAGGCGGCGGCTTCGGCTTGGAGGAGCTGGCTCTCGAGCTGCACCTTCAAATTGGAAAGCTGTGCTTCGGCGGCGAGGAGCTGGCTCTCGGCGTTCGCGGCGTTGGATTCGACGTCGGGATTGGAAAGTTCGAGGATGAGGCTGCCGGGTTCGACGACAGCGCCCGGACGGAGAATGATCTTATCGACGCGGCCTTGCGTGCGTGCGGCGATCCAGCGAATTTCCTCCGGCACCAAGGTGCCGAGACCCCGCACTTGGCGCACCATCGGGCCCCGTTTCACGGTGTCGATCCAGACGAGGTTGCGCTCGACCGTCGGCGCGGCGGGCTTCAGACGCGACAGCGCGACCGTGATGCCGATCAGGGCGACGGCGGCGATCACGCCGTAAATGATGCGCTTCTTGCGCTTTTCCTTGGCTGCGTTGGGGCGGGGAATATCCATTGAAAACTTCGGGTATTTCGCGGGTCTAACGCACCGCTCGTGCCAAGTGGAGATGAAGCTTTAAGTCATTATAGTTTAATTAGTAACAATTTTGACGAGAGGCGCGTTTTCGCATCCTCAGAGCGAACACGGGATGTAATCGTCCCAAAAATGGGAATGACTTGTCGGGCCGATTTAGCGGGGCAACCGGCGAAATCCCGCGCTCCGGCGCGGCGGCGACCTCAAAGCGGCAAGCGCATCCGCGCAGTGCAGCCGGCGCGGCCGGGCCGATTTTCCAAGGAGAGAGAGCCACCGTGGTTCTCGGCGATCTGCCGGCAGAGCACGAGGCCGATGCCGGAGCCGGACGGCTTCGTGGTGAAGAACGGCACGAAAAGATTCTGCGGATTCGCGATGCCCGGGCCCTCGTCGTCGATGAAGATTTCCAGACCACCCGGATGATTGCGCCAGCCGGCCTGCACCTTGCCGCCGGTTTCGAGCGTCGCATCCACGGCGTTCTTCACGAGATTGATGATGACCTGCTCGACTTGCGCGGCATCGATGTGGGCGACGAGCGACGGACCTTCGACAATTTCGACGGGCAGTCGCGTCTCGAGCGATACCACGCGACGCATCAGCGCACCGATCTCGATCGGCAATTTCGTCGGCGGCGGAAGCTTGGCGAGCCGCGCGTAGGATTGCATGAAGCGGTTCAATCCCTCCGCGCGCGCCTCGATGATCTCGAGTCCACTGCGCATGTCCTCATCCCAGTCCGCCGGTTTCGGGTCGCGGCGCAACATCGTGTTGAGGCTGCCCGCGATGGATTTGATCGGCGCAAGGGAGTTGTTGAGTTCGTGACCGATGACGCGCACGAGGCGCTGCCACGCCTTCAATTCCTCCTCGCGCAACGGCTGGCTGAGGTCGGCGATCACGATGAGCGAGTGGGGGAGTCCGCCTTCGCGAAACATCGTGCGGCGCATGCCCCAACGGCCCGCCGCGCCGGGAAAGGTTCGAGTCATGACGCGCGTCGCGTCTCCCACGAGACAGTCGGACATGTCGAGGTCCTTCGCTTCGCGTCCGAGAATGCGTTCCGCGGGCTGGCCGAGCAATTCCTGTCCGGCGCGGTTCACGAGACGCAGCGTCTCGTTGCTGTCGAAAGCGAAGATCGAAACGTCGATCTCTTCCATGACCGTGCGCAGCAGCGCCGTGGCCTCGAGCGCGCCGAGCCGTTGTTCCTGGAGGACGCCGCCGAGCAGATTGATTTCCGACATCACGTCGCCGAGGGGCTCGTCGCGATTCGCGCCGCGCGCGCGCGTCGAGAAATCCCCTTCGCGCAACGCCGTGAGCAGATTCGCCATCGTCTGCAGCGGTCGCATGACGATTTCGCGCGTCGCGAGCGCGTAGCCGAACCAAAAGCCGAAGATGATCAACCCGAGCGTCCATTGGACCTTGGGCGAAAAATCACCATCGATCAGCAGCCAGAAGGAAACGACGATCGCCGGCAGCCCGGACAACATCGCATAGAGGAGCACGCGGTTTTCGTGCGCCATCCGTTGCTGGTTTTTGTTGGCCATGAGGACGGAGCGGTAGGCAGTAAGCTTTAGGCTTTAAGCTTCCGGATAAAGGCTCCGCGCATGCGCCGCAGTTCGAGCGCGTCGGTGGAAAGCTTTTCCGCCGTCAGGCGATCGAGGTGTTTCAGGTCGGTGGCGAGCTGAATGAAGTAATCGAGTTCGCACGCCGAGCCGAGGGCGATGTTCAGAAAGCGCTTCAATTCTGCGTCCCCATCCCGCCCGCATCCTTCAGCGATATTTGCGGGAACAGATGATGCGGCACGGCGCATCTGGCTGGTGAGGCCAAAAAGCTCTTCTCTGGGGAAACGCTGAGTCGCCGCGTAAATTGCGAGCGTCAGTTCGTGGCCTTTCTGCCACGCCTTGATTTCGCGATAGTCTTTCATCGGGTTCTGAGCTTTTCGCCTAAAGCATAAAGCTTTCAGCGACTCAGAGTCCGTAGCGTTCCAGGCGTCGGTAGAACGCGCTGCGGCTCAGGCCGAGTTGTTCGGCGGCTTTGCGGGCGTTGCCGTCGCAACGCGCGAGCGTCTTCTTGATCAGGAACCCCTCGACTTCCTCGAGGCTCATGTCCTCCAGGCGCGGCGCGGCTTGGCCGGCGTTGAGGCCGAGATCGGGCGCGCGGAGGAGTTTGCTTTGGGTCATCAACACGCCGCGTTCGACGGCGTGGTCGAGCTCGCGGACATTGCCCGGCCAGGCGTAGTCGCGCATCGCTTCGAGCGCACCGTCCTCGAAGCCCGTGATTTGCTTCCGGTAGCGTTCGACGTGCCCTTTGAGGAAATGCTGCGCGAGCAGCGGGATGTCTTCGCGGCGCTCGCGGAGCGGCGGCAGGTGCAGATGGATCGTGTTGAGCCGGAACAGCAGATCCTGACGGAATTTTCCGGCGGCGACCTCGGCTTGGAGATCGGCGTTTGTGGCGGAAACGAGGCGGACGTTGACGCGATACGTGCGCGAGGAGCCGACGCGTTCGAGCTCGCCGGTTTCGAGGACGCGCAGAATTTTCGCCTGCTGGCTCATCGGGATGTTGCCGATTTCGTCGAGGAACAGCGTGCCGCCGTCCGCGAGTTCGAAGCGGCCCGCGCGATCCGACTTTGCGTCGGTGAATGCGCCGCGGACGTGACCGAAGAGTTCGCTCTCGAACACACCCTCGGGCAAGCCGCCCATGTTAACGGAAATAAACGGCTTTCCGGCGCGCACCGAAACTGCGTGCAACGCCTGCGCGACAACGCCTTTGCCGGTGCCGTTTTCGCCCGTGATGAGGACGTTCGCGTCGGACGGGCCGACGCGGGAGATGATTTCGAGCACCGGGCGCATCGCGGGTGAATTGGCGATGAGGTTCGGGCCGCCTTTGCCGCGGAGGATTTGGTTTTCCTGCTCGAGGCGATGATACGCGCGCACCGCGCTCGCGAGTTCGATCTGGTTCTTGACGATGGCGAGCAGGCGCGGGTTGTCCCACGGCTTGGTGACGAAATCCTTCGCGCCGCGGCGCATCGCCTCGACGGCGACCTCGACGCTGGCCCACGCGGTCATCACGACGACGGGCAGTGTGGAATCGGCGGCCTGCAACTTGGCGAGGAGGTCGAGGCCTTCCTGGCCCGACGTCGTGTCACGCGCGTAGTTGAGGTCGATGAGGGCGAGCGCGTAATCGCGCTGCTCGACCGCTTTCATGACGGAGCCCGGCGACTTGGCCGTATCAATAAGATAGCCCTCGGCCTTCAGGAGCAGGCGGAGGGCTTCGAGAACGTCGGGCTGATCGTCCGCAACGAGGATGCGGTGGGGCGCGGGGTCGTTGGCTGCCATTTAAAAGGAAGTGACTCGCGCCGCAGGAAAAGAGTCAAGAGCCCGCTGCCCGCCGGAAGTCACCGTGCGCCGCGGCGAGGCGTGGCGGCGGCGACCGGCCGCAGGCGCTGCGCGTTCAGGCGGCGCGCTCGACGATCGCGGACTGACGGCGGATGCCGTAGGCGTTCGTGCGTTGCGTGCGCGCGACCGACGAGGCGGCCGGGCGGACGACGCTCGCCGGCACGGCGAGCGGACGGACAAAGCGGCGGTAATCGCCGATCATCAGGCCGACGATTGCGAGACTCGCGCCGGCGGCGATGACGAGCTCACCGGGGACGGCGGCGAAGAAGGAAGCGTTGGAGAGCTTCATCAGCACGGCACCGGCGGTGGCGGAAAGGGCGAGGATGGAGAGAGTGTTCTTCATGGTCGTTGTGTTGTTGATGCCACCCTCATTGCACCGCGCGTGCCAACGCTCGTCCGCCGAGGCTAAGTGCGCATTTCGCAGCCACATAAAAATCCCGGGCGAAAATCCGCCGCGTGACCCTGGATGAAAGTGGCGCGCTTTTCCGTCGCGCGCGGGAAGGTTGATTCCCGCGAGTGGGACGCGGCGTCTTAGGCATCCGCCTAAGGCGCGATTGCGGATTTCGGAATGGGGATTGCGGATCTGAACAACGCCATCGAGAAACGCGTGGGGGCGAGCGGATCAGGAATCCAGATGAAAACGCGAGCGACGGCGGCGGGCGTGCATCGTCGGGGCGTCAAGCCCCTCCCACCACCGAAGAGGAGATCGACGCAGCGTTCGAGATTCCGAATTCCGCAATCCGCAATCGCGCGGCGTCGCGCCGCGCTTCACTCGTATCTCAACGCCTCGATCGGGTCGAGCTGGGCGGCTTTGCGGGCGGGGTAGAAACCGAAGAACACTCCGATGGCCGCGCTGAAGATGAAGGCGCCGATCACTGCGCTTTCGGAGACGAGCACGGGCCAGCCGTTGAGTTCCGAAATGAGCTGCGACGAGCCGATGCCCAGCGCGATGCCGAGCGCGCCACCCATCAGACTCAGGATAATCGCCTCCGTGAGGAATTGCAGCAGCACGTCGCGGCCGTGCGCACCGACGGCGAGACGAATCCCAATCTCGCGGGTGCGCTCGGTCACGGAGACGAGCATGATGTTCATGATGCCGATGCCGCCGACAATGAGCGACACGCCGGCGATCGCGCCGAGCAGGACCGTCATCGTCCGCGTCGTGGCGGTCGCGGCCTCGGCGAGTTCCTGCTGATTGCGCACGGAGAAGTCCGGCTCGCGGTTGTTGCGGCGCTGTTGGAGCAGGTCGGAAATGTCCTGCTGGATGCGCGCCATCTGCTCGGGGCTTTCCGCCTGAATCGTGATCGAATTGAGGAATGGCCGCCGGGCGATGCGTTTCAGGTGGCTCGTGTAAGGAATGATGACGACGTCGTCCTGGTCCTGGCCGAAGAAATTGAAACCCTTCGGCGAGAGCACGCCGAGAATCTTGAACGGGATGTTCCGCAGGCGGAGCGTCTGGCCAATCGGGTCCTCGCCTTGGAAGATCTGCTCGGCGACCGTCTGGCCGATGACGCAGACCTTGGCGGCACTGCGGACGTCTGACTCCGTGAACATCGCGCCTGACGCGACGGACCAGAGGCGAATGTCGAGGTAGCTGACGTCCTCGCCGTAAACGGTGGTGCTCCAGTTCAGGCCGTTGGCGAGGATCTGCGTGCGGTCGCGAATATCGGGCGTGAGATTAGCGACGCCGACGACTTCGTTTTGGATGGCCTGAGCGTCTTCGATCGTGAGCGAGCTGGCGCTGCCAAATCCGCCGCGCACGCCGCCAGTGGTGGCGTTGCCGGGGAAAACGGAAATGATGTTCTGCCCGAGGCTCGCGATCTGGCCTTCGACTTGGGACTTCGCGCCGTTGCCGATGCTGACCATCGCGATGACCGCCGCGACACCGATGATAATGCCGAGCGCGGTCAGCACCGAGCGCATCAAATTGCGGCGCAGCGCGCGGAGGGCGACGGTGATGGTGTTGAGCAAGCGCATCAGAGGGATTTTCGATTTTGGAATTTCGATTTTCGATTGGCAGGAGGCGCGAGACGAGAGTCCGTGTGCACGTGCAACGTCGGGGCGTAAAGCCCCTCCCACCACCGGACGTGGCAATCGAAAATCGAGAATCCAAAATCGAAAATCATGTCAGGCCGTCAGTTTCGCGTTGGCTTCGGCGGCTTGGATTTTGCGCAGCTCGTCGATCGCGACGAGGCGTTCGGTGACCTGCACGTCGCTGACGAGCTTGCCGTCGCGCATGATGAGGTTGCGCTTGCAGTAATGTGCGATGTCGAGCTCGTGCGTCACCATCACGATCGTGATGCCCTGCTCGTTGAGCTTCTGGAACACGCCCATGATCTCGACCGAGGTTTTCGAGTCGAGGTTGCCGGTCGGTTCGTCGGCGAGGAGGATTTGCGGGTCGTTGATCAGGGCGCGGGCGATGGCGACGCGCTGTTGTTGTCCACCGGAGAGCTGCGACGGGAAATGATCGGCGCGCGGGCCGAGGCCGACGAGTTCGAGGCTTTTCATCGCGTGCGCGTGCATGTCGCGCGCGCTGAGGCGGCGCTGGCCGTAGAGCATGGGCAGTTCGACGTTTTCGCGCGCGGTCGTGCGCGAGAGGAGATTGAAGCCCTGAAACACGAAGCCGAGCTTCTGATTGCGGATGTCGGCGAGTTGGTTGCGGTCGAGCTTCGCAACGTCGGTGCCATCGAGCAGGTAACTGCCCTTGGTCGGACGATCGAGACAGCCGAGCAAGTTCATCAGCGTGGATTTGCCCGAGCCGGACGCGCCCATGATCGCGACGAACTCGCCGCGCTCGATGTTCAGCGTGACGCCGCGCAACGCGTGCACCGGCACTTCGCCGGAGCTGTAGGTCTTCTCGATGTCGCGGAGTTGAACGATGGCGGCCATTTTAGAAGCGCCGTCCGCCGCCGAAGGGATTGGTGGGATTGTTCGGCCGCGCGCCCGAACCCGAGGTTGGTGCGGTGATGCTCGTGACGATGACGTCGCCTTCCTTCAAGCCATCGATGACTTCGGTGGCGCTGCCGTCGGTGACGCCAGTCTTGATCGTGACGGCCTCGAGTTGGTGATTGGGCGCAGCGCCGCTGAGTTTATAGACGGTGCGGGTGGCGACGACGACTTCGCCTGGACGGGCAGGAGAGTTCGATTCGGCGACAGGCAGACCGCGCTCGACCATGAGTTTTCTCATCTGTTCGCGCTGTTCGGGCGTGGGCGGACCGGCGCGGAAATCGATGCCGACCTCCGCCATGATTTCCTGCACTTTTTGGCGCTGCTCGGGCGTGAGGTTGCCCATCATGCCGCCGCCCCGCCGGCTGCCGCGTTGGCCTTCGCCGCCTTGAGGCGCGGCATTCGGCGACGTGGGGGCGCTGGTGGTTTTCGCGGCCGCGTCGGATTTGGTGGGCGTGGCTGGCTCGTCGCGCTTCACGGATACGCTGTCCGGCACTCGGAGGCGCAGCGCGGAGTTCGGGACGCGCACGACCGCGTCGCGCCGGGCGACGATGATCGAGACGTTGGCCGTCATGCCGGGACGCAGCTTCAGGTCGGCATTGCTGACCATGATGATCGTGTCGTAGGTCACGACGTTGCTCGTTGTCTTCGGGGCATTGCGCACCTGCGTGACTTCGCCGCGGAAAGTCCGGTTGGGAAACGCATCCACGGTAAACGTGACTTGCTGGCCGGCGGAGACGCTCCCGACATCGGCCTCGGCGACGGCGGCGGTGATTTGCATCTTCGAAAGGTCGTTCGCGATGGTGAAGAGGACGGGGGCGTTGAGGCTGGCGGCGACGGTTTTGCCTTCCTCGGTCTGCTTGTTCATCACGATGCCGTCGATGGGCGAGGAAATGGTGCAGCGTTCGAGATCGACCTTGGCGTTCTCGACGAGCGCGCGATTGGTGACGAGTTGCGCGTTGGACTGCTGCAACTGCGCGACGGCCTGGTCGTATTCCTGTTGGGTGACGAGATTGCGTTCGTGCAGCTCCTTCACTCGCTCGGTGTTCATGCGCTGGAGTTGATTCGACGCTTCGGCGGAGGCGAGGTTGGCCTCAGCCTGGCGCAGGCGCTGCTCGTAAGTGGCGGGGTCGATCTCGGCGAGCTTGTCGCCCTTTTTCACGGGCGAGTTGAAGTCCACGTAGAGTTTCTTCACCAAGCCGGAGATCTGGCTGCCGACATCGACGCTGAGCACGGGGTCGAGCTGACCGGTGGCCGTGACGGTTTGCAGGATGTCGCCCCGCGCGATGGTTGTCGTCGTGAACGTCGGCGCTTCGGCGGCATTGTTGCGCGCGGCATAATAATACCAGCCGGCCGCAGCAGCAGCGAGGACGAGGACGACCAGGAAGAGTTTTTTCATGCGCAGGAGAGACGAGCGAAGCGATCCACGAGCCCATGGCAAATAGAACGCGTGGACACTCTCGCCGTTACTCAGACGCTGTTCACCGCCCGGTGGTTTCATGCGACCTGTTTCCTGTTGCTAGTTCAGAGGCGGCGCATTTTCTACGCCGCACCCCATGAAGCTCCCGCATCTGCTCTCCACGCTGGTGCTCGCGTCGGCACTGACCGTCGTGGCCCAGGAAGAACCGAAAGAAAAATCCGGCGACCGCAAACCCGCCGTCGCTCCGGCCGCGCCGCTGGCCGAGAAGGACCCGGCACCGTCCGTCACCGAGGGTGAAATCACGATCGGCGGCAAAGTCATCCGCTATCAGGCGACCGCCGGCTACCTCGTGCAACGCGGCGAAAAGGGCGAGCCGCGCGCCAATATTTTCTACGTCGCCTACACGAAGCTCGGTGAAAACGACGTCGCGAAGCGTCCGGTGACCTTTTCGTTCAACGGCGGGCCGGGCGCGTCGTCCGTCTGGCTGCACATGGGCGGGCTCGGCCCAAAGCGCGTAGTCATGACGGACCAAGGCGGCGCCGTGCCGCCGCCTTATCGCTACGCCGATAACGAATTTTCCTGGCTCGACGAAACTGACCTCGTGTTCGTCGATCCGGTTTCGAGCGGCTACAGCCGTGCGGCGAAGGACGTGGACGCGAAGCAATTTCACGGCTTCACCGCCGACCTCGAATCGCTGGCGGATTTCATCCAGGTGTGGACGACGCGCAACGCTCGCTGGACCTCGCCGAAATTCATGGTCGGCGAAAGCTACGGCACCACGCGCGTTTCCGCGCTCGCCGAGCGCCTGCAGCAGAAGCACGACCTCTACGTCAACGGCGTGATGCTCGTCTCCTCGATTCTCAATTTCCAAACCGCGCGCTTCGCCCCGGGCAACGACGACCCGTATCCGCTGTTCCTCCCGACCTACACCGCGACCGCGTGGCACCACAAGCGCCTCAAGGGCGATTGGGCCAAGACGCTCGCGGGCGCGTTGAAGCGCAGCGAGGAATTCGCGTCGAAGGACTACGTCGTCGCCCTGATGCAAGGCAGCGCGTTGTCCGACAGTGAGCGCGACCGCGTCGCCACCGAACTCGCGACGCTCACGGGATTGTCGGTGGAGTTCGTGAAGAAACAGAACCTGCGCGTGACGATCAACCGGTTCATCCGCGAACTGCGGCGCGACGAAGCCGTGATCGTGGGCCGACTCGACAGCAGCGTGAGCGGCATCCTCGACGAAGGCGACGGGGCGGGCGAGGGCGGCGGCGTGTTCTTCGACCCGAGCATGGAAGCGATTCGCGGACCGTATGCGGCCGCGATGAGCGACTACGCGCGCACGGTGTTGAAGTTCGAAACCGATCTCCACTACGGCGTGCTCGTCAACGTCCAGCCCTGGAGCTACCGCAACGTCGAGAACACCTACCTCGACGTCAGCGTGATGTTGAAGAGCGCGATGGTGAAGAATCCGTTCATGAAAGTCTGGGTCGCCAACGGCTATTACGACCTCGCCACGCCGTATTTCGCGACGGATTGGACCTTCCGACACATGAACCTGCCGAAGGCGATCCGCGGCAACGTCACGATGACCTACTACGAAGCCGGCCACATGATGTATACGCACGTGGACTCGCTGAAGAAGCTGAAGACCGACTTCAGCCAGTGGATCAACGCAACGCTCACCGAGCACAAAGCAAAGTAAGCGCAACGCGGCGCTCCGCCTGCGTCTGTGCTCGCATACGCACGCACAACGAAGCCGACCCACGCGGTCGGCTTTTTTTGTTTTCGAACTCCGAGCTTTCCGCGAATGACGTGAATTAACGCGACTGGTAGGTAGAGAGGTGGCCCGTCGCGCAGCGGAGGGTGAAAAGACCGGTCGCTGAACAATGTCAGTTTTCCGTGTTCATAAGGCGAAGAGTGAATCTGCACCGCGGATCGCGCTATGCAGCTCTCTACGCCTCCTCATTCCTATCGATTGAGCCGTTGAAGGAAAGGCAAGCTCATGCCCAAAGTCTCACGGGTGTGACGGAGCGAACTTGTGAGTAAACCGCACCGCCAGTTCGACTGACGAGACGTGAAATGTGACCGAAGTAGTCCTCAACCTGCGCTTTCTTGACACTTGAAGCCGCTGCCCCTCGATGCGCAATCGCACCGCGAAGTTCGACATACTTGTCTAGCTTCTTTCTCGAGCGGTCTGCTGTTGTTCCCTTCCATCTCCATCGGTCAGACGTTTTCGGCATTCCTAGGGCGCTGAGGAACAGCGTATCGATCTGATCCGACTTCGGGGTATTCAGGCGGCGATTTCGCTCAGTCTGCATTGCGGCCAAACGCGACTTCAAAACCGCACGCCAGCCGTCGTCCGATAACTTCCAGATGGCCAAATCATGGTTCTCGGCTTTCAGCTCTTTTGCGACAATCTTGCGGAGTTCGAGAGGGAGCTTGTCTGAAGACGGAGCGTGGACAACAAGATGCTCCAATGCTTCCGCAGCGATATCTTCGCAGTAGGCTTCCCAAAATGAAGTGAGAAGGACGATAGCTGATTTGTTCAGAACCTCCAAGCCGAAGCGCCGGCCTCGCTCCAGTCCCCCCTTATCCTTATGCAATTCCAGCAATCGCTCGATGTCCTTCGCGTTTTCAGCGAACGCTAAATAGGCTTTCGATGGCATAGAGTGGTATTTTGCCCAATGACTCAGTTCAGAGCGGTTCGGCGGTGATGATCTCGTTAGGCTGTCTTTTCCTCTTCATAGGAATGGTCCGTTTCCATCCAGCGATAGACTTCGACCAAACTGTCGAACGACTGCACCTCTGCGATCTTCTTCTTCAACTCAGCGGCTTCGACAAACTGGGTGAGAATATCGTCGTCCTTATCGACCGCCGTCGAATACGCCTGCTTCAGCT
>PNJQ01000027.1 GCA_013821985.1 Opitutus sp.
CACGGCAACTTCGTCGATGCCTTTCGGCAGCGGCGATTGAACAAGAATGCCATCGACGCCCGCGTCGGCGTTCAAGTCGTCGATCAACCGGTGCAACTCCTCCGACGTGATCGTGACGGGCGGGAGAATGAGGCGGCTCTCGATGCCGATGTCGGCCGCGTTCGCCTGTTTTTTCTTCACGTAGGAAACGGAAGCGGGATCGTCGCCCACGCGGACGAGGGCGATGCAAGGCTTGCGGCCGGAGGAGGCGGCAACTTCGGCCTTGAGCTCGGCGATGATGGACGCGGCGACTTGGTTTCCGTCGATGATTTCCATGAGAGATTTCGAAACTCGCGAGGATAACGGTGGGAGGGGCTTTACGCCCCGACGGTTGGCGCCCGTTGCGAGTCGGGGCGTAGAGCCCCTCCCACCAATTCAGATTCAGACGACGCGAACGCGGTATTTTCGCGTCACTTCACTTGGATCGATTCAGCGGCGACGACGAGATCCTTGCCATCAACCGTGTTTCGCACGGTGCCGGTGACGGTGACGATTTTGTCCACCATGTTCTCGAGCTTGTCGGTCAGCACGAGGCGCTTCGTATCGACGTAGGCGAATCGGCGTCCGCTGAGGTCGGTGAGTTGGTAGTCGTAAGGCGGGTTGGGATTGATGAGCGGGCGGCGCGCGACGACCAGCGTGCCGCTGAAGAGGCGCGGGAGGTCGGCGGTGTTCGTCACCGCGACGGCGCGGCCGGGCGCGGCGCTCGGCGCAATCGGTCGGGCAACGGCCGCAGACGGCCCGGGCGTGAGCGGTTTGCCCGGACGATTCGCCATTTCGCCGGTCGCGATGAAGCCCTGAAGTTTCTTCGTCACCTTCAATTGGCAGTAATCACCCGTGACGCCGACGATCTCGGTCTGGTCGTCTTTTTGCGCGGTGGTGAGGACTGGCGAAGTTTTCGCCGGCGCCGTGAGGAGGTTGGCGCCTTCGCGGACGTCCAGACTCTTGGTGATGTCGCGCGTGTGCGCGAAGGCTTCGAACGTGCCGGTGACTTCGACGCGGCGCCAGCCGGCCGGCGCATCGCCCACGAATTCCACGGACGCACCCTTCGTGAGGCGCGTGATGACGGGCGCGGAGGCGTCGGCTTGCTGGAAGACGGCGGTGTCGGCGGTGAGCGTCTCCGCGGCCGCGAGAGGAAGGGCGGCGCAGGCGAGGGCGAGGAAAGCGAGTTTAGTCTTCATGATCGGGAGCGGTTGCTTCGTTGGCGCGCAGGCGAGGGGTCGCGAACAGCTGGGAGATTTCTTTCGTAGAAAGTTGTTTCACCCCGCGCAAAGGAATTCCTTTCACGCGGAACGAGCCGATCTGGTAGCGCCGCAGACGCTTTACGGGATAACCCAGCGCGAGGAACAGTTGGCGGATTTCGCGTTTCTTGCCGTGATGCAAATGCACGTCGAGCGAAGTGGAGCGCTTGTCGGCCGACGGGTTGACGAGCTGGGCGCGTTCGACCTTCAGCCACTCCTCTTCGACCTTCACGCCGCGCACGAGCAGCGGCAGGCGGGAGGCGGGAAATGGTTCCTCGAGGATGACGTGGTAGCGTTTCACGACGACGCTCGACGGATGCATGAGGCGGTTGGCGAGGTCGCCGTCGGTCGTAAGGATGAGCAGGCCTTCGCTGTCCTTGTCGAGGCGGCCGGCGCAAAACAACCGCAGGCGCGACCACTCGCGCGGGAGCAGGTCGAAGATCGTGCCGTCCACGGCGTGCGGGTCGCTGTTACTGCAAACGAGGCCGCGCGGCTTGTTCATCACAAGCGTGACTTTGGGCTGCGGGGTGGGGCGGACGGCTTTGCCCTTCACCGACACGCGGTCCGTGGACGGATCGACCTTTTGACCAATCTCCGCCTTTTTGCCGTTCACGTAAACCTCGCCGGCCGCGATCCAAGCCTCGGCGGCCCGGCGGGAGCACAGGCCGGAGTCGGCGATGAATTTCTGAATGCGAACCGGTTCCATGTTGGCACGGTGGGCGGGCATCCGGCACGCGGCAACAGGAAAGGCCACGGCTTGGCCGCCGGATTTTTGACAGCGAAAGGAATTGCCACCTCGTTGGGCCCGCCGTCAAAAATCGCCGCTTATCCATGCAATTGGAGCCTGCTCCCGCCACGTTCTCCAAAGACAACCCGTTTCCCGCCCGGATGACGGAAAACCGCCGTCTGAGCAAAGCCGGCTCAGCGAAGGACACGCGGCATTTCGTCGTGAGCCTCGCCGGCAGCGGGCTGACCTACAAGGCGGGTGACTCGCTCGGCGTGTTTCCAACGAATTGCAGCGAGATCGTCGAAGAGGTTTTGCGCCACCTGGGCGCGACGGGTGACGAACTGGTCAGCCCGGCGATGCTAAAACTGACCGAGCCGATCGCGTTGCGCGAAGCTTTGACGAGCCGGCTCGCGTTGTCGGGTCCGACGAAGAAATTCATCGAGGCGTTGGCGGCTCGCGCGACCAATCCCGCGGAAAAGGCGAAGCTCGACGCCGTGCTTGCGCCCGAGGCCAAGGAAGCGCTGGTGCAATTCCAGCACGAGCACGAGTTCGTGGATTTGCTGGCGGATTTTCCGAGCGCCCAATTCACGCCGCAGGAGTTTGTGGATTTTCTGCGCAAGCTGATGCCGCGGCTCTACTCGATCGCATCGTCGAGCAGGGCTTATCCGGAGGAAGTCCATCTGACGGTCGCCGCCGTGCGTTACGAAACGAACGGGCGCAAGAGATTCGGCGTATGCTCGACGTTTTTGGCGGACCGCGTGGCCTTGCACGACACGCCGGTGCCGGTGTTTGTGTCGCACTCGCACTTCGGCCCGCCCGAAGATGGTTCGCGGGACGTCATCATGGTGGGACCCGGCACGGGCATCGCGCCGTTCCGCGCGTTTGTGCAGGAGCGCGTAGCGAGCGGTGCGACCGGGCGCAACTGGCTGTTCTTCGGCGATCAGAAACGCGCGACGGATTTCCTCTACGAAGAGGAGTGGCTGGAATTGCAGGCGCAGGGCAAGCTGGCCCGGCTCGACCTCGCGTTCTCGCGCGATCAGGTGGAAAAGATCTACGTGCAGGACCGCATGCGCCAGGCCGGCGCCGAGCTGTGGGCGTGGTTGAAAGGCGGGGCGTGCTTCTTCGTCTGCGGCGATGCCAAGCGCATGGCGAAGGACGTCGATGCAGCGTTGCACGAGATCGTGATGCAGCACGGCGGTCTCGACGCAGTGGCGGCGGCCGATTACGTGAAGCACCTCAAGAAAGAGCACCGCTACCTGCGCGACGTGTATTGAAGCAACGCAGGGGTGGGGAGGCGGCGAGCGCGAGTTGGGAGTTGCGCGCACCGTGGAGGCCTGCCACTAGCTGCGCGCAATTCCCATGAACCTGACGTTCAACAATCGTGTGGCTCTCGTGACCGGCGCCGGTCGCGGCATCGGCAAGTCCATTGCAGAACTCCTCGCGAAGAGCGGCGTGACCGTGATCTGCGTGAGTAAGTCCGCCGAAAGCTGCGGCGCGGTCGCCTCCGGCATCGTGGCGGCGGGCGGTAAGGCGAAGGCGCTCGCGGTCGATGTCGCGGATGGTGCGGCGGTGAAGGTGGCGAGCGAGCAGCTGTTGGCCGAGTTCGGCAACATCGACATCCTCGTCAACAACGCCGGCATCACGAAGGACGGTTTGTTGTTCCGCATGTCGGAGGACGACTGGAACAACGTCATGGCGACCAACCTCACGAGCTGTTTCCATTTCACGAAATTGATCGGCCGCCCCATGACGCAGAAGCGCTGGGGGCGCATCGTGAACATCACATCGGTCGTCGGCCTGATGGGCAACGCCGGGCAGGCCAACTACTGCGCGGCGAAGGCCGGCATGATCGGCTTCACGAAGGCGATCGCGAAGGAGTTCGCGGCGCGCAACGTGACGTGCAACGCGGTCGCGCCCGGGTTCATCAAAACGGACATGACTGCATCGCTCCCGCCCGAAGCGGGCGAAAAGCTGCACGGCGTGATTCCGCTGAAGCGTCTCGGCGAAGCGTCGGACATCGCCAATATGACCGCTTACCTCTGTTCCGAGGAGGCCGGCTACATCACCGGTCAAGTTTTTACCGTTGACGGCGGCATGGTGATGTGATGCCAGTTTCACCCAGTTTTTAACCGTTCCCCTTTCACACATGGCCGACCAGAAAACCATCGAACAGCGCGTCAAGCAGATCATCGTTAACCAATTGAATGTTAACGAAGAGCAGATTACCAAGGAGGCTTCGTTCCTCGACGACCTCGGCGCCGATTCCCTCGACACGGTCGAGCTGATCATGGCCTTCGAAGAAGAGTTTAAGAACGAGATCAAAGGCGAGATTCCTGAGAGCGATGCCGAGAAGCTGCAGACTGTCGGTGACGTGATCGCCTACATCGAGCAGAAGGCTGCCGCCAAGTAAGTTGACTTTCCCGCAGGCGTCCTGCCGTCTGGCCAACAGACAGTAGGACGCCTTTTTGTTTTTCACCCCCACGCTGAACGATGGAATCCGTCTCTCCACACAAGCGCGTTGTCGTCACCGGCCTCGGCGCCATCTCTTCGCTCGGCCACACGGTCGAGGAGTTCTGGGCCAACATCCTGGCCGGCAAATGCGGCATCGACCGCGTGTCGCTTTTCGACGCCAAGGACTATGCCAGCCAGATCGGCGCCGAAGTGCGCGGTTGGGATCCCGGGCAGTTCATGGATCCGAAGGAAGTCCGTCGCAACGACCGCTACACGCACTTCGGCTTTTGCGCGGCGAAGCAGGCCGTGGCGGACGCAAAGCTCGACATGACCAAGGAGGACCTCGATCGCGTCGGCGTCATCATCGGCTCGGGCATCGGCGGCATGTGGACGATCGAGACCCAGCACAAAAATCTCCTCGAACGCGGTCCGCGCAAGGTGTCGCCGTTCATGATTCCCGCGCTGATCAGCAACATGGTCGGCGGGCTCGTCGCGATCGAGCTCGGCGCACGGGGTCCGAATTTCTGCGTCGTCAGCGCCTGCGCGACCGCGACGCACGCCATCGGTGAATCGCTCCGCATCATCCGCAGTGGCGAGGCCGATGTGATGGTGTGCGGCGGCGCCGAAGCGGCGATCACCCCGCTCGCCTACGCGGGCTTCTGTTCGATGAAGGCGATGAGCACGAACAACGACAACCCGCAGAAGGCTTCGCGGCCGTTCGACCTCAATCGCGACGGTTTCATCATGGGCGAGGGCTCCGGCGTCCTCGTCATCGAAAGCCTCGAGCACGCGCTCGCGCGCGGGGCGCACATTTACTGCGAACTCGCCGGCTACTCCGCGACGTGCGACGCGTTCCACATCACGCAGCCCGACCCCGACGGCAAGGGCCTGTCACTCGCGATGAGCCGCGCGCTCAGCGATGCGCGCCTGCGCCCTGACGAGATCGACTACATCAACGCGCACGGCACCTCCACGCCCTACAACGACAAGTTTGAGACACTCGCGATCAAGAAGGTCTTCGGCGATCACGCGCGCAAGGTCATGATCAGTTCGACGAAGTCGATGACCGGCCACCTGCTCGGTGCGGCCGGCGGCATCGAGGCCGTTATCAGCGTGAAGACGATTCAGAGCGGCGAGATTCCACCGACCATCAATCTCGAGACACCCGATCCGGAGTGCGATCTCGACTATGTGCCGAATGTGAAACGCGCGGCGCCGGTGCGCGCGGTGATGACCGACAACCTTGGGTTCGGCGGACAGAATGCCGCCTTGGTCTTCCGCAAACACTAAACGGAAGGCGCGGCTTGCGCTGTCGGATTTCGACTGACATAAGGGGTGTGCACACACCCATGAAAAATCCGTTGCGTCGCTTTCTCGCCGCCGCGTGCCTGCTTTTCGGCACGTTCGCGTTCGCCGCCGATACTCCGCCTGTCACGCCCGCCGCCCCGAGCGGTTCCGCGGAGGAATCGGCGCGGCTCGCCAAGGAGTGGCTCGTTCACGTCGATACCGGTGATTACGCCCAAAGCTGGAAGGAGGCGGCGAGTCGGTTCAAAGCCTCGGTGTCGCAGGACCGCTGGGTTGCTGCGATGAACCAGGTTCGCCAGCCGCTCGGCGCGGTTAGTGCACGCGAATTGGTCGAAGCGACCTTCACCGACGAGGTGCCGCGCGCTCCGAAGGGCGAATACTGGGTCGTGAAATTCAAGACGACGTTCGAAGCGATCACGGCCAACGAACTCCTCACTTTTGCCGCGGAACCGGACGGCACGTGGCGCGTCTCGCAGTTCTTCATCCGGCCCGCGACCTGACCGTCGAGTTCGCTTGCCAGGGAACGAGTCGGACTGGATCGGGCCGGGGGCGGTCTGCTCGTGACAGGGAACAACGTTGCGGTGCGCGACAGCGTGCCGCTTGCTTGGCCGCATGAGGGAAGCCGCGCGCAACGTTCGTCTGTTGTTCGCCGCGCGCATCGTCCGCATGTTTGCTTACGGACTATTGGGCGTCGTGCTGGTGCTCTATTTGGTCGAGCGCGGCTTGGACGATTCGGCGGTGGGAGCGTTGCTTACGTGCACCTTTCTCGGCGATGCTGCGATTTCGTTGTGGTTGAGCACGCAGGCGGACCGGTGGGGAAGGCGGCGCACGCTGCTGGTCGGAGCGGCACTCATGGCCGTGGGCGGCGGGTTGATGGCGATGACGGGTAATTTTTGGTGGCTGCTCTTGGCTGCGACCATCGGAGTCATCAGTCCGACCGGCAACGAAGTCGGCCCGTTTCTTGCGGTGGAACAGGCGGGCCTGGCGGAGGTAGTGCCGGCGACCCAGCGCACGCGCGCTTTCGCTTGGTATACTCTTGCGGGCTACGGCGCCACGGCGCTGGGCGCGCTGCTGGCGGGCGGATTGGCGCAGCTGCTGCGACACTTTGGTTGGACCGCGCTGAGCAGCTACGCAGCACTTTTCTGGGCGTATGGCGCTCTGGGAATGCTAATTGGCCTGCTGATCGCGGGTCTCAGTCCCGCGATCGAGGCGCCCCGGTCCACGCCGCTGCCGCATGCGCCGACATTTCTCGGTCTTCGCGAATCACGCGGCATCGTGCTGCGCCTGAGTGGACTGTTCTCACTCGATGCCTTTGCCGGCGGGTTCATCGTGCAAAGTTTCCTCGTGTATTGGTTTCGGGTGCGCTTCGGCGTGGGCGAAGCTGCGCTCGGCGCCGTGTTCTTCGGCGCCAATCTCCTTTCGGGCTTGTCCTCCCTCGCCGCAGTGCCGCTCGCCCGCCGGATCGGTCTGGTGAACACCATGGTGGCGACGCACCTCCCGTCGAACCTCCTGTTGATCCTCGTGCCGTTGATGCCGACCTTCGGCTGGGCGGCGACGGTCCTGTGGCTGCGCCACGCGATTTCGCAAATGGACGTGCCGACGCGCCAATCTTACGTGAGTGCGGTCGTGCCGGCAACCGAACGCTCTGCGGCCAACGGGGTGACCGGCACGGCGCGTCAGCTTGGCACCGCCATCGCCCCCTTGTGCGCGGGTTTGATGACGCCGGCCTGGTTGCTGGCGGGAGGACCGTTCTTCGTCGCGGGCGGATTGAAGGTCATCTACGACCTTGCGCTCTGGCGCAGCTTTCGAAGGGTGCGACCCCCGGAAGAGCGCGGTTGAAATCTCCGCTTCGCCCAGCGCAGGCTGTTTCTAATAATCGCCGCGCGGCTCGGAGTCGCGTTGCCGAAGTCCCGGGAACAACGCTTTGCTCGACGGAACCAATCACCCCATGGCGAAAATCACCAAACGCATCAGCCTCACCGAAAGCGATCCGGAGCGCAGCCTCGAATTCGAGTTCATTCGCGCCACCGAAAACGCCGCTCTCAACACCGTTCACTGGGTCGGGCGCGGCGAAAAGGAGGGGGCGGACGCCGCCGCGTGCGACGCGATCAACGGCACCTTTGACCACATCGATATGCGCGGCGAAGTCGTCATCGGTGAAGGCATCAAGGACGATGCGCCCGGCATTTTCCTCGGCGACAAGCTCGGCACGTGGAAGACGGGTTCGCCGAAATTCAACATCGCGCTCGATCCGATCGACGGCACGACGAACATTTCGAAGGGCCTGCCCAATTCCATTTCCGTCATGGCCGGTGTCCTCGCGCCGGAGAAGGGGCACGCGATGGTGAACATCCCGACGTTCTACTCCGAGAAGCTCGCCTACGGTCCGCAGGTGAAGCAGGCGATGGAGAAGGATAAGAGGATGCGCTTCGATCTCGACACGCCCGTCGAGGAAATCGTTCGCAAGACCGCGAAAATGCGCGGGAAGAACGTGCGCGAAGTTGTTGTCGTCGTCCTCGATCGTCCGCGGCACGAACAGATCATCAAGAGCGTCCGCAAAGTTGGCGCAGCGTTGCGCCTCATCGCAGATGGCGACGTCACCGCGGCGATCGCGCCGTCGTTGCCGGATGCGGGGGTTGATCTCTACATGGGCATCGGTGGTTCCCCGGAGGGCGTGCTCACCGCGGCGGCCTTGCGCGCGCTGGGAGGTGACCAGCAGCTGCGCATGTGGATTCGCGACGAGGAAGAAAAGGCGCGGCTCGCGAAGGATCCGGCCGCGAAAAACCTGAAGAAGATATTCCTTTCGGCCGATCTCGTCACCGGGGACAGTGCGATCTTCTGCGCGACGGGCATCACCTCAAGCTGGCTGCTTCCTGGAGTGAAGCTCGTGGGCCGGCGCGCGACGACGCACTCGATCCTTACGCGATCGCGCAGCCGGACGGTGCGTTACATCCAGGCCGTGCACGATCTCGACCATAAGACGATTTATCTCCGCAGCCGGAACACGGAAACACTGGTCTGAGGCGGGCGATTGTTGACGGGAAAAACTTCAAATTCCCGTTGACGCGACCTTTCGGGCGGCCTTTTACTGGCCGCTCGTTTTTTGTGGCTCGCTAGCTCAGTTGGTAGAGCAGAGGACTGAAAATCCTTGTGTCCCCGGTTCGATTCCGGGGTGAGCCACCACTTTGCGGACGCCGCCTCTTCTCGGGGCGGCGTTCCGCGTTTGCGGACTCAATGTCCCGCGTCGGACGCCGCCAGCAGGATTTCCACCGCGCGTTGCAGCCCGGCCGCGTCGTCGGCATCGAACCGGTTGAGCTTTGGGCTATCGAGGTCGAGCACGCCAAGCAACGTGCCGCCGCGGAGCAGGGGCACGACGATTTCGGAATTCGACGCACTGTCGCACGCGATGTGTCCGGGGAAGTCGTGCACGTTTCTCACCACGACGGTTTCGCGTTTCGCCGCCGCTGTGCCGCAAACGCCTCGGTCGAGCGCGATACGCACACAGGCGACCTTGCCTTGGAACGGCCCGAGCACGAGTTCGCGGCCTTTGAGCAGATAAAAGCCCGCCCAATTCAGATCCGGCATCGTCTGCATGAGCAGCGCGGAGGTTTGCGCGAGGTTGCAAACCCAGTCCCGTTCGCCGTGGAGCACCGCCTCCAATTGGCGGTTCAATGCGGCGTAGAATTCCGGTTTGGACGAGGCTTCGATGACGGCGACGGCGTGCGACATGGCAAGCAGCCAACTGAAAAGCAGCGGCGCGGCAAGGCAAGGGCGGCGATTGCGTCTTCGGCGGGAATAATCCAGCGTGCCGGCGCTCCCACGCACGAATGCCCAGCGAAGTCTTCACGCAATTGGTCGATGCGCACTACGCGCCGCTCTACCGATTTGCCCTCAGCCTGACGCGCAACCCGTCGGATGCGTGCGATCTCACGCAGCAAACGTTCTTCATCTGGGCGCGCAAGGGCGAGCAGCTCCGCGAAGCTGCGAAGGCCAAGTCGTGGCTCTTCACGACGCTCTACCGCGAGTTTCTCCGCGGCCGCCGTCGCGCTGAACACGTTACGGCGCTCGAGGACCTTCCCCCGGGCGAATCCGATCCGGCCGCGCCGCACGTCGATTTCGTCACAGGGATGGACGCCGGCCTCGTGGTCGAGGCCTTGCAAGAGGTGGATGAAATCTACCGCGTGCCACTGACACTTTTTTATCTCGAAGATCTGGCTTACAAGGAAATCGCCGACTCGCTCGAAGTGCCGATTGGCACCGTGATGTCGCGGCTTTCCCGGGGCAAAGCCCAGCTCCGCGCCGCGCTGGCGCGCAAGGAATCGGCCCGCACCCCGCAGGTGCTGCCGTTCGCGACCGGGAGGAAAATATCATGACCAACGAGGAGGCAAAGTTCGTGCTCCACGCTTACCGCGCCAACGGCGCGGACGCCGGCGATCCGACGTTCGCGACCGCGCTCGAGCAGGTGCGCCGCGACCCGGCGCTCGAAAAGTGGTTCGCCGCCCAACAAGCGTTCGACCGCGCGATGTGTGCGCAGCTCGGCCGCATCGCGCCGCCGGCCGGATTGCGCGAAGCAATTCTGACGGGCGCGAAATTCAGCCATGCGCCCGCCCGGCCCTCTGCGGCGTGGTGGCGTTCGCCGCGGCTCATGGCCCTGGCGGCCAGTCTCGCGGTCCTCGCGACGGTGGGTATTGCCTTGTGGCCCAAGGATGCGGCGGCGCAGCCGGCGCTGCTCGAATTCGCGCTGAACGACACACTTCATGCGCGGCACGAGGGTCAGCATGGCGACGAGGCGGCCCAGTTTCAGGCGTTGCTCGGCACGACGAATACCCGCCTGGGAGCGGGGGTGCCCGTGAATTTCGAGGAACTCCGCGAGCGCGGCTGCCGCACGATCAGCTTCCAAGGGCGCGATGTGCTCGAGGTGTGCTTCAAGCGCGACGGCAAGTGGTTCCATTGCTACGTCGCTCGGGTGGAGGATTTTCCGTCGGTGGCGGCGAAGTTGCCGCCCGCTTTCCGCTCTGAGGGCGGGGTGGCGGCGGGCGCGTGGTCGGATGGCGAACACATTTTCGTCATCGCCAGCAAGGCGGGCCGGGCCGCAATCGAGCGCCTGATCTGAGCCCGGCTTTGCACTGACCGAGCCCGCCATCCGGTGCAGTCCCCACCGACTCTCCGGAGCGTCCGCACGCTCCGGCGCCGGGTATTAGCCGGAAAAAGTTTTCCTCCTTTCGAGATTAGGCAACAACGGCGCAAAATTCCTGCGCTGGATACGCGACTTGCGCGGGTGTTGTAAACTTCGGGCCACTCCGGCGCGTTGTGTAAAATGGGGATCCGAAATGCCCCTTGTATGTCCGGGCGTTCCGGACTTTGTGCGTCGTTCCGCATGACCCAACGCCTCCTCCTGGTATCCATTCTGTGCTCCGTGTTCGGCGCGATTTTGCCGACCATGGACGCGGCAGAGCGTGCCGAGACGCTTCGCGCGATCAATCTGGTGGAAAACCCCACCAACCATCCGCGCCGCGGATCGAAAGGTGAACTCGGACCCTATCAATTTCGGTCCCAAACGTGGCGCTTGCACACCAATCGGTCCTTCAATCTGGCGGTCGTCCGCGAACACGCCGACGAGATCGCCGTCAAACACTACGAATGGATCAAACGGGGCCTCGTTGACGCCGGCATCGATCCGACGCCGTTCAATATCGCACTCGCGTGGAACAGCGGTCTGGGCGCCGTCTTGCGCGGCCGCGTGCCGACCGTGAGTTACAATTATGCCGAGCGGGTCTCGAACCTCGTGGAAGCACAGCACGCGCAGCGCGCCGTGGCCGCGGCGACCGAGCAGGCAACCGTGAATCCGCCGCACGAGGCCCGTCGCTCCGAGGTCGCCGCGCCGGTGGTGCAATTCAGGATTCAACCTGCCGGGCCGCGCTTTGCCATCGCGACGGCCGCGCCCCTTTACGAGCCCGTTGTGCTGACCGACAAATCGCTCCCCGCGCCTCTGCCGAGCGCAGCCCCGCGCCTCGCGATCGACGCGAACGCTTTCACCTTTGCTTCCGCGGCGACGGCGGCCACGCCGCGCTTCGCGCTGATTCAGTAAGCAAACCGTTTTTGTCAGGCCATAGTCGGACGCCGCTCATTTTGGGCGGCGTTCGTTTTTTGAGCCCGCAGTTCGGTCGCCCGGAAGGGCCAGGCTACTCCAAAAAGCTCGTCTGCTTGGGCGGACGCGGAGCTTTGGCGGTGGGCTCGTCGGAATTCAGATGCCGCGGCGGACGCGTGACGCGCGATGCGACGGCTGCCTCGCGGTCGGAGACGATGCGCTCGCACATTTTTTCCACCTGCAAGTGCAGCCAGTTCGCCGTCGGGCTCGCCTCGGTGTAATCGGCCGGACCGTAATGATCGATGCGGCCGGTGTGACGCAGGCGGTCATTCTGCTCGAACTCGGCGCGCACGGCGGGATTATAGACCGCGTAGGTTTTGCCGCCGCCTTTTTTCACCACGGAAAAACTCGGCACATCGCTCGGGCCGTCGGCGATGTAGATCATGTTCTGCAGCGGAATGCGGCGGTCCTCGGGCGAGACCTTGGCGTTCACGTCGATGGCGGCGTTGCGATTCGTGCCCTTGTTGATTTCGAAGATCGCGCGCGTCTTCGTCGTGTTATCGATCATCACGCCGATCTGCGCGATCTCCGCGGCCGCATCCAAGCCGAATTCCTTCTGCTTCAGAAAGCCGGGGCGCAGCGGATTCTCGATGAACTCGCACGCCCAGATGCCATCGACGAACGGCGCGATCGCACTGCCGCGAATCATCTCCGCGAGGCCGGTGCTGACAATGTAGTGTTCAAGGACGATTTCGTGTTTGGTGAACTCCGGCTTGGCTTTCACCCAGTCGCGCGACGCACGGAAAAACTCGGGCAGGCCGGGGTAAAACTTAATGTCGTTGCCGCACTCCCGCAGGATTTTGTTGTTCAGCCCCGCCATCGGTCCCGCGAGCACGTAGGTGAGCAGGTGGTTGAGGTAACTGATCTCCGGCGAAATGTGGTAGCCGCGTCGGCGGTAGTTTTCCGCGAGCGCGTTCGTCTCCATCCAAAACGTCGCTTCTTCCACGCCGTAGCGCCGGAAAAGCGGGGCCTGCATGTAGGCGGGAATAAGCGTCTTGTCGAAGTCCCAGATGCAAGCGATGATGTTTTGAGTGAAAAGCGGAGAAGCCATCGCAGAAATGTTTTACTAGGCGGCGTGCGCCGACCCTGATTGGCTGACCCAAGCCGCTCGCTGCGGCTGACGCAATTCGCAATTTCCCCTCTGTGCCGACGCATGGAAATCCTGCCTGACATCGCTCCGTTTCAACGCCGCCTCGACGAACTCGACGCGCAAATGGCGGAGCCGTCGTTTTACGCCAACGCCCGCCGCGCGGCGGACACGACGCGCGAGCAACAGCGGCTCCGCGCGCTGGTCGATGAGTTTTCCGCATACGAAAAATTGGGCCGCGAGATCGCGGAACACACCGCGCTCTTGAAAGACCCGAGGGCGGAACCGGAGATGCGCGCGTTGGTGGAATCGGAATTGCCGGAATTACAGGCACGGCGTGCGCGGCTGCACGATGCGGTGTTGCTGGCGATGATTCCCGCGGAGCCCTCTGATTCGCGCAATACCGTGATGGAAATTCGCGCCGGCGCCGGCGGCGACGAAGCAAGTCTGTTCGCGGCGGAACTCTACCGCATGTTCGTGCGCTATGCCGAAGGCCGCGGTTGGAAGGTGCAGTCGATGAGTTCGAGCGGCTCCGATCGTGGCGGTTTCAAGGAAGTGATTTTCCTCATCACCGGCACCGATGTCTATAAACGCCTGAAATTTGAAAGCGGCGTGCATCGCGTGCAGCGCATCCCGGTCACGGAGGCGAATGGTCGCATTCACACTTCGACCGTGACCGTCGCGGTGTTGCCGGAGGCGGAGGAAGTCGATGTGCAAATCGATCCGCAGGAACTCGACATCACCGTGCAGCGCGCGAGCGGCCCGGGCGGGCAGGGCGTCAATACGACCGACTCCGCCGTGCGCATCATCCACAAGCCCACCGGCCTGATCGTGTTTTGCGCGGACGATCGCTCGCAGATCAAGAACAAGGCGCGCGCGATGGCGGTGTTGCGCTCGCGCCTGTTGAAGTTGAAAGAAGAGGAGGAGCGCGCGAAATACGCCGCGCAGCGCAAGGGCCAGATCGGCACCGGCGATCGCAGCGAGCGCATCCGCACCTACAATTTTCCGCAGAATCGGGTCACGGATCACCGCATCGGCCTCACGCTCTACAGTCTGCCGCAAATTCTCGAGGGCCACATCGATCCGTTAATCGAGGCGCTGCAACGCGCGGAGTTCGAGGAAAAGCTTGCGGAACTCACGGGCGCGCCGCGGCCGGTGCGACGGGGTGGAGCGGGGGATGACGAGTAAATGCTCACCGTCCTCGATATCATCAAACGTTCGACGGAGTTTCTCGCCAAACACGGCGTCGAAAACGCGCGCCTCAACACTGAGTTGCTTGTCGGCCACGCGCTCGGGCTGAAGCGCATGCAGCTTTACCTGCAGTTCGAGCGACCGCTCGCGGAGCCGGAGTTGGCGAAGATTCGGCCGCTGGTGAAACGCCGGAGTGAACGCGAACCGCTGCAATACATCGTCGGTTCAACGGACTTCGCCGGCGTCACGTTAAAGGTCGATAAACGCGCTCTGATCCCGCGGCCGGAAACGGAGCTGGTCGTGGAGTTCGCGAAAGAACTCTGCACGCCTCTGCCCGCGACGGTGCTCGATCTCGGCACCGGTTCAGGGGCGCTCGCGCTCGCATTGGCCAAAGTTTTTCCCGAATCCAAGGTAACGGGCGTAGACGTGAGCGGCGGAGCGCTCGCGTTGGCACATGAAAATGCCACGGCGCTCGGATTGGCGGAGCGAGTAACCTTCCTTGAGTCGCACTGGTTTGCGGCTGTGCCGGCTGAACTGAAGTTCGATCTCATCGTCGCCAATCCTCCGTATCTCTCCGACGCCGAAGTCGCGGAGACCGCGCCGGAGGTGAAGGCGTTTGAGCCGCACGGCGCCCTGTCGAGCGGAGCGACCGGGCTGGAAGCACTTGAGATAATTTTTCGGGAAGCGAAACCGCGGCTGAACTCCGGCGGCTGGCTGCTTTGCGAAACCGGCATTGCTCAGCATGCCCAATTGCTCGACTGGGCGCGCGCGGCCGGATACGCGCACGTCGAGTCGCGCAAGGATTTGACGGGACGCGACCGCTTCGTGCTCGCGCGGACTTAAGGCTGTTGGGTGGGACGTCGTTGCCGGACGCAAAAAAGGCCGGTCAACGACCGGCCTGAAAATCTTGCGCGATGGATTTGGTTCAGCCGCGCTTCAGACCCGGGAAAACGAACGACGGCGTCGTGGTGCGTTTCGCCCATTGTTTGTCGTCGGAGATGCGCGCGGCGTCGGAAACGACGCGCAGCGCTTCGCGGAGGTGCACGTCGAATTTCACGTTCGCGTCGTGATCGGCGTCCGTGTCGCCTTCCTCCTCCAGTTCCGGCGGGGGCGGCTCCTTGGCCGCGAGCACGGCGTCGAGTTTGACTTCGCGTTTGGTGAAATCGGTTTTCGCGAGCGTCTTGTATTCGCTTTCGAACTGCTTGGTCGTCACCTCGGACGCTTCCTTTTCGGCGCGGCGTTTTTCGAGGTTCAGCGAAACGGACTTCCGGTCCGTGCGTTCCTTGAACCAGTCGATGTTGCGCCGGAGCAGGCCGAATTCGTCGAGGCTTTCCTGCCGCTGACGGCTCATCGCCAGCAACGGCGAGACAAATGCCTGGTTGAGCGGCTTGCCCTCGAACGGGGCGGAGTTGATCTCATCCCAGACGAGTGCGTTCGGTTCCTGCGCCTCGCCGACCTCGAGGACGTCTTCGATCGAGGGGAGGGTGATGTCGGGGACGACGCCGCGCTTCTGGGTCGAAGAGCCGTTGGGGAGATAATACTTTTGCGTGGTCAGTTTTGCCGCGCCCGCCTTGCCGTAGTCCTTCGCGAGCTTGGGCAGGTAGTTTTGCATCTCGAAAATGACCTGCACGGTGCCCTTGCCGTAGGTGGAGCTGTCACCGATCACGACGGCGCGGCCATAGTTTTGCATTGCGCCTGCGAAAATCTCCGAAGCGGAGGCGCTGAAGCGCGAGGTGAGAATCGCCAGCGGGCCATCGTAGGCGATGGAGGTGTTGGTGTCGCGGCCGAGGGCGACGCGGCCGAGGGAATCGCGCACTTGCACCACGGGGCCTTGATCGATGAAGAGGCCGGTAAGATTGATCGCCTCGGAGAGCAGGCCGCCGCCGTTGCGGCGGAGATCGATGATGAGCGCGGTGATGTTGTCTTTCTTCAGCTTGCCGATGAGCTCGGCGACATCGTTGCTGGCGGACGCACGCTTCGTGTCGTCCGCGTCGCCGGGTTCGCCGTAGAACGAGTTGAGCGTGATGACTCCGATATTGCTGATGTTGCCGTCGGCATCAGGAACTTCGTAAATATTGGCGAAGGCGCGGGCTTGGTTGATCTTGATCACGTCGCGGGTGATGAGGACCTGTTCCGTCTTCGATTCGTCCGGGGCTTTTTGCGGGATGACCGTGAGCGTGACCTTGGTGCCTTTCTGCCCGCGGATCATGGAAACGATCTGTTTGTTGCGCATGCCGACGACATCGACGGGCTCGGCGCCGTCCTGCTGGACAGCGATGATGCGGTCCTTCGGCTTGATTTTGCCCGAGAGATCGGCCGGACCGCCCGGCACGATGCTCACGATCTCGCAGTAGCCTTCGTCGTTGACGCTGAGGACCGCGCCGATGCCGACCAGCGCGAGGTTGATATCGATGTTGAAGTCTTCGAGCGTCGGCGCGGAGAAATACGCGGAGTGCGGATCGTAGAGTCGGGTGAGCGCGGAGAGGAAGCGCTCCTCGATTTCGAAGGGCTGCACTTCGGAGGTATTTTTCTGAAAACGGTCGAAGCGGCGCAGCATTGTTTGCTTGGCGACCTCGGGGGTCTTCTTGCCGAGGACTTCGTTGATGTATTCGGCCTTTAGCCGCCGCATCCAGATATTGTCGGCTTCTTCCGGTGTGGCGGGCCATGGGCCTTTCGTGCGGTCGAGCGTGTAGGTCTCGTCGGTCGTCAGGTCGAAGTCCTTCTGCAACTGTTCACGGATCCACGTGACGCGGGACTGAACGCGCTGCTCGAACAGGCCGTAAATCTTGAACGCCGCGTCGATGTTGCCGTTGAAGGCGATGCTGTCCTGCAACGTGGGACCGTAAAGGCGGCGGAGGGACTGCTCGTCGCCGGCGGAAAAGTAGAGACGCTGCGGGTCGAGGAGCGCCATATAGTCCGTGATCAGCTTCGGGTAGTCCTCGGCTTTTACGGCGTTGCGGTTGAAATGCACGTAGTCGAGCAGTTGCTTCAACGTCCGCACCTCATTTTGCATGAGGGGGTTGGTCGTGTAGTCGCGATCGGTGAGCGCGAAGGCCGCGGGCACGAAGGCAATGAGCAACGCGAGGCGAAGGAGGGGGCGGATTCGCATACGGAAGGGTTAGTCGCTTGTAGCAGGAGAATGTTTCCTAATTCGACCAATCACCCGGATTGCGCGACGAACGCGACCGGAATTGGGGAAAGCGTGGAACAAGGGGATGTAATCGGCGTGGAACGCGCGCGGTTGAGGCTAACGGCGGCTGAGCATGTCCTTGGCATCGTCCAGGAGTCGTTTCTCCTGCTCAGTCAGTGCGCCGAAGCCTTGACTGTTAATCTTGTCCAAAATGCGATCGACCTCCGCGCGCAGATCGGGGGTGGGAGCCTTGCCCCCGAGATCGACGCGGAATTTTGGAGCGCTGCTCTCTGGGCCGACCGCCGATTTCCGGCGGCGGAGCCAAGTCGGCAACTCGATGGCAGGCGAACTCGAGAATCCATCGGCGCCGTGACGCGCGTAAACGAAGCGAAAGTAGAGCCACCCTGCCAGCATGCCGCCGAGATGAGCTGAATGGGCGATGTTGGTGTCGAATTTGCCGCCCGGCAATTCGCTGAACGCAAAACCGAGGAGATCGAAACCGACGAGCGCCCAAGCCATCACTTTGGGACGAAGGGTCACCGGCAGAATGAGAAACAGCAGGAAGGTGATCTCGCGCTCCGGATAAACACAGGCGAAGAAAATGAACATCGCCGCCACGCAGGCCGAAGCGCCCATCAACATGGTCCCGCCGCCGAACCAGTGCGTCGCCGACCAAACGATCGCACCCAGGACGGCGGAGGCGGCGTAGAACTGGAGGAAACGCGAAAAGCCCAGCAACGGCGCAACCTCCCGACCAATGAAATACAAACCGAGGCAGTTGAAGAAGAGGTGCAGCAGTCCGTCGTGCAGAAAGGCATACGACAGCAGCGTCCAGACGCGTCCGTGCGCCAGGCCGAACGGAGTCAACGCCATCAGTTGCTCGAAGAAATTACCACTCGAGCTCAACCGGCCGATGGTCCACTGCACAACCGCGCCGGCGAGCGTCGCGCAGAGCACCCAAGTCAGCGCCGACGTCGTTTGCCGGGGGTAATCATCGCGCATGTAAGAGCGGTCGGACAGCATCGCGGCTCAACTTACGTCGGGACCCTCCAAATACAAGCCCCGGCTCCGCCCCACCCCGACGGCGCGGACAGGGGGATTGTGGCATGCGGGACTCGCCCGCTTGACAGGCCGGTCCATTGCCGTTGAATGCCCGCCAAATGGCCAACAAAGCAGAGAAATGGAAGGAGAACGCGGCGGGCAAATTCTACGTCGATCAGCAATGCATCGATTGCGATCTCTGCCGCGAGACCGCCCCCGGATTTTTCACGCGCCACGACGAAGGCGGCTACTCCTTTGTGCACAAGCAGCCGACGACCGAAGAGGAAGCCGCGCTCTGCATGGAGGCCCTCGAAGGCTGCCCGGTCGAAGCCATCGGCAACGACGGCGAGGAGTAAGCGCGCATCGCGTTCGGCGGCCCGCCCGCATCATGAACCGCCGCTGAGGCGGTTCTCTTTTGCCAGCTTGGTTAAGTAGATTTTCGATGCCTGTTAACAGACCTTCCCTCCACACGTTGCTCGCCGCTCTTTGCGGCGGTCCTTTGCTCACGCCCACGTTGCCGGCGCAAACGACGCTCCCGGATTTTGCGGTGTATTCGCAGGCGGTCGCGAATCAGACTTCGGTGGGCACGATCGACATGCCCGTATCCGGATTGCGCTTTGAACCGCGGGTTGACGTGCAGAGTCGTAACGTCGCCGAAGCGCAGGCCGACGTCGCGATCCGCGGCGGAATCTTTGAGAGCACCGGCTTTCGCCTCGGCGCCGCGGCGGTGGGCGACCCGCAGACCGGCCATTACTTCGCCGAACTGCCGGTGCCGCCCGCCATGTTGCTCGCGCCGCGCGTGCTTTCCGGCACCGCGAATGCCGCAGGTGGTTTCAATGCCACGGCCGGGACGATCAGCTATGGCTGGCGCGCGATCGCTGATCGCGGCGAACTCAGCGCATCCGTCGGTGATTTCGGCTACAACCGTCAGGCGGCCTATTTCGCCGTGGCGCGGCCCGTGCGGCAGCACGCGCTCGCCGCTGACGTCGAATGGGCTCGTTCCGAAGGCGAGGGGAGCCGGCCGTTCGGTGAACATGCTTTCGATCGCATCGCCGGCCGTCTCCAATGGCGCGGGATGGAATCGCAGACGGATTTGTTTGCCGGATACCAGCGGAAATTCTTCGCGTGGCCCAATCTCTACACGCCATTCGGCTTCAATGAATCGGAGAATCTTCAGACGGCCCTGCTGCTGTTGAATCACCGCTGGGCCGATGCGGCCGGCAACGAATTTTCCGCTGCTGCGTTTTGGCGGCGCAACAAGGACGACTACGAATTCAACCGTGCCGTGCCGGGCGCTTCCAATCCGTTTCTGCACACAACTTGGCTGCGCGGAGCGGCGGTCTCCGGTCGGAGAATTCTGGGCCGCGGCGCCGTAAACTATGCGGTGGATTTCGCGCGTGACCGGCTCGATTCAACGGCGTTGACGTTTGGCCGCTACATGGATCGCTCGATGGCGAAGGTGTCTCTGGTGCCGGAAGTCGCGTGGGATCGCGGCGGAGCGACGCTCACGGCCCGCGCCGGTGCCAGTTACGACCGTTCGAATCGCGACGGTTCCGAATGGTCACCGCTGGCCGGGCTCACCTGGCGGCGCGGTCGGACCGTCGTTTACGCCGAGTTCTCGGAGGCGACGCAACTTCCCACCTACACGGCCCTCAACTCCGCGGCGACCTCCGGCCTCTTTCGGGGAAATCCGAACCTGGGCCGCACTCGCACGCGGAACCTCGAAGTGGGGGCGCGCGCCGATTGGCAAGGGTGGGAGATCGAGGGTGCTGCTTTCCAGCGCGACGACGACGATCTGGTGGATTGGACGTTTCGTCGTGGCGTCGTTGCGCGCACTGCGAACGCGGTGGACGTGCGCACACACGGGGTCGAGTTCGTTGCCGCGCGGCGCGTGGAGCGCTACGAAATCGTCCTCGGCTACACGTGGTTCGCGAAACACAGCGACTACGGCAACGCCCTGATCGACGCCAGTTTCTATGCGCTGAACTTTCCGCGCCATCGCCTCACGGCCGCACTGACGTGGCGGATCGGCGCGGGCTTCGAACTGCGTTCGGACAACGAATACCGCGTGCAGCAGCCAAATCCGCTCCGCTCGGCCGGTGGAGACACGGCGCTGCTCTCTTCGCTCGGTCTGTATTATTCGCCCGGGGCGCTGAAGGGGTGGGAATTCTCCGTGCTCGCCGACAACGTATGGCAAAGCGATTTTCAGGAGGTGCCGGCGGTGCCGTCGGCGCGCCGGCAAGTGGCGTTCGGCGTGGTCCGCCGCTGGTAGGCGGCCGAGATTACAAGCCGTTTGCGCCTTTCCAGCCCGCGGAATTTCTCTGGAAATTCGGAGCCGCCCGGCAATCTTAACGTTCCACTTTTCCCACCATGCTCATCTGGATCATCCTCATCATCGTTCCGATGCTTTTCGGTCTCTACGCGCAGATGCGCGTGTCGAGCGCTTACAACAAGAACGTCCGCATCGCGTCGCGCGGGCACATCACGGGCCGGGAGGCCGCTGCCGCCGTGATGGAAAGCGCCGGCGTTCACGACGTGCAAATCGTGCGCGTCGAGGGCCAGCTCACCGACCATTACGACCCGATGCACCGCCGCCTCGCGCTATCAGAACACAATTATGACGGCACCAGCCTCGCCGCGCTCGGCGTCGCCGCCCACGAAGCCGGCCACGCCATCCAACACAAGGTTGGTTACAGTATGATGAAGATCCGTCAGACGCTCGTGCCCGCCACGCAGATCTCGGCCGGAGCGTCGCAGTTCCTGATCATCGCTGGCATTCTGCTCGGCGCCAAGGAACTCGGCGGCATTTTCCTCACGGTCGGCGCCGTGGCCCTCGCGGTCATCTGCTTGTTCCAACTCGTGACACTGCCCGTCGAGTTTGACGCCACGCGTCGTGCGAAGCTCCAACTCGTCAATCTCGGCATCGTCGAACGCGACGAAATGCCCGGAGTGAACGATACCCTCGACGCCGCAGCCCTGACCTACGTCGCGGGCTTTGTCGCCTCGCTCGGCAGCTTGCTCCACATTCTCATGATCATTGCCGGCGGTCGCCGCGACTAAACGGGGATCAGCTCGGGACTTTGCAAAGCGCCAGCGGGACTGGCGCTTTTTTTGTGCCCGGAGATCGGGGAATACGGCGGCAAATGCGCGCTGGAGTCTAGTGTTAGACTGGCGCAGCGTTTGCCGGTGCTCCGGTGAAGCGGCTAAGCCCGGCCTCGCTGACGCGCACAACGTCAGTCCCTAAATCCTCACCAAGTGCGAGCGCCTGCCGGCTCGCCGCTGTTATCACCCAACTGTAGTGCGACCCCCGCATCGGTATGAAAACCCCGTGTAGATTGACGCTTGCCGCGCTGTTGCTTGCGAGCGCGCAACTCGGAGCCCAAACCGCGGCTCCTTCCCCGACTCCTCCCGCGACCAGCCCGGAAGAAGAGCCGATCATGCTCACCCCGTTCGAGGTGAAAGCCGAACGGGACACCGGCTATCAAGCGACCGAAACGCTCGCCGGCACCCGCATCCGCACCAACCTGCGCGACGTCGGCGCGGCGATTCAGGTCATCACGAAGGATTTCATGAATGACATTGGAGCGACCGACAACACGACGCTGCTCCAATACACGACGAACTCGGAGGTTGGTGGCACGCGCTCGACTTATGCGGGCCTGGGCAACGGCACGGATGTGAACGAAACGTCCACGCTGGCCTCGCCGCACACGAACAATCGCGTGCGCGGCCTCAGCGCGGCGGACAACACCCGCGACTTCTTTGTCACCGACATTCCGTGGGACGGCTTCAACATCGATCGCGTCGAAATCCAGCGCGGACCGAATTCCATTCTCTTCGGCCTCGGCAAGCCCGCCGGCATCATCAACGCCTCGCTGCGCAACGCCGAGTTCCGCGACCAGAATCAGGTCGAGTGGCGCTTCGGTTCGTTTGGCAGCCAGCGGGCAACGTTGGACATCAACCAAAACGTGATCCCCGGCACGCTCGCCATCCGTCTCTCCGGTCTGTGGGATCGCGAGAAGTTCCAGCAGGATCCGGCCTTCGAGGACGACAGCCGCCTTTACGGTGCCATTCGTTACGAGCCGAAGCTTTTCAAGCGCGACGATTTCCACACGAGCATCCGGGCGAAATATGAACACGGCTCGATCGATGCGAACCGGCCGCGCACTGTCCCGCCGAACGACCGTCTTTCCCCGTGGTTCCGGGCGACCAACGACCCGATGGGCGGCATGAATCGACTGCTCGTTTCGAATCCCTACAATGCGGAACGCGAAGATAATCCTCCGATCGGGGGCGACAATCGCGGTTACACCCGCGCCGCGGACCCGGACTATATTCCGTGGGTCGGCGGTCGCGGCACCGACCAGCAGCCGCTCTATTTCTTCGACGGTGCGACCGGCCAGCTGCAGCGCATCTACGGCGGGTTCATGAATAACGGTGCGCGCAACACCGACGGCACGGTCCGGACGAACAACGCCGCGATCATCGGCCGGCGTTACGCGGGACCGTTCTACTCGCTCGTGAGCATGCAAGACTTCGCGACGCGCGCGCGTTTGCCCGGTTATCAATACGGCCAATACCGCGAGCAATCACTGCTCGACCCGTCTGTCTTCAATTTCTACGACAATCTCATCGACGGCCCGAATAAGTCGGAGAAGGAAGACTGGGACGCCTACAACATCACGCTTTCCCAAACCGGCTGGGGCAATCGTCTGGGCGTCGAACTGAACTTCGATTATCAGGAATACGATCGCTCGAACCAATCCTTCCTCGGTTGGGCGCCGACGCTCGACATCGATATCCTCAGCGCCTTCCAGGATCTGCAAAGCAACCCGAACGCCGGCCGCGCCTTCGTGCAGGGCAACCCGGGTGGCCAGTCCTATTCCAGTGAGCGTGAATACATGCGCGGCTCCCTGTTCGGCGAACTTCGCTCCGAAGATTTCCTCGACAGTCCGTTCTTCCGCAAGCTGCTCGGCAAGCACCGCTTCAACGGCGTCTATAGCGGCGAGAAATACCGCTCCGAATCCCGCACCTGGCAGCTCTACGCTTCGTCCGCGGCCTTCGATGCTTACTCCACCGTCCCACTGGCCTTCTCGGATCGCCCGCCGCTCGGCGTCGTTTATCTCGGCAACTCGCTGGCGAGTTCGACCAGCGCCTCGGGCGCGAACCTACCCGGCATCAACGCCCCGATCGTCATGAACGACGGCGCGCTCTACCACTTCAACACGACTTGGAATTCCTCGGTGGCCTTCAACGCTCCGTGGACGGTTCCTTCTTCGCTCGCGGACGCCTTCAACAACGACGCGACGACCCAAGTCTCGAATCCCGCGAACTACGTGGGTTGGAACAGCAATTTCAACTACGACGTCCTGCGGTTCAACGACGGCGACAATCTCTACCGCAACGCCAACAAGGCCTATCGCCGGACCAAGTCCTACGCGGGCTCCTGGCAGGGCTACTGGTGGGATGACGCCCTCGTGACCACCGTGGGCTGGCGCTATGATACCGTGCAAGGCAAGGACCGCTCGGCACCCAACACCGGCCCGCGCTCGACCCTCGTCATGACCGACGCCGCCTATTCGCTGCCGGACGCGTGGGCCAGCGAGTTCAAGCACCACTCCCTCAGCAAGGGCGCCGTGCTGCATCTGAACCGCCTCCTCGGAAAACACGATTTCCTGCCGCTGAATCTCAGCGTGTCCTACAACGCCTCGGACAACTTCGAAATCGCGGGCACCCGCCGCAACATGTATGGCGACGTCATCGGAAATCCGACCGGCGAGACCAAGGACTACGGCGTGCTCCTCTCGACCAAGGACAACAAGTATTCGCTCCGCATCGTGAAGTATGAGGCGTCGGTCAAGGACGCCAGCACGCAGGTCGGCAACATGAACTTCCTCGGCAACATCATCGTGCACGGCCTGCGTTGGAGGAACGTCTTCCTCTACAACCTCAACGCCTACACGCTCGACACCGCCAACGGCTCGAACGAATGGCGCTACAACTTCGATCCGGACACGAACGAAACGCAGGACCAGGCCACGGCTCGCGAGAATGCATCGATCGCCGCCTGGAACCAAATTCAAGCGTGGCTCCCTGCGAAGTTCTACCAAGCCTGGGGATTCACTCCGCCATCGAATCTCAACAGCCCGACGAACGCCGAAGTGCAGCCCTACGCGCCCGATCGTCCGCCTCCGGGCATGACGATGACCTCCGACACGATGTCGAAGGGCTACGAGTTCGAGTTCACGGCCAATCCCACCCGCAACTGGCGCATCGCCGTTAACGCGGCCAAGACCGACGCCACCCGCACCAACGTGGGCTCCGCCGAGACCGTCGAATTCGTGAACTTCATCACTCAGATGATGGCCGGCCCCGCCGGTGAAATGCGCCAATTCTCCGGCGGTCCCACCGCCAACACGATGCGCATTAATTGGAACGGCTGGCTCGGACCCTACACGCTGATGAAGCTGCAGGAAGGCGCCTCCGCCTCCGAACTCCGCCGCTGGCGCTACAACGTCGTCTCGAACTACTCGTTCCGTCAAGGCATGCTCAAAGGCGTCGGCGTCGGCGCAAGTTACCGCTGGCAGGACAAGGTCGTGATCGGCTACCCGGTCATCGCGGCGGGCAACTCCTTCTCGTTCGACCTCAGCCAACCCTACTACGGACCGTCCGAAGACGCGCTCGACCTCTGGGCCAGCTACGAGCGCAAGCTCAGCACGAAGCTGAACTGGAAAGTCCAACTCAACATCCGCAATGCCTTCGACAAGGACCGGCTCATCCCCGTCTCCGTGCAGCCCGACGGCCGCACGTGGGCGTCGGCCCGCATCGCTCCCGGTCAGGAAATTTATCTGACCAATACGTTCACGTTCTGACGTGACCGAGCCCGGCTCTTCGGGGGAAGAGCCGGGCTTCGGCGTCTTTGCACCGCTCGCGTTGCGCCGCGCCGCCGCCGCGTGAGAAACAGAAAAATTGGCAGCGCGCCCCATTGAACTAAGCTTTCTCCGCCGGCCGCATGCGAGTCCTCGCCCCATCAATCCGCCCCCTCGCGTGGCTCTGCCTCGCCCTCGCCCTCGCGCTCGGCGCAGGGCTGGCGACGACGTCCGGGGCGGAGCGGTGGATCGGCACTTGGGCGACCGCGCCACTCGCGGAGCCGGCAACCAAGGAAAATCTCGCGCTCGCGGACGCAACTCTGCGTCAGATCGTGCACGTGTCGCTGGGCGGGGACACCGTGCGCCTGCGCCTCTCCAACGCCTTCGGCGCTGAACCGCTCGCACTGCACCGTGCGCATCTCGCCCTCGCCGCACCGCACGGCGGCATCCAACCGGGCTCCGACCGCGCGGTGTCTTTCGGTGGGAAAACAGCCGTCACGATTCCCGCGGGCAAATCTGTCGTCTCCGATCCGCTTTCGTTCCCGCTCGCGCCCCAGGCGGATGTCGCGATCTCCCTCTATTTCGAACAAGTGCCAGCGACTCTCACCGCGCACCCCGGTGCGCGCACGACGTCCTATCTCCAACCCGGCGACGCGCTCACGGCCACGGCACTGCCGGAGGCGCAGAAATTCGAGCGCTGGTATTTCATCAATGCGCTCGAAGTTTTCACCGCCGCGTCGGACGCCGCCGCGCTCGCCATCCTCGGCGACTCGATCACCGACGGCCGCGGTTCGACGACCAATGGCAACAACCGCTGGCCGGACGAATTTGTCCGGCGCTTCCAGGCGCAACCAAACGCGCGCCCGCTCGGCGTGCTCAATCTCGGTATCGGCGCCAACTGCCTCCTGCGCGACGGCGTGGGTGAAAGCGCACTGCGCCGCCTCGACCGCGACGTCTTCGGCCAGAACGGCGTGCGCTGGCTCCTCGTTTATCACGGCATAAACGACATCGGCACCGGTCGGGACGCCCGGAAAACCGGCGCGCCCCACGCGACCGCGGCGGATCTCATCGCCGGCTACGAACAGCTTATCGCGCGCGCTCACGCCGCCGGATTGAGGATCATCGGCGCGACCATCACGCCTTACGCCGGGGCGGACTTCTATTGGGACGCCGCTGGCGAAGCGATCCGCCAGGAGACCAACGCCTGGATCCGCACGGCGGGTAGGTTCGATGCTGTCGTCGATTTCGACGCGGCCGTGCGCGACGCAATCGAACCCGCACGCCTCGCACCCGAATTCGATTCCGGCGATCACCTGCATCTCTCGGTCGCCGGACTTCGCCGACTCGCGGAGACAGTCGATCTCGATTTTTTTGTCCGCTGAAACACAACTTTCCATGACCTCCGTCGCCACCACTCCGCTCTACCTGGATGCGAACGCCGCGCTCGAAGCGCGCGTTGACGATTTGCTCGGGCGACTGAGCCTGCCGGAGAAGATCAACCAGCTCGGACACGAAAATCACGCGGTCGAACGGCTCGGGCTGCCCGCCTACAATTGGTGGAGCGAAGCCTGCCACGGCGTCGGCCGCAATGGCCGCGCCACGGTGTTTCCGCAGGTGATTGGTCTCGGCGCGACGTGGAATCGCGAGCTGATCCACCGCGTGGCGAGCACCATTTCCGACGAGGCGCGCGCCAAGCACCACGCCGCCGCGCGGGCTGGATTCCACGGGCAGCAGTATCAAGGACTCACGTTCTGGACGCCCAACATTAACATTTTTCGCGATCCGCGTTGGGGCCGCGGGCAGGAAACGTTCGGCGAAGATCCGTTTCTCACCGGCGAACTCGGTCTCGCGATGGTGCGCGGTTTGCAGGGTGACGATCCGCGCCACTTGAAGGTCGCGGCATGCGCGAAACATTTTGCGGTTCATTCGGGTCCGGAGGACGAGCGGCACTCGTTCGACGCGCGTCCGTCACCGAAGGATCTCTGGGAAACCTACCTGCCCGCGTTCGAAAAGCTCGTCCGCGGCGGCGTCGAAGCCGTGATGGGCGCCTACAATCGCGTGCTCGGCGAGCCGGCCTGCGCGAGCAAGTTTCTCCTCGGCGACGTGCTCCGCGGGCGCTGGGAGTTCCAAGGTCACGTCGTGAGCGATTGCGGCGCGATTGACGATTTCCACCGGCATCATCAGGTCACGCGCGACTCGGCTGAGTCCGCCGCGCTCGCAGTGCGTAATGGCTGCGATCTCAACTGCGGCTGCACCTACAACGATTTGCTTCTCGCCGTGCGCGCCGGACAGATCACCGAGGCGGAAATCGACACGGCGTTGCGCCGGTTGCTCGCGACGAAATTCAAGCTAGGGATGTTTGACGCGCCGGAATCCGTCGCGTTCACGAAAATTCCGGAGAGCGTAATCGATTGCCCGCCGCACCGCGCGCTGGCGCGGCGCGCCGCGGCGGAGTCGTTCGTGCTGCTGAAAAATACGGGCAATCTTCTCCCGCTGACGGCGAATCCACGCAGCGTGCTGGTGGTGGGCCCGACGGCGGCGAATATCGGCGCGATGCTCGGGAATTATTACGGCGTCAGCGCGCGGATCGTTACGTTCATGGAAGGCCTCGTCGCGCGCGCTCCCGAAGGCTGCCGCGTAAAATATCGTCCGGGCTGCCCGCTGTCGCAGGAAGGCGCGCCGGGCATCAACTACACCTTCGGGGCGGCGGCGATGTCCGATGTCGTGGTTGCCGTGCTCGGGCTCGATCCGACGCTCGAGGGCGAGGAGGGCGACACGATCGCTTCACCGCTCGGCGGCGACCGCGTGCGCATCGAACTGCCGGAAAACCAGCGCGCGTTCCTCAAGGAACTGCGGCGCAATTCCAGCAAACTCATCCTCGTGCTCACTGGCGGGAGCGCGCTCGCGATCCCGGACGAACACGAACTCGCCGACGCCGTGATCTACGCCTGGTATGCCGGCTGCGAGGGCGGGGCAGCGCTCGCGGATGTGCTCTGGGGCGACGTGGCGCCATCCGGCCGCCTGCCGGTCACGGTGCCGCGACGGACAGAGGATTTACCGGCATTCAATGATTACGCGATGCGCGGCCGCACCTATCGGTTCGCCACGACTGAGCCGCTCTATCCGTTCGGCTTCGGCTTGAGCTACGCCCAGGTCGGCTACGAGGCGCTGGCCTTGTCGCGTTCCCGGCTGACAAGCGACGACCCGCTGGAAGTGCGGGCGACGGTGCGGAACCTCAGTGGTATCGCCGCCAAGGAAACGGTGCAGTGTTATCTCGTCCCGCCGGCCGAAACGTCGGAGACACCCCGCGCAGTCCTGATCGATTTTGCGAAGATCGACCTTGCACCTAGGTCGTCGGCGGAAGTGATTTTCCGCTTTGCGCCCGCCGCGCTCCGCCAGGTCGATGGGCGGGGCGAACGCGTCTGGCGCACCGGTGCCTACCAAATCTTCGTCGGTTCCGCGTCGCCCGGTCCGCGCGCGCAGGCCCTCGGCGCTCCCGCCCCGGTCACCGCTAATCTTCAGTTCGCCTGACGCGACTTCTTGCCATGTCGGCGCTCGTGCTCGAGCAGACGAAGCAACTCGCGCTGCGCGAGTTCCCGCTCGCGGAAACGCTCGGCCCGCATGACGTGCGCGTGGCGATCCGCACCGTGGGCATCTGCGGGAGCGACGTGCATTATTATCAGCACGGCGCAATCGGGCCGTTCGTCGTGCGCGAGCCGATGATCCTTGGCCACGAGGCGGCCGGCGTCGTTACTGAAATCGGGTCGGCAGTCACGACGCTGAACATCGGCGAGCGCGTGTGCATGGAGCCGGGCATTCCTGATCCGAACAGCCGCGCCACGCGACTCGGGCTCTACAATCTCGATCCCGCGGTGCGCTTCTGGGCGACGCCGCCGGTGCACGGCTGCCTGCGTCCGAACGTGGTGCATCCGGCAGCGTTCACCTTCAGGCTGCCCGACAACGTTACGTTTGGCGAAGGCGCAATGGTCGAGCCGCTCGCGGTCGGTTTGCACGCCGCGAACAAGGCCCGTCTGAAACCCGGCGATATCGCCGTGGTGCTCGGCGCCGGACCGATCGGCACGTTGACCGCGCTCGCCGCGCTGGCGGGCGGCTGCTCGCAAGTCATCATCACCGACGTGCAGGTGCCCAAACTGGATATTGCCGCGAAGCTCGGCGCGATTCTTCCCGTCAACGTGCGCGAGCAGGCGCTCGGTGACGTGGTGCGTCGCGCCACGGGTGGGTGGGGCGCGGACGTGGTGTTCGACGCGGTCGGCCTGCCGCAATCCTGCGCGCAGGCGCTTGATGCCGTGTGCCCCGGCGGATGCGTTGTGCTCATCGGCATGCCCGGCGCGCCGGTGGCATTCGATGTGGTGGCGGCGCAGGTGAAGGAAGTGCGCTTCGAAACCGTTTTTCGTTACGCGCACGTTTTTCCGCGCGCCCTCGCGCTGATGGCCAGCCGCAAGCTCGAGGTGCGGCCGCTGATTACCGACCGCTACGCGTTCGCCGATTCTGTCGCAGCTTTCTACTATGCGTGCGCGATGCGCCCAACTAGCGTGAAAGTCCAAATTGAATTTCCATGAAGCCTGTCTTGCTCCTCGCCTGCCTACTCCTGCCGCTCGCCGGTCCCGCTGCGGAGCTGCCGCATCTCCGCGCGCAGGGCAGTGCGAAACAGCTGATCGTCGATGGCCAACCATTCCTCGTGCGGGGTGGGGAACTCGGCAATTCCAGCGCGGAGCCCGATTACCTGCGGCGCTTCTGGCCGAAGCTGAAGGCAATGAACCTCAACACCGTGGTGGCGCCGATCTATTGGGATGTGATCGAGCCGGCGGAGGAAAAATTCGATTTCGCCATGCTCGACGGCCTGCTCGCCGACGCGCGCGCCCACGACATGCGTCTCGTGTTGCTGTGGTTCGGTTCGTGGAAGAACAGCATGTCGTGCTACGCGCCCGCATGGGTGAAAGCGGATCAGGCGCGTTTCCCGCGCGCGCAGGATTCAGCCGGCCGCGGCTTGGAAATTCTTTCGCCGTTTCACCCCGAGAATCGCGACACCGATGCGCGCGCCTTCACGGCGCTCATGCGGCACCTCAAGTCGGTCGATCCGCAGCACACCGTCATCATGGTGCAGGTGGAAAACGAGATCGGCATGATCCCCGAGGCGCGTGACCGCAGTCCGGAAGCGGAGAGAGCGTGGGCCGCGCCAGTGCCGACGGCGTTGATGGATTATCTGGCAAAGCACCGCGCGTCACTCGCGCCCGAACTGGCCGCCACGTGGAATGCCGCAGGCGGCAAAACCGCGGGCAGTTGGGCCGAGGTCTTCGGCAGCACGCCGGCGAGCGAAGAGGTCTTCATGGCGTGGTATTTTGCCGCCTACGTCCAAACCATCACCGCGGCGGGCAAAGCCGAGTTGGCACTGCCAATGTTCGCCAATGCCGCGCTGATCCGGCCGGGTTATCAGCCGGGGCAGTATCCGAGCGCGGGTCCGCTGCCGCATTTGATCGATGTTTGGCGCGCTGCCGCGCCGGCGCTCGATTTCATCGCACCGGATATCTATTTTCAGAATTTCAGCCACTGGGCGCAGGCTTACACGCGCAGCGGCAATCCGCTTTTCATTCCCGAAGCGCTGCGCAGTCCGGAGGCGGCGGTCAATGCGCTCTACGCGTTCGGCCAGCTCGATGCGATCGGGTTTTGTCCGTTCGCCATCGAGTCGAACACCGAGCCCGCCGCGGGCTACCTCGCGGCCAGCTTCGACCTTGTGCGGCAACTCACGCCGCTGCTTGCCGAGAAGCAAGGACGCGGAGTGACGGCGGGATTCTTGCAGGAGAGCCTCGAGTCGAAACAGCCGCAGCAAGTGCGGATGGGAAAGTGGATCATGCGCGCGTCGTTCGAGCGCGCGGCGCCGCCGCAGCTGGCCGACGGACTTGCGGTCGTCATCGGCGCGGAAAATTCCGCGCTCGCCGCCGGCGGCCGCGCGGGCACGGCTCCGGCCGGTGGATTGATGATTCAACTCGGCGCTGACGAATTTCTTTTCGCCGGCATCGGACTGACGATCACGTTCGCCTCGACGGAGCCCGGCTCGCAGGCAGGCATCCTGAGTTGCGCGGAAGGCCGCTACGAAAACGGTGAGTGGAAACACCTCCGCTGGCTCAACGGCGACCAAACCCACCAGGGCCGCCATGTGCGCCTCGAACCCGGTCGCTTCGCGCTGCAGCGCGTGAAGCTCTACCGCTATCGCTGAGCCGCCATGAAATTCCACGTCTTCCTGCCGCTGCTTTTGTCTCTGTCCTGCGCAACGCTGAGCTTCGCGTTGTCCGCGAAGCGCGTCGCCCTCGTGTTCGACGACGGTCCGGTGCCGGCGGACGCTGTTCCGCTGTTGGAACTGCTCGCCCGCGAAAAGGTCGTGGTGACCTTTTCGCTCGTGGGCGACCGGGTCGCGGAGAATCCCGCGACGGCGAAGGCGATTCTCGCGGCCGGTCACGAAATCGCGAACCACTCGCAGACCCACGCGCATGCGCGCGACCTCAGCGACGCCCGGCTCGATCGCGAGGTGGCGGACGCGCAGCGAAAGATTACCGAAACCATCGGCGTCGCGCCGCGCTGGTATTGGCCGCCATTCCTCGAAGTGGACGACCGGGTGCGTGCCGCCGTGGCGCGTGCCGGCATCTCGCTCTACGAGCCGCAGCATCTCGTCGTGTCGAAGGACTACGATCGCAACGTGAGCGCCGCGGAGATTTTCCGCCTTGCCACGACGAACGTCCGCGACGGTTCGGTAATCCTGTTTCATGAATGGCGGAAGGAAACACACGAACAGCTTCCGGCGATTCTCGCCGAACTGCGCCGCCAAGGCTGCGAGTTCCTCACGTTCTCCGGCCTGCACGCCGCGATGCATCCGGCGCGAGTGACGTTCGCGGCCGTTGAAGGTGGCTTCGCGCTTGCAGAAGGAAAACACGTGGCGCCGATCTTTATCGCCGAAAACGACTGGCCGGGCGTGCGTCGCGCAACGGGCGATTTGCGCGACGATGTCGAACGGGTCACGGGGCACGCGCCTTCGCTCGGTCGCGCCGCGCCGCAGGGCCGCAACGTGGTGCTGATCGGCACCGTCGGTCGAAGCGCGGTGATCGACGAACTCGTCGCGCGCGGCAAACTCGACGTGAGCGCGATCCGCGGACGCTGGGAGGCGTTCCAAATCGAGACGATCGACCAGCCGGTGCCCGGCGTGGCGCGCGCGCTGGTCATTGCCGGCAGCGACAAGCGCGGGACGATCTACGGCATCTACGAACTCTCGCAGCGCATGGGCGTGTCGCCGTGGCATTGGTGGGCGGACGTGCCGGTCACCCGGCGCGACACGCTCAGCGTCTCCCCCGGGCGCCACGTCGAGCCCGGGCCGACGGTCAAATACCGCGGCATTTTCCTCAACGATGAGGCGCCGGCCCTGACCGGCTGGGCGCAGGAGAAATTCGGCGGACTGAATTCAAAATTCTACGTGAAGGTCTTCGAACTGATGCTGCGACTCCGCGCGAATTACCTCTGGCCGGCAATGTGGAACAACGCGTTCAACGAGGACGATCCGGCCAATCCGCGCCTTGCGGACGAATACGGCATCGTCATGGGCACGTCGCACCACGAGCCGATGCTCCGCGCGCAACAGGAATGGAAACGCCACGGCAGCGGACCGTGGGACTACACGAAGAATGGTGACGTGCTGCGCAAATTCTGGGCCGATGGCATCCGTCGCAACCGCGCCTTCGAGAGCATCGTGACCATCGGCATGCGCGGCGACGGCGACGAGGCGATGTCGGAGGACACGAACATCGCGCTGCTCGAAAAAATCGTTGCCGATCAGCGGAAGATTTTGCGGGCAGAAACTGGCCGCCCCGCCGAGCAGGTGCCGCAGCTCTGGGCGCTCTACAAGGAGGTGCAGGCGTATTACGAGGGCGGCATGCGCGTGCCGGACGACGTGACGCTGCTGTGGTGTGACGACAATTGGGGCAACATTCGCCGCCTGCCGACCGCCGAGGAGCGCGCACGGCCGGGCGGGGCAGGCGTCTATTATCACTTCGATTACGTCGGCGGTCCGAGAAACTACAAGTGGCTCAACACGGTTCCTTTGACGAAAATCTGGGAGCAAATGCACCTCGCGCACGCGTATGGCGCGGATCGCATCTGGATCGTCAACGTCGGCGACCTGAAGCCGATGGAGTTTCCCATCGAATTCTTCCTCACCTATGCGTGGCGTCCGGAGGCGATCGGCTACGAGCAACTCAACGACTACTCCCGCGCGTGGGCCGCGCGGCAATTCGGCGACGCGCACGCCACGGAGATCGCCGCACTCATCAACGGCTACACGAAACTTAACGGGCGACGGAAACCGGAGATGCTGGAGCCGACGACGTTCAGCGCGGTCAACTACCGCGAGGTGGAGCGGGTCTTCCGCGACTGGCGCAATTTGGAGAAGCGCGCGAAGGAGACCGAAGCCGTGCTCCCGGCCGAGGCGCGCGCGGCATTCTTCCAGCTCGTGCTGCATCCGATCGAGGCGAGCCGCATCGTCAACGAACTGCATCTCATGGCGGGTTTGAACCGCCTCGCTGCCGTGCAGGGCCGCGCCTCAACTAACGCGCTGGCGGAGCGGGCGCGTGAGCTGTTCCGCGACGATGCCGCGCTCACGGCGCGGTGGGATGCGCTGCTCGATGGCAAGTGGCGCCGGATGATGGATCAGACGCATCTCGGCTACGTGACGTGGCAACAGCCGATCCGCAACGCGATGCCGGCGGTCACGGAGATTCAATTGACCGAACGCAGCGAACTGGCGATCGCGGCCGAGGGCGATCCGGCGGCGCGTCCGGGCGATTATCCGATTTCCGCGGTGGCAAAACTGCCGCCGCTCAGTCCGTTCGGACCGCGCTCGCGTTGGTTCGACGTGTTCAATCGCGGCCGGACCCCCGTGCAGTTCACCTGCGAGACGAGCGAGCCGTGGCTGAAGGTGAGCACGACCTCCGGCGAAGTCGGGCCCGGCGTGCGGGTGGAGGTATCCGCGGATTGGGCAACTGTGCCGGCGGGCCTGACCGAGAGGAAGATCACCGTCCGCAATGCTGCGGGCGGCGTGCCGCTCGTCATCGTCGTGCCGGTGGATCACCGGCCCGTGACGGGAAGCGGCTTCGTGGAACTCGACGGATACATTGCGATCGAGGCGCCGAGTTTTCACCGCGCCGTCAATGGCCGCGGCGTGGAATGGCGAACGTTGCGTGATTTCGGGCGCACGCACGGCGGCGTGACGACACTTCCGGTCACGGCTCCGGCGAGCGAACCGTCGGCCGGTTCGGCGCGACTCGAATACGACGTGATTTTCCGATCAAGCGGCGAGTTTCGCGTCGAGCTGGACTGTGCGCCTTCGTGGGATTTTCAACCCGGGCAGCCGCTGGAACTGGCGGTGTCGCTCGACGACCAGCCGCCGCAGCATGTGGCGCTCGGCCTCAAGGCCACCGATGCGGAGTGGGAGCGAGCGGTCGCGGACGGTGTGCGCAAGATCGCGACGCGCGTTCGCGTGGAGCAACCGGGCGCGCACGTTTTGAAAATCTGGCGCATCACACCGGCCGTCGTGCTCGAACGCATCGTCATCGACACCGGCGGCGTGCGTCCGAGCTACCTGGGCCCGCCGGAGAGCGGACAGGCGAAACGCTGAGAACTTGCCCATGAAACTCGGCCTCGGACTTTACCGCCACATGCTCACGCCGGAGAACTTCGCGTTTGCGAAGCAGGCGGGTGCCACGCACGTGGTCGCGCATCTCGTCGATTACTTCCGTGGCGGCGCGCACGTCGGACCCGACGACCAGCCGACGGGCACTGACTGGGGTTGGGGGCTCGCGGGCGATCCGGGTCAGCTTTGGACGCTTGAGGAACTCGTCACACTGCGAAGCAATGTCGAGGCGGCGGGGTTGAAACTCGAGGCGATCGAGAATTTCGATCCGGCGCACTGGGGCGACATCCTGCTCGACGGTCCGCGCCGCGCGCAGCACATCGAGAACGTGAAGACGATTATCCGCCGCGTGGGCGAGGCGGACATCCCGATTTTCGGCTACAATTTCTCCATCGCGGGAGTCGCGGGGCGCACGAAAGGCAACTATGCGCGCGGCGGCGCCCCCGCGGTCGGCATGGAAGGTCCGTATGATCGGCCGATGCCGAACGGACTTGTCTGGAACATGATCGTCGATCCGACGGCGCCCACGCGCGACAGTGGCACGATTCCTCCGGCGACGCACGAGCAGTTGTGGGATCGCTTTCAGCGTTTCACGGACGAGGTTTTCCCTGTCGCCGAGAAGGCCGGCGTGCGTCTGGCGCTGCATCCGGACGATCCGCCGATGCCGTTTATCCGGGGACAGCCGCGGTTGGTTTATCAGCCGTCGCTCTACCAGAAGGCGCTCGACCTGAATCCGAGCCCCGCGAACGCGCTCGAGTTCTGTGTCGGCTCGCTGGCAGAGATGACCGAAGGTGACATCTACGAAGTCGTGGACACTTACAGCCGGCAGAACCGCATCGGCTACGTTCACCTGCGCAACGTCCGCGACAAGGTGCCGCACTATAAGGAGACGTTCATCGACGACGGCGAAGTCGATGTGCTGCGCGTGCTCGCGATCTTGAAGAAGAACGGATTCGACGGCGTGATCATTCCCGACCACGCCCCGCAAATGTCCTGCGCCGCGCCATGGCACGCGGGGATGGCGTTCGCGATGGGATATCTGAAGGCCGGCATTCAAGCTTTGGAAAAACGATGAAGTTCGAAGAAGCATTTTCCCTGCGCGGCGAGATCGCGCTCATCACGGGTGGCGGCACCGGCATCGGGCTCGCGATGGCCCGGGCAATGCATCGCGCGGGCGCGCAGGTTGTGCTCGTTGGGCGGCGCGAGATCGAACTGCAAGCGGTCGTGGCCGAACTCGGCGCCAATGCACACGCGTTCACACACGACGTGACGGAGTTTGCGGGCGCGGCCGACTTGGTGGAACGCGTGACGCGCCAAGTCGGACCGATTACCTGTCTCGTGAACAACGCGGGCATTCATCTGAAGAAACCGGCCGTGGACACAACGCCGGAGGAATTTCAGAAAGTGCTCAACACGCACATCGTCGGCGCGCATGCGCTGACGCGCGCCGTCGCGCCAGGGATGATCGCGCGCAGGCACGGCACGATTCTCTTCACCGGCTCGATGGCTTCGCTCTTTGGCATCCCGCTGGTAATTGCCTACACGGCGGCGAAGTCGGCGATGGTGGGGCTCGTGAAAGGTTATTCGACCGAGTTCGCCCCTCATGGTGTGCGCGTGAACTGCATCGCCCCGGGTTGGATCGAGACGGAGATGTCGCGCAAGGCGCTCGACGGCGATCCGGCGCGGAAGGCGAAAATTTTCGGCCGCACGCCGATGGGCGGCATGGGCCAGCCCGAGGACATCGGATGGGCGGCCGTCTATCTCGCGTCGCCGGCGGCAAAGTTCGTCACAGGTGTGACGCTGCCGGTGGACGGCGGCGTGAGCATCGGCTTCTGAAGTTGGACCGGTTTCAACCGGTCCGGAGGAGCAGCGCAGCAAACAGGGTCGGTTGAAACCGGCGCTACTCGAGCCGCGCGTGCACACCCACCACGGCGCCGGTAAAGTGCATGCCGCCACCGGCGGCTTGCACGGTGAGCGGGTAGGAGTCGGTTTCGGCGAGCAGGGTCAGCGTCTTCCCCTCGGCAAGCCGGCAATCGAAAGAGAGCTTCGTCTCGCGGCCGCTGATGCGCAGCGCGATCGGTCCGGTGGGCAACGAAACGGTCGTGCGCGCCAGGATCTCCGTGCGGCGTTCGTGCGTGCGCTCGACGAACAGCTCAAGCTCGTCGCCCACGCGGCGGACGCCGAAGTAGAAATGTTGCGGCTCGCTTTGAAATGCGGCGATTCCGGCCGAGACGCCTTCGCCAGTTGGGGCCTCGAGAGAGGTGCTCGCTTCGAAGTTTGAGTGATGCACGCGGCGTGCGAGAAACGCGGGCGGCTGGGTGACGTCGTCAAGTCGCACCGCGCGAGGCGTAACGTGCAGCTCGCCGCGCGCGATTTGCCACCACGGCTCGGCCGCGATGCGCAGCGTGAACCAGTGCAGCGGCAACTCGGGGCGGTCGAATTCGTCGGTGAACGAGAAGTTGCCGCACACGGGCGCGGTTTTTCGTGCCGCGGGCGGTTGCGTCGTCGCGTCGCTCGGGGCCTTCACGCTGTAGGGCACCCGTTCACCGGGCGGAAGAATGACCGGCCAGCCGTCGTCCGTCCATTGCACGGGCAGGAGAAAGGTTTCGCGACCGGTAAACCAGTTGCCACCGGTGAACGGACGGCAGCCGAGGAAAATGCTCCACCAGTTGTTGTCGGGCCCGATGAAGAGATCGGCGTGGCCCGTGCACGTGACGGCGTGCGGCGCCGCGGAGTCGAGGTCGCGCTGCGTGAGGATCGAATTTTTTTCCCAAGGCTCGAACGGCCCCGTGACGGATTTGCTGCGCAGGATAACTTGCGAGTGGTGGATCGAGGTGCCGCCCTCGGCGCAGCAGAGGTAATACCAGCCGTCTTTCTGGTAGAGGTGCGGTCCTTCGATCCAGACCGGCTGTTTCGCGATATCGACGCCGCCATTCACGAGCACGCGGCGTTCGCCGATGAGCTTCTTCGCGGCGATGTCGAATTCTTGAATCCAGATCGCGCGGTGGCCGCTGTAGCGCGGCGTTTCGTCGGGCGCGCCGTTGTTGAGCATCCACGCGCGGCCGTCGGCGTCGAAGAAGAGCGAGGGATCGATGCCTTCGAAATCGAACCAGATCGGGTCGGACCAAGGACCGGCGGGATTGGTCGCGGTCATGAGGAAATTGCCGCCGCGGCCGACCATGGTGCACGTGAGGTAGAATGTGCCGTCGTGCCACGAGAGTGCCGGCGCGAAGATCCCGCGCGAGACGGCGAGGCCGTCGTAGTTGAGTTGCGTTGGTCGATCGATGACGTGGCCGATTTGCTCCCAGTTTACGAGATCGCGACTGTGGAAAACGGGGATGCCCGGGAAGTAGGCGAACGTGGAATTGACGAGGTAGTAGTCGTCGCCGACGCGGCAGATACTCGGGTCTGGATAATAGCCGGCGAGGATCGGATTCTGGATGTGACCCGCGGGAAGCGGCACAGAGAATACGGCATCGTTGCCGGAGTAGGTGAACGAATGAAACGCGACCGGAGCGGGTTCGGCGGCCGAGAGCACGGTGGACAGCAAGGCGAGAAGTGGGACGAGCGACTTCATGGTGGGACTAGTTGTGGCCCGGAACGTGCCGTAACTTGATCGACTGATAATAGGACAGTGGATGGGCGGGCGGCTCGACGCCAGCAGGCAGGGGACGTTGGGAAAATTGCTGAAAGTAGAGCAGGCACGCGTCGCGCCAGTCCCGCGCGTCCTGCGCTTGGCGCGCGAGTCGTTGCGCGACGTGAGTGAAACGCTCGTCGTCGATCTGGCCGCGGAGCGAGTGCCACGCACGCTGCATGGCGCGCGCTTCATCGACGCCTTGTTGGTAACGCAGGCACAACTCGTCCCAGAGGATGCGGCCGGATTTCATCCGGAAATCCCAGGGGAGGCGGTGAAACCAGAGCAGGAATTCGTCGGGACAGGTTTGCGGATCGCCCCAGGCGCGTTGCCACTCGGGCGCGTATTGCCCGAGCGCGTTGGTGCCGCGGGCGGTGCGATCGACGCCAATGCCGTGCGCATCGGCACGATGATAATAGACAGCGGTCCAGTCGGCGCGCGGGCGGTCGGCGACCCACGGCCCTGGACCGTAGTGATGGCCTTCGGCCTGGATGTGATGCAGGCCGAGCGGCATCGAGTAGTTCACGACCGTCTCGCGCGAACCGAGGAGGAGTTGGCGCAGGGTCGAAACAACTTTCTCGTCGGGACCAAACGTGAGGCGCGCCCATTCGTCGGCGATCTGCGCGGACGTGAACGAGTGGTCCCACGCGAGGCGGCCGAACGCATACCAGTTGGACTGCGCGAGGAGATGGCCGGTCCAGTTGCGGTCGGTGCCGGTGTTGGCGACGCCAGCGATGACGGACGGATGTTGGAGCTTCACGCTGCCATCGACGATGCGCGCGATGGTCGTCCCGGGGCCGGAGGCGAAGGTGTCCGCGTCGAGCGCTTCCTTCCAGAGCGGCGGCAGGTAGGCGAGCTGCGTGGAATGGCCGAGGTATTCCTGCGTGATCTGCAATTCGATCGCGAGGCGGGTCTGCGGCATCCGGCCGAAGAGCGGCGAGAACGGTTCGCGCGGAAAAAAGTCGAGCGGGCCGTTCTTGATTTGCACGACGACGTTGTCGCGGAACTGGCCATCGAGCGGCGCGAACTCGGTCACGGCTTGCTTGACGCGGTCGTCGGTGTTGCTCGGCGAATAAACAAACGCGCGCCAAATCACGATGCCGTTGCGCGGGGCGAGTGCGTCGGCCAGCAGATTGGCGCCGTCGGCGTGCGTGCGGCCGTAATCCTGCGGACCGGGTTGGCCCTCGGAGTTGGCCTTCACGAGGAAGCCGCCGAAGTCCGGGATGAGCTCGTAGATTTCTTCGACCTTGCTCTGCCACCACGCCGCAACAGACGGATCGAGCGGGTCGGCGGTTTTCAGGCCGCCGATTTCCATCGGCGCGCTGAAGCGAGCCGTGAGATAAACGCGCAGGCCCCACGGGCGGAACTCCTCCGCGAGCGCCGCGACTTTCTCGAGGTAGGGGCGCGTGAGAATTTGGGCGTTGGCGTTGACGTTCGTGAGCACGGTGCCGTTGAGGCCGAGCGAGGCACAGGCGCGCGCGTAGTCGCGGTAGCGCGGCGAGCGGATGTCGGGCAGATAGAACCATTCCCAGAGCGAAAATCCCGCGTAGCCGCGCTCGATGGTGCGGTCGAGGTTGTCCCAATGGTTGAGGAGGCGACGTTCGATCTTCGGTGCACTCAGCAGATCGAGGCCCTCGAGTGGTTGTTGCCGTTGCAGGTGACGCAAAAAAGCGAACGCGCCGTAGAGCACGCCGGCCGGGCGATTCGCGACGATCAAGGTGCGGTGGCCGCCGTCGTGGGCGAGGCGGCGGAGGAGATAGCCCTCGACCCCGGCGGCGCGCTGGTCGGATTCGCGAACGACCGAGTAAATCCACGGATCGTCCGGTGTGCCGAGGACGAGTGCGCCATCGCGCGTGGCACGGGAGACGACGGGGACCTTGACGCCGAGCAGACCGCGCAAGCCGGCAACGAGTTCGTCGCGTGCGGAGGCGACGAGCGGCGACGGATTCTCCGGCACGACGATTTCGGAGATCGAGGCGGCGTAGCGGGCGCGGAGCGCGTCGTCGGCGATGCGGTCGTAGCGGAGCCAGAGCCGGTAGCCGTCATCGGCGCGGGCGAGCGCGGCGAAGGTGAGCAGGAGCAAAATGAAACGCAGAATGCGCATGGCGGAAATGAATCAGGGGGCAGCCGGCGGAGCGTGGACGCGGAAATTCCCGCTGACTTGGAGCAGTGCGAGCATCGTCAGCAGGCCGTCGTAATAGCGGTAGCGCCCGCGCGGCATCGGCGCTTCCCAAAGGCGGCGCACCCACGGTTCGCCGACATCGCGATCGGCGGCGAGTGCGGCGACGGCGGCCATGGCGAGGAGCCCGGGCGTGTTGAAATCGGTCGAGACGGGCGTGCCGTCGAGTTTGAAACGGTCGGGGAGTTGCGCGCCGTGCGAGGCGAGGAAACGCAGGACACGGTTGGATTGCTCGACCTGCCATGGATCCGTGCGCCACCACGACCAGTCGAGCGCGGGATTCGCGAGGGTGCGCCAGGCGTCGTAGCGAAAATCGTCGTGTCCGCCCCACGGCACCGCGCGGGGTGTGCCGTCGAAGTTCGCGTAGTCGGGCATCAGCCCGGTGCGCGGATGCGCGGCGCGACGGAAGAGTTCGCGACTCGTGCGCGTGACTTCGGCCATGAAGGCGCGGTCGCTCGCGTCCGCGGCCCAGCGCGCCCAGAGTTCGGTGAACGCCGGCACGTGATACGACGGATCGGTGAACGAATTGCCCGGCGGAGTCGGCACGAAGACGATCTGCTTCACCGCGGGATCGAACATCGGGCCGACTGGTCCGCGGCCGGGCTGCTCATGCGCGTGGATCATGGCGCGCAAGATCGCCTGTGCCTCGGCGGAGTAATGGAAGATTCCCTCTCCGTCACCCCAGCGATGCGAGGCGAAGAACAGCGCCGTGGCGAACCACGCCTCACCGTCGGGCGCCGGGCCGTTGCTGAAACGACGGCCGTCGTAAGCCGTGTGCCACGCGAAGTAGCCGCGGAACGGGCCGGACTCGTGGTGCATGTAGTGGCGCGCGAATTTCCAGAGCCTGTCGAACTCGGCGCGGCGATTCATCTGCACGGCGATCATCATGCCGTAGGACAGGCCTTCGCTACGGACATCGTGATTGTTGATGTCGGGCACGTAGGCCATGTTGCCCGGCACTTCGTAGTAGAGGCGTTCGCTGTCGGGATCTCCGGCGAAAAGTTGGGTCCACGCCGTCTCGAGCCGCGCGGCGATTTCGGCGTCGGACTTGTGGAGGTATTCTTGGAACAGATTGCGGTAGCGGCCGGGCGGCGCAGCGCCGCCCGACGGGGCATCACTGGCGGCGTGGACGATGCCGCTGGAGAGAAGAATCGCAGAAGCAAGAAGCGTGGCGCGCATGGTTAAGAGGGACCGGCTCCACCGGTCCTAATCAGCGAAGGGATGTGGGAACGTCAGCGAGAACGATGATGCGGGCGGGCGCGGGTTCGTGGACTGGCTGGGGGCGGTCCTGCCTCGTTACGTCGCGAGACCCGCGAGGCGACGGCGCTCGGCGAGTTCCTCGGCCATTTGCAGCGTGAGCGCTTTGTTCAATTTGCAGAAGGCGATGGAGATCGCGCCGCCCGCGAAGAGCAGGCCGACGATGATGCTGGATGACACGTAGTAGCCGTGCACGGCGTTCGCGGCGGATGGCAGCTTGGTGTCGTAGTCCCAGAGTCCCGCCATCAGCCAGAGGAACACCGCGGAGCCGAGCGCGAGGCCGGATTTGAGCGAGAAGCCGATCGTCGCGAACACCATGCCGGTGAAGCGCCGGCCGGTTTGCCACTCGGAGTAGTCGGCGGCGTCGGCATACATCGCCCACGCGACGGCAATGGTCGGCGCGTAAACGATCGATCCGCTGACCGCGAGCGCGAGCATGCCCCAGGTGTTGGTCGGCGCGAGCAGGTAGTAAGCGAACGAGTTGAGCGCGGCCAAACTGAAGCCGCCGAAGATCACCGCCTTCTTGCCGAAGCGCGCGGAGAGGCCGGCGGAGAGAATGATGAACACGATTGTCACCGCGGTGCCGGTCATGTTGATGATGCTGTTGAACACGTCGGCGACGTTTGAATTGGCCGCGGTTTCGCGCGTGCCGTGCACGATGTAGCCGAGAAAATCGAGCATGCCGCCACCGCGCGCGAGTTCAGTGGTGGTGAGGCCGAGCTTTTCCACGAAGTCGAACATCGCCGCCTTATCGGCGTAGTGGTGATAGAAATTGTAGTGTGCGCCGCCGCGGTAGGCCAACATCGCGAAGTTGAAGATCGTGTAGGCGACGAGTGCGATCCACGGGCTGTTCTTCAGAAGATCGACGAAATCCTGTTTCGGCGACGAGTGTGTTTCGACCACGGGCTTGATGCGTTCGCGCGTGGTGAGAAACGTGATGAGGAAGAGCACGAGGCAGAGGACGGCCCAGAGCGTCATCGTCATTTGCCAGCCGTGCTGACGATCGTGACCCGCGGCGAACTTTGCGACGAGCGGCAGCGTGAAACCGCCGACGATGAACTGCGCGATATTGACCGAGACGAAGCGGTAGGAATTGAGCTTCGTGCGTTCGTTGAGGTCGGCCGTCATCACGCCGCCGAGGGCGGAGTAGGGCATGTTGTTCATCGAATACAGCGTCATGAGGACGGTGTTGGTGATGCCGGCGTAAGCGATCATCATGCCCATGCTCCAGCCTTGCGGCGTGGTGTAGGCGAGCACCATGACGACGGCCCACGGAATCGAGGTCCAAAGGATCCACGGACGGAACTTGCCCCAGCGCGTGTTGGTGCGGTCGGCGAGCACGCCCATGATTGGGTCGAACAACGCGTCCCAAAGGCGCGGCCAGAGCAGGATCGCGGCCGCGGCGTTGGCGGAGAGCCCGAAGACGTCCGTGTAGAAATTCAGCTGGAAGAGAACCATCGTCATGAAGACGAAGTTCGCGGCGGCATCGCCGGCGCTGTAGCCAGCCTTCTCGACGAACGAGAGTTTTTGCACAGGGACGCTCATGGGGTGGGGATGGGGGAATGGGAACCGGCGACGTCGCGCGGCGCCGCCGGTCGGGAAAATGAAAACGCGCGGCGGGTGCCGCGCGCGATGCTCAGTGCAGATACTGCATGAGCAGGTTTTCGAGTTGCTCCTGCTTGCCGGAGCGCGGTTTGGGTTCGCCGAGCTTGGTGAGGACGAGTTTCTCGAGGGACTTGAAGTTCGCCTTGCCCGTCTCGATGTCGCGTCCGAAGCCGGAGTCGAAGCTCGCATAGCGCTCCGCGACGAACTGCTCGAACTTGCCCTCGGCGAGGATCCGGCGCGCGAGCTTGAAGGCCAGCGCGTAGGCGTCCATGCCGCCGATGTGCGCGACGAAGAGATCTTCGGCGTCGATGGATTGGCGGCGGAGCTTCGCATCGAAGTTGAATCCGCCAGTGCCGAGGCCGCCGGCGCGGAGGATCGAGATCATGGCAAGCGTGAGCTCGCGGACGTCGGTGTTGAACTGATCGGTGTCCCAGCCGAGGAGCAGGTCGCCCGCGTTGGCGTCGATCGAGCCGAGCATGCCGGCCGCGGCGGCGACTTCGATCTCATGCGAGAAGGTGTGGCCCGCGAGCGTCGCGTGGTTGGTCTCGATGTTGAACTTGAAGTGCCGG
>PNJQ01000028.1 GCA_013821985.1 Opitutus sp.
GTCGTCACACTCCACGGCGGTGCGATCACGACGACGCGGACGCGCACGTGCGCGGCGATCGGTCGCGTCGCGCCGGAAGACGTGGCGGTGCATGGCTTGGAAGCGGCCAGCGTCGCGGCGGATGCGCCGTTCGCGGACGAGTGGGAATATTTCGCCCGTCTCCGCGAGTCGGGACCGCTCGCGGCGCACTTCGCCTCGGCGGAGAATCACCTTTTGAAATCGGTCTGGCCTTACGCGCGCAACGTGCCGGATTTTTCGCACGCCGGGCACACGACGAATTCGTGGGGCGCGTGGATCGACACCGGCCGTTTGCTGCCGCAGTTCTTCCCGCAGTTTGCGGCAGCGAAATTAGAGCGGCTCGTGGCCGACCTCGGACTGCAGGCGGAACTCGATTCGCTCGCGGGCACGCGCTGTCCGGTTGGGCGCCGCCGTTACCACGCCGCGCTCTATGACGCTCTGGCCGGTGCGCTGCTGCTGCTCACGTTGTTGCGCCGTCCGGAATTCGCGGCGGCGACGATTCCGTGGCTGCTGCAGATGAGCACGCTCGACCCCGAGCGGCGCGGGGAGATGCAGCAGGGGGATCTGTTTTAATCGAGCGGGTAGTTTCTGAAGCCGGTGCGCTGTGCCAAAATTCGCAGAACGAACATCGGGTTGTGCACGAGGTAGCGTTTCCAAAGCCTGCGCGGCTCAGTCGCAAGGCGGTGGAGCCATTCCAATCCGTTTCGCTGCATCCAGCGCGGGGCTTGGCGCACGCGGCCGGAATGAAAGTCGAACGCTGCGCCGACGCCGATGAGAACGGAGGCATCGAGCTTGTCCCACGCTCCCGCCATGAATTGTTCCTGCTTGGGCGTGCTCAATCCCACCCAGACAATGTCGGCCCGGGATTCGGCGATCTGCGCAGAGAGGCGAGCGAACTCGCCCGGTGTCAGTTCGCGAAATGGCGGCGAATGGGTCCCGACGATTTGGAGCCCAGGAAATTTCGCGCACAATCGATCCCGGAGTTGATCCGCGACGCCGGGGACGCCGCCAAAGAAAAAATGCCGCAGTCCCGCGACGCGGCCTGCGTCGCACAGGGCGAACAGCAAATCGGGTCCGTAGACGCGAGTGATTGTGCGGTAACCGTGGGCGCGCCCGAGCCAGACTAACGGCATTCCGTCCGGGGTCGTGAACAGCGAGCAGTTGTAGGCGCGTCGCAACGCCGGGTTGCTGCGGGCAAGGTTCACGTTGTAAGCCGTCGCGCAGCAAACGTATCCACGTTGGCGGCGGGCATGTCCGTCCACCAAGTCCGTCACGGTTTGTTTGAGCGACAGCGCGTGCACGCCGGTGCCGAGGACGTTGAAGCGCGGGGGCGGAGTCACGGGACGAGCTTGGGCAAGTGTCGGGTGCGAAGCAAACGCGCTCAGTGCGCCGCGGCGAACTGGGCTTCCTCGGCGGCGCGACGGCTGCGGAGCATGGCGACGAAGACGACGAGGTTGACGAGCAACAGGATCGCGAAGCAGAACGGTGCGCCGCGCACGTCGATGAGCAACGTCATGAGCAGGATGAGCACCGTCCGGAGCGAGCGTTCCGCCACGAGAAAGAACACGTGCACGCGCCCCATGATCGCGTTGGGCACGGACTCGAGCACGATGACGTTGCGCGCGACGCGCACGCCGGCGTTGCCGAGACCGAGCAGGAGCATCGCGAAGTAAAACGGCGCAATGCGCGGCCAAACGACGAGCAGCGCAAGGGCGACGAGAAAGACGGCGGCGAGCGCGACGGTGGTTCGCGCGTGGTTCAGGCGCGCGGTGAGGAACGGCACGCCGATGCCGGCGCAGAGCGCACCGAGGGCGAAGATCATCTCACCGCGTCCATAAACCGCGGGGCTCGCGTGCAGGGTTTGCGCGACGTAGATCGGGAACAGGTAATTGCCGACCATGATGCCGAGGAACGGCACGAACGAGCAGAGCAGGAACGTCGAGAGCGCCGGGCGCGCGCGCAGCCAGGCCCACGCCTCGCCGACCGCGCGCCAGGCGTTGGGCGCGGGTGCGGCCTTGGACTCGGCGGTCTGATGCGTCGCCTCGTAAGGAATCGTCGATTGGAGCACGAAGCTGATCGCGTAACTCCCGGCGTCGAGCAGGAGGATCGTGGTGAGGCTGACGTGGTCGAGCATCAGGCTCGCGAGTCCGCCGGCGAGCATCGAGGCCGTCTGGCCTTGGATTTCCATCGCGCTCGTGAGGGATTGGTAATGCGCGCGGCCGAAGATTTGCTGGATGAAGGCGAATTTGGCGGGAAAATGCAGCGTGTAGTAGAACATCCCGCAGAAATAGACGGTGACGAGTTGCCACGTGGCATATTCACCGCGGAAGAAGCCGAGCAGTGCCATCGCGAGGGTCGCGGTGGCGCCAAAAATTTCGCTCAACAGCAGCATCGTCTTGCGCGAATGCCGATCCACCCACGCGCCGTAGTAGGGCGCGAAAAGAAAGATCGCCAGCGTCGTGAGCGCGGTCGCCCACCCGTAGATCTGCGAACCGCCGGGGCGGTTCACGAGCAGCCACGGCACGGCGATGATCGTGATGCCCGAGCCGATCGACGACGTGAGATTGGCGGCGATGAGACGCTGCGCGCGCGGATCGCGGAGGAGGGCGTTCATCGAGCGGTCAGGATTGGGTCACCACGAAAGAGAGACAATCGGAAGAGCTGGCCACGAAGAGGCACAAAGAAGGTTTGTCCTGCCTCCGGAGTGTTCCGCGCGCCTAGAGGCGCGGTGGGAATTTCAGCGGCGAGCGATTTTTTGGGCCTTTTCGTGGCAACGTTGGATTGGTTCCGCTCACAGCCCGTGCCGATCGACGAGATAGACGAGCGCGGCCATGGCGGCGGCGCCGAGTTCGAGTTCGCGCTTGTTCACCTTGTCGATCGTGTCGGCGCGAGTGTGGTGAATGTCGAAGTAGCGCTGCGCCTCGGGAATGAGGCCCGCGACGGTGTTGCCCTTGGCCATGAGCGGGCCGACGTCGGCGCCGCCGCGGCCGGCTTGGAAAATGAAGACGCCGTAGGGTTCGAAGAGCGGTTTAAAGCGCGCGGCCTTGAGGTGCGCGTCGCCCGCAGCGTTGCCGATGTTGAAGCCGCGGGCGGAGTAGCCGCCTCCGTCGGTTTCGAGCGCGAGGACGTGGTTCTCTTTTTTATCGCCGGCGATGCGCGCATATTCGAGCGCGCCGCGCAGGCCGTTTTCCTCGTTGGCGAAGAGCACGCAACGGATCGTGTGCTTCGGCTGGTAACCGATCGCCTTCAGAAGGCGGAGCACCTCGATCGATTGAATGCAACCGGCGCCGTCGTCGTGCGCGCCGGGCGAGACGTCCCATGAATCGAGGTGGCCGCCGACGAGAATGACTTTTTCCGGAAACTCGGAACCCCGGATTTCGCCGATAACGTTGGCGGAGGGCGCGTCGGGGAGCCAGCGCGAGTTGATCTGCATCGTGACGGTGAGTTCCGCGTCGGCCCGGAGAGCGGCGCTCAGTTGGTTCGCGGCGAGCGTGCTCAACGCGGCGGCGGGAATGCGCGGCGCGTCGGGAAGGTAAGTCGTGTTGCCGGTGTGCGGGAGGTCGTCGAGCGCGTGCGTGAGCGAGCGGACGAGGACGCCGACGGCGCCGCGTTTCGCGGCTTCGGCGGGGCCACGGTTGCGCTGTGCACCGGCTTCGCCGTAGGCCTGGCCGGGGATGACGTAGCGCGGGTTCATGGCGCCATTGAAGAAAACGATTTTGCCTTTCACATCCGCATTTTTGAGCGCCTCGACGGACGGGAGTTCGATGACGGGCGCGGTGAGGCCGGCGGGATCGGTCGGCACGGAGCCGCCGAGGGCGAGCGCGGCGAGCGGGGTGCGCGTGCCGGCGGTGAGAAACTCGACGCGCTCCGGCGCGCCGCGTTCCCAATGCGGGACCATGACGGGTTGCAGTTCGGTGCGGTCGCAGCCGAGCGCGCGGAGCTGGGCCTCGGCCCATTTCGTCGATCCCTCATAGGCGGCGGAGCCGGAGAGTCGGCCGGGAAATTTCTCCGTCAGCTCGCGGAGTTGTTCGAAAGCGGGGCTGTCAACGAGCGCGGCGTCGTAGATGCGGCGCAGCATTTGCGCATCCCCGAGGTCGATGGGGGGCGCGGGCTTTTCCTGGGCGGGGAGGGTGGAGGCGAAAACCACCGACGCGGCGAGGAGCGGAAGAAGGCGCATCGCGCGAGATTTCGCCGGCGCGGTGCAGTGCGCAAGCGGGGAGTTACGACTGGCCGCACAGCGGGGTGCCGGCGCAGGCGGAACACGCGGGCGGGCGGAGGGAAATCACACCGCGTGGATGATTCTCGCCCGTCGCCGATGGGCGCCTTTGCGCGAGGCGAAAGGTCAAAACCACTTCCGCCGCTTCAGATAGATGTAAGTGAGCAGCGTGAAAAACAGCACCACGCCGAGCGCGCCGCCGTAGCCGAAGCGCGAGCGAAGCTCCGGCATGCCTTCGAAGTTCATGCCATACCACGTGCCGACGACCATGACGGGAATCGTGATCGCGGTCAGCGCGGTGAGAAACTTGATGCCCTCGTTCGCCTCGAAGGCCGCTTTGTTCAGGTAGATGTCGAACGCCATCATCAGGCGTTCGTGGTAGCTGTTTGCGATGTCCTCGAAGCGCACGAGGTTGTCGCGCAGATCGCGATAATAGGGGAGCAGCGTGTTGCGAATCATCTTCGAGTCGCCGCGGGCGAGGCGGTCGATCACGTCGCGCTGCGGGCGCACGATCTGGCGGAGCTTCGAAAAATCCGAGCGCGCGTGCAGCATCTCCTGCATGAAAGATTCCGACGTCGATTTGCGCAGCATCACGTCCTCCAGTTCCTCGAGCTCCGTGCGGAGTTCGTCGAGCACGGGCGCGAAGTTGTCGATCATCAGGTCGAGCATCGTGTGCGCGATGCGATCGGGACCGCGCGGAGCGAGGGCGGTGTTTTTCGCGGCGCGGTCCTTCAGCGTCGTGACCGACCGCAGCGGGTGCCGGTGGTAGGTGACGAAGAAATCCTTGCCCAGGAACATATCGAGTTCGGTCGTGGCGAACTTCTCCTTGCGCGTGAAATCCACGGCGTGCGTCACCATGAACAGGTAATCCTCGTAGTCCTCGATCTTCGGCAGGTCGCTCGGCGCGACGCAGTCCTCGATGGCAAGCGGGTGGAACTGAAAGACGCCCTCGAGGATCGATTTCGTTTCCTCGTCCGTCGGGTTGTCGAGATCGACCCAGAGAATGAGGCCCTTGTCGGCGCGAACGAGGCGCAGCGCCTCCACTTCGAGGTCGCGACCGACCAGCTTGCCGTCGCTGAAAATGAAGGAATGAATCATGCGCTCGCGAGGATGCTGCGCTGCGCTCCGGCGGTGGCAAGCCCGGGCTCGTCCGCGGCCGCGGGGGTTCGTCGCGGCGAATGCGCCGGCTGTCGCGAATTGGCCCGGCTTGGCCCAAAACGGGATTGTCTCGCGCGCGGCCGGCCGCGTTACTCGATGCTCCTTTCCCCATGAAACTCCCCCGTGTTTTGCGAATTGTTTCCCTGGCGGCCGCGGTCGGTGCCGCACTGATCGTGCGCGCCGACGACGGCATGTGGCTGCTGAATAACCCGCCGCTCGCGCAATTGAAGGAGCGCTACGGCTTCGAGCCGTCCGCCGCGTGGCTCGAGCACGTGCAGCGTTCCGCGGTGCGCTTCAACAACGGCGGCTCCGGTTCGTTCGCGTCGGCGGACGGCCTGATCATCACGAATCACCACGTGGGTTTCGATGCGATCTTCAAGCTCAGCACCAAGGAGCACGATCTGCTCAAGGAAGGCTTCCATGCAAAGACCCGCACCGAGGAGCGCAAGTGCGTCGATCTCGAGTTGAACGTGCTGCAATCGATCGAGGACGTCACCGCGAAGGTGAACGCCGGCGTGCGCGCCGACATGTCGCCGGCCGAAGTGCTCGCCGCGCGCAACACCGCCAAGGCGGCGATCGAAAAGGAATCCTTCGACGCCACCGGTCTGCGCAGCGACGTCGTGGTGCTCTACCAGGGCGCGCAATACCACCTCTACCGCTACAAGGTCTATACGGACGTGCGGCTCGTGTTCGCGCCCGAGGAACAGGCGGCGTTCTTCGGTGGTGATCCGGACAACTTCGAGTATCCGCGCTTCAATTTGGACATCGCCCTCTTTCGCGCCTACGAGAACGGCCAGCCTGCGAAGGTGGAGCATTTCCTGAAATGGAATCCGGCCGGCACGCAGGAGGGCGATCTGGTGTTCCTCGCCGGCCATCCCGGCACGACGCAGCGGCTCATCACGATGGCCGAACTCGAATATGCGCGCGACATCCAGGTGCCGGGCGCGCTGCGCTGGATGAAGAGCCGCGAAGTGCTGCTGAACAGCTTTGCCAAACGCGGGCAGGAAAACGCGCGCCAGGTGCAGGACGAAATTCGCGGCATCGAAAACAGCCGCAAGGTCTATGACGGCCGCATCGGCGGACTGCTCGATCCGGAGCTGGTTGCCGCCAAACAGGCCGAGGAGGACGCGCTCCGCAAGTTTGCGCAGGATAAACCGGAACTCGGGGCGAGCGACGCCTGGGACAAAATCGCCGAGGCGCAGCGCGTCATCGCGAGCACCGCGGTGCGGAACAGTTTCCTCGAGACGTATTTCTTCAACTCCGACCTCTACAAGGTCGCGCGCGACCTCGTCCGCTCGTCAATCGAGGGCGCCAAGCCGAACGGCGAGCGCCTGCCTGAATATCGCGATTCCGCCAAAACGACCTTCGAACTCGCGCTCTTCTCCGCGAAGCCGATCCACCCGGAAGTGGAGAAACTGAAGATCGAGCACTACCTCACGCTCATGGCGATGGAACTTGGAGCGAATGATCCCGCGGTGCAGACCGCGCTTGGTGGCAAATCCCCTGCGGCCCGCGCGGCCGAACTCGTGCAGGGCACGCAGGTGCTCGCTGTCGCACACCGCAAGGCGCTCTACGGCCAGCCCGCCGCCGCACTGGCCAAGACGAACGATTCGATGGTGCAGCTTGCGCTGGCGATGGAGCCGTTCGCCCGCGCCACGCGCAAGACCATCGATCAGCAGAACGAGGCGAAGCAGCAGGCGCACGCGCGCATCGCCAAGGTCCGTTACGCGAAGGACGGCGACAAAGTTTCGCCCGACGCGACGTTCACGCTGCGCCTGTCCTACGGCGCCGTGAAAGGCATCGATGGTGCCGGCAACCAGGTGCCCGCCTACACGAAGCTCGGCGGCATGGCGGAGCGCGCGGCGGAGCGCGGCAACGTCTCGCCCTACAATCTGCCCGAGAGCTGGGCGGCGGCGAAGGGCCGGCTGAACGCCGACGTGCCGTTCAATTTCATCAGCACCTGCTACAGCATCGGTGGAAATTCGGGCAGCCCCGTGATGAATCGGAACGGCGAGTTCATCGGCATCATCTTCGACGGCAGCATCGAGACGCTGGTGTGGAACTACGCGTTCACCGAGGCGCGCGCCCGTTCGATCAGCGTGGATGTGCGTGGCATCATCGAAGCGATGCGCAGCGTTTACGGCGCGGATGCGCTGGTGGACGAGTTGCTCGGGAAGAAGTAACGGGGCGCCGTCTGGGGTCACGGACATGAAGCCGACCGGTTGGCCGCTTTCGGGCCGCCTGTCGGCAGCGTGTCATCTGCGGCGCCGGCGGCGGCTTGGGTGGCACCACGCGTTGGACAATCGCGCGAAAACACCCACGCTCCGCGGCGATGCGTTACTGGGATGATCTGCAGGTCGGCGAGAAATTTGGCACGGCGGAATACGCGATGACGGCCGAGGAAATCGTCGCGTTCGCGCGGCAGTATGATCCGCAGCCGTTTCACACCGATCCGGCGGCGGCGCAGCAATCGTTTTTCGGCGAACACGTGGCGAGCGGCTGGCACACTGCGGCGGTCAGTATGCGCCTGATGGTGCAGGGCGAGATGGCCGTCGTGGGCGGCGTGATCGGGCATGTGATCGAGGAGCTGCGCTTTCCGCGCCCGGTGCGGCCGGGCGACCGCTTGCGCGTCGTGCAGGAGGTCGTGGAGAAGACGGAGTTTCCCGGCCGGCCGACCCATGGGCGGATCAAGCTGCGCTGCCGCACGTTCAACCACGACGGCAAGCTCGTCCAGGACATGACAGCCAATCTCGTCATTCAGCGGCGCGGCGCGGGGGCGGTCTGAATTGGCCGGTCCGGCTCGCCGTCAAATTTCGGCGGTTTGAGCCGAATCGCTCCGGGTCGGGCGCAATCGGCTTTCGCCGCTTCGGCGATGTCGCGCAGAGTGCGCGTATGAATCTACCCCGTCTCTCGCTCTGCGCGTTGGTAATGTTCGCCGGCCCTGCGGTGGCGCAAACGATTCCGCCGCGTGCCCCGTTCCCCGCGGCAACTGTCGCCGCGTCAGCCGCGCCGACTTCCCCGGCGAAACTCACGCCGGACGAAATCGCCGCCGAGCGGGAACGATTCGCCCGGGAAGTGCTCGCGACGATCGCGGGACGCGAAAAAGAGCCGGCCGAAACGGTTTTCAAAAACATTCAGGGATTCAAAGGCGTGCCCGCGGGCCGGCTCGTCGCGATCATGAACCAGGGTTACGCGCGCTCGCTCGGCGTGAGCTGCACGCACTGCCACGACACCGCCGCGTGGGACAGTGATGACCAGCGTCCGAAGCGGGCGGCGCGCGAGATGCGTGAGCTCACGGCGAAGCTCAACCGCGAATTGTTGCCGCTGCTCAAGCAACTCGACAGCAAGAATCCCGTCGTGAATTGCACCACGTGTCATCGCGGCGAAGTGAAGCCTGCGACGGATCTGGCGCGCCGTTGAACCGCAGCCCGCCCTCGGGTGAAGCGCGTCGATCCGGAAGCCGGGCGCAATTCAACCCGCGCGATGCGCGGCTCAGCGGCGGATGACGGGACTCGTCGCAACGAAATCGCCGCGTTGGCGGGAATCTTTGTCATCGTTCGATTCTCCCACTTCCCATGAAAATATCCCGCTGGTCGTTGGTTTTCTTTCTTGCCGGTCCACTGGGTGCGGCTGAACCCATCGCGCCCGATCTCACCACGCTGGGCCGCACAAACGCCGGCTGGGAGCTGCCGCGGTTCCCTTCGCTCGGCCAGTCGGCGAATTCGGACCGTCCCAACTCCATCACGGCGGGCGCGACCACGGGAGCTTACGTCGCGGGGGTGGAGTTGGCGGAAGGCACGATCGAGTTCGAGGCGCGCGGCCGCGCGGCGGACGGTTCGTCCTTCGTCGGCGTAATGTTTCACGGGGTCGATGGCACCACCTACGACGGCGTGTATTTTCGGTCGTTCAATTTCGGCCATGACAACCCGGTGAAACGCGACCACGCCGTCCAATACATCGCGATGCCCGAGTGGCCGTGGCACCGCTTGCGGCGCGAGCGGCCGGAAGAGTTCGAGAATCCGGTGACGCCGACGCCGAAGCCGGACGAGTGGTTTCGCGCGCGGGTCGTGGTCGAGGAAGGTCGGGTGCGCGTGTTCGTCAACGACGCGACCGAACCCAGTCTCGAGGTCGAGCGCCTCAGCACCCGCGGCCGGGGCAAGGTCGGTCTGTGGGTCACGGGTTTCGGCGACATCGCGAACCTGAAGATTACGCCGAAATCCTGACGCGGCGAAGGAAGGGCGGGACCGCTGGACCGGCTGCAGCGCGATCGGTGTCCATCCGGCGGTCGCGTCCACTTTCAACGCTTCGAGGCGCCTCTTTTCTTAACATTCATTTTCGCCCGTGGGGCGCGGCAAATTGCGCCATCCCTCGGAAGCGAGCGGCCGCGGATGATAAAGAATAGCGAAACGCGGCTGGCCCGGCTTTGCCGGCTTGTGCGATCGCGGGCGGTGGAACAGCGTCGCGGCTGTGACTTTGGGCCAACCCACGCTGCTCGGCCTGCCTTACGACGCGAGTTCGTCGTTTCTCAACGGCGCTGCGCGGGCTCCGACGGTGATTCGCGCGGCGCTGGCCTGCGAGTCGAGCAACGCGTGGAGCGAAGCGGGCGTCAACCTCGGCGCGCCGGGGGTGCTCGGCGAAGCGGGCGACCTCGCGCTCGGGACGGATGCCGCGGCGACACGCGCGGAAATTGAACGCGGCGTCGGCCAGGTGCTCGCCTCCGGTGCACGGCCGATTTCGCTCGGGGGTGATCACTCCGTCACGTATCCGATCTTGCGAGCGGTGCGGGCCCGGCACGCGCGATTGACCGTCCTGCACCTCGATGCGCACGCGGATCTCTACGACGAGTTTGAAGGAGATCGTTTTTCGCACGCATGTCCGTTCGCACGCGTCATGGAGGAGCGGCTGTGCGACCGGCTTGTGCAAGTCGGCGTGCGCACGTTGACGGCGCACCAGCGCGCGCAGGCGAAAAGATTCGGCGTGGAAATCATCGAGATGCGCGCCTGGGCCGAGGGCGTGCGACCGCGGTTGGACGGGCCGGTCTATCTCTCGCTCGACCTCGATGGACTCGATCCGGCGTGCGCGCCGGGCGTGTCGCATTGGGAACCGGGCGGCCTGACCACGCGCGAAGTCATCGGGCTGATTCAAAATTTGCCCGCGCCGTTCGTCGGTGCGGACGTGGTGGAGTTGAATCCGGTGCGCGACGTGAACGGCTTTACCGCGACGGTCGCCGCGAAACTGGTGAAGGAGATCGCGAGTCGGATGATTGAAACAGCGATCTAGGAATGTCGGGCGGGTCTCCCGCGGCGGCGACAGGCGTCGAGGAGGCCGAAGCCCACCCTGAGCCGTCGTGTCACGGACGTTGCATTGGCCGAAGGCGGGTGGGCCGGCTCCAGTGCCCGCCGGAGAATGCGCGCAGGGAGCTGCGCGCTGAAGAATCCGCCTTCGCTAAAGGTCCGGCCGGCAAGCCTGCACGTCCAACTCGGACACGGCGGCGAACCCTTGAGCGGCGAAGTTCGGAGGCCCCGTCCTGCAAGGGCACACCGGTAAGGGAACATGACGCCGCGTTGCACCTTGCGGCTTGTGCGGGCGGGGCAGACCGGCATCGTCGCGCGCATGACTCCGGCCGACCCCGCCGCGAACCCACCACGCGCTGCGCTGGCGAGCGGCACGGTCGTTTCGAGTGCGCCCGCCGCGACCGATCCATCGCGCCTGCCGCGGCATCTCGGAATCTGGAACGCCGCGCTCGTGCTCGTGACGTTCACGATCGGCGTCGGAATTCTCCAGTCTCCCGGCGTCGTGGCGGCGAACACCGGTTCGATTACGCTGTCGTTGCTCGCCTGGGTGGTGGGGGCCGTCGTCGCGTTGTGCGGTTCGCTCGTGATGGCGGAGTTGGCGGTGCGCACGCCGCGGTCGGGCGGCACGGTGGTGTTTCTCAACCAGACATTCGGGCCGCGCGCGGCGTTTCTGTTCGGTTGGACGTCGATTTTTCTCAATCCAGTGTCGGCGGCGGCGATCACGCTGGTGAGCACGCGCAATCTCGGGGCGATCCTCGGTTTCGGGACGGGCGCGCAGACGGTGCTCGGGCTGCTGTGGGTCGGGGCGATCATGCTGCTCAACATGCGGACGAGCCGCACGGTGGGCTGGCTCGCGGGTGGAGCGGGCGTGTTCAAGATCGGCGCGCTCATTACCGTCGTGGCGCTGTGTTTCTCGGGCGAAGGCGCGAGCGAATTCGCGGCGACGCCCTTGGCGATGGAGCACTCGTTGCTCGTCGGATTCGGACTCGCGGTGGTGGCGACGATGTTCGCCTATGAGGGGTGGGACGGGCTCGCGCTTGTGGCGGGCGAAGTCAAGGCGCCGCGGCGCACGTTGCCGCGCGCGACGCTGCTCGGCATGGGGCTCATCCTCGCGGTCTATCTCGCGGTGAACCTCGGATTCTTCCACGCGTTGAGTTTCGCGGAAGTGGCCTCGACGCCGGCGCTGGCGGCCACGGCGATGGGACGTGTGCTGGGCGACCAGGCGGCGAAAATCGTGACGGTGTTCGTCGCGGCGAGCGCCGCGAGCACGGTGCTGAGCTCGCTCCTCTGCAATCCGAAGATCGCTTTCGCCCTCGCGGAGGAGGGGCATTTTTTCCGGCCCGTGGCGTGGGTGCATCCGCGCTGGAAGACGCCCGTGGTGGCGATCGGCCTCTACGGCACCATGACGCTGCTCTACATTGGATCCGGCGCGGGATTCGACTGGCTCACGCGCTATTTGATTCTCGGCTTCACGCCGTTCTACGGCCTGGCGGCGATTGCGGCAGTCATCCAGCGCCGGCGCGCGCCGCTCACACCCGGACAGTTCGCGATGCCGCTCTACCCGCTGCCGGTCGTCGGCATGTTGCTCTACGTCGTGGGCGGACTCGCCAGCGGATTCATCGGCGATCCGGTGGCGGCGATGGGCGGAGTAGGGATTCTTGCGGCGGGCTTGCTCGTCTTCGAGATTCGGAGAAAGCTCGCATGAATGCCCCGGCGGAAAAAATCGTGCGCATCGCCGTCGCGGTGATCCTGGGTCTGCACGGTGCGCATCGCGCGGTCACGGGCGGATATCTTTTGTTCGGCCAGTTTCTCGCGGCCAAGGGATTTCCGGCGGGCACCGGACTCGCCGCGCTCATCACCATCGGCGAACTGGTGGGCGCAGCCGCGCTGTTGTTGAATCGCGGAGTGTTTTGGGCGTGTTGCGGCCATGCGGTGGTGCTGGCGGGCGGAATTGTGCTGGTGCACGCGCCAGCGGGCTGGTTCGTGGTCGGCGCGGGCCGCAACGGCGTGGAGTTCAGCGTGCTATTGCTCGCTTGTCTCGCGGCGCTCGCCTGGCCGCACCGACCGTGGCGCCGGGAGGCGGCCGCGCCATCGACTCTCCGCTCATGAACACCGCCGCCACCCTCTCCGTCGCGCTCGTCGCGTTGCTTCACCTCTACTTCCTCGTGCTGGAGATGTTTCTCTGGAACACACCCTATGGCCGGCGCGTGTTCGGGCTCACGCCGGAACGCGCCGCGGCCAGCCATTCGCTCGCGAAGAACCAGGGGCTCTACAACGGATTTCTTGCGGCGGGGCTGGTGTGGGGACTCGCGCGCGGTGCGTCCGGCGCGGACGTGAAGTTGTTTTTCCTCGGCTGCGTGGTCGTGGCGGGCGTGTTTGGCGCGGCGACGGCGAACCGGAAGATCCTGTTCGTTCAGGCGCTGCCCGGGGCGGTGGCGTTCGTGCTGGTGTGGCTGACGCGATAAGCGGTTGCCGGCGCGGGGCCGCGTCGCACACTGCCGCGCATGGAATCGCTGTCCTCGCTCCTGCCGATTATTCAGCTCGCGATCACACCCGTGATTTTGATTTCGGGCATGGGCGCGCTGATGATTGTGCTGACGAACCGCATGGGCCGCATCGTCGATCGCACGCGGCAGCTCGCGGAGACGGTGCCGATGGCGACGGGTGACGACCGCCGGCACCTCGAGGAGCAACTCGACATCCTGTGGGGCCGCTCGCTGCTGATCCGGCGTGCGGTGACGGCGAACGGGTTAAGCATGCTGCTGTCTTGTTTATTGATCGTCGCGCTGTTTGCCGCGGCGTTGTTCGGCTGGGAAATGCGCGCGGTGGTGATCGCGCTGTTCGCGGCGAGCATCCTCGCACTCATCTGGTCGCTGGTCGTTTTCCTGCGCGACATCTTCGTCGCGCTGCATGCGCTGCATTTGCAGGTCGAGCGGGCGCGCGCCTCCAAACCGCCGGCGATGCCATGAGCGCGGAACGATTTGTCCTTGCGGCGGGCGCCTACCATTTGGCGCTGGGCGTGTTTCACCTGGCGTTCTGGAAATTGTTTCACTGGCGCGAGGAGTTGCCGAAACTGTCGACGATCAATCGGGGCGTGCTGCAAGTTCTGAACGTGATGCTCAGCTACGTCTTTTTCGCCGTGGCGCTGGGGCAGCTTTTCCATGCCGAGTCATGGACTACCTCGATATTCGGCCGGGTGGCACTCGCGCTCATGGCGGGGTTTTGGCTGCTGCGCGCGGCTTTGCAGCCCTTGTTCTGGCCGCGCACGACGCTCGGATGGGGGATCTGCGGCGGATTTCTGTTTGGCGCGGCGCTGCATTTTGCGGCGCTCACCTGAACCGCGGTTCAACCGAACAGCGCGGCGCTGACCGCCGTGAGATCGGGAAAAATCCGCGTCGCCCCGTGCGCGCGCAATTCATCGGCGGAGTGCGTGCCGGTCGTGACGCCGAAGAAGCCGAGTCCGCCGTTCTGCGCGGCGGCGAGGTCGAAGACGGAATCGCCCACCACGACGGTCGAACTCGCCTCGGCCCCGAGCGTGCGCACGGCATGCGCCGAGAATTCCGCCTGCGGCTTCAGCCAGGCGGTATCGCCCGCGCCGAAAATTTCCGCGACCAGCGGCGTGAGGCCGAGGTGGCGGCAAACTTCGCGTGAAGCGTCGCCGCGTTTGTTCGTGAACACGGCGCAGGTGACGCCGTGCGTGCGGCAGCGTTCAAGCAGCTCCTTTGCGCCCGGCAGGAGTTTCACGTCCTGGAGATTCGTGGCGCGCCAGTGCTCGAGGTAATAGGGGAGAATGCGCGCGACGTTCTCCGCCCCGGCGAGATCGGCGATCGCGTCCTCCAGCCCGCGGCCCACCGCGTCGCGCACCTCCTGCATTGTCGGCGCCGGCAGACCGATCTGCCGCATCGCGTGCGAGTGGCAGCGGTGAATGGCGCCGAAATGATCGATCAGTGTGCCGTCGAGATCGAGAAGGACAGTGCGGTAGCGCATGCGGAGCGTCGAACATTGCCCTCGTGGGCGCGTTCGCGAGGCGGAAATAGCCGGCAAGCAGGCTCTGCCAGTCCGGAGGCGAAACTGCGGGAGCACGGCGCTCAGGATTTTTTATCCGACGAGTTCGCGGGCGCGCTCGAGGCGGCAGAGGGTGCCGCGGGTTCGGGGTCCTGCGTGCCGTGGTCGAGGACGATTTGCCACGCACCGTCCGGGGATTTGCGCCAGACGGTGACGAACTTGCCGGTGGCGGAAAACGGCTTGTCCGCGACGGTGGCCGCGAAGCGATATGGACCCCACACGAAGCCGAAGCCGCCCGACGCGGCTTCGACCAACAGGGCGGGCTCCGCGAAAATACGCGCGTCGGCCGGAATGGCGCTCATCGCCTGTTCGAATTCGGCGCGGCCGTGCGCGTTGAGAAACATGATCGTCGCGTCGTCCGCGACATGGGCGAGAAAGGCCGGGCGGATGCCGTCGTGCGCGGCGTGTGTCGTGAAATGGCGCTCCGCCTCGCGCAGGCTGCCGGTGAGACGCGCGGGAGCGGCGGGCGCGAGGGCGGGCGAGTTGCCGGAGGCAACGCCGGCCTTCGGCGCCCAGTTTTCGAGGAAGAGTTTCCACTCGCCTGCGGCGTTCCGTTGCCAGAGCTGGACGAAGCGGCCGTGATTGGTGATGGGCTCGCCGGTGGATCTGCGCGTGAATTCCAGCCGGTAATCGCCCCACACGTATCCGCTGTCGCACGACGCGGCCTCGTGCACCACGAGCGGGGTGGCGAAAAATTTCGCGGTCGGCGACACACGGTTGGCCACAGCGTGGTCGAGTTCCGCACGTCCGCGGGCGTGCAGGAACATAATGATGCCGTCGTCGGCCAGCGTGGCGCGATAGGCGGATGGGAGGCCGGCGCCGGCGGCGTGGGCGGAGTAGTCGCGGACCGCGGCGGCGAGTGAGCCGGGCGGCGCTTCCGCGGCGAACATTGAGGCGGAGGCGAGGAGGGAAAGTGCGAGGAGCGGGAGCCGTTTCATCGGGGCAAGGGTGGTGATTCCCCGCTCCGCACCACCGGGAATAGACCAAGCCTGTCGTGCGTGCGGCCACTACGGCGCTTCGGCCGACCACGCCGGGCGAACAAAATGGGCTGGAGCCGTGTCCCCGGGCCAGCGATTGTCCTCCCGATGCCCGATTCCTTCTCCCCCGCTCAAGCCGAGGCCCGTGTGGCCGACGGCGTGCTCGTGGTGAAAATCGGCGGCGCGTGGCGGCTGACGCAGCCGCTTCCCGCCTGGCACGACCTCGTTCCCGCCGCGATGAGCGAGCACAGCGGCGGCCCGATGCCGCACACGGTGCGCATCGAAGCCGAGGCGATCGACGAGTGGGACAGCTCGCTGCCGCTGCTGCTGCGGCAGGCGCGACGCGGTGCCGAGTCGATCGGGGCGAAATTCGAGACCCACGGCCTGCCGGCCGGCGCGGAGCAACTCGAGCGCATGCTGGCGGAAGGCACCGGGAAGGCGCCGGGCAACGCCGAAACGCCGCCGCCGCCGGATCTTTTCACCGCGGTGGGCAATGTCGTCAACGGCACGGCGGGAGAGTTGCGGGAGTTTTCGCGATTGATCGGCGAATGTTCGTTCAGCTTCGGCCGGTTTGTCCGCGGGCAGGCGCAGTTCCGCTGGCGCGACTGCCTGCTCGAGATGCAGCTCAGCGGCGGACAGGCGCTGCCGATCGTCGGCACGATCGCGGTGCTGACCGGCGTGATCCTCGCGTATCAGGCGTCGGCGCAACTGCGGCAGTTCGGCGCGGACATTTTCGTGGCGGACATGGTCGGCATCGCGATGGTGCGCGAGATGGGACCATTGATGACGGCGATCGTGCTCTCGGGGCGGACGGGCGCGGCGTTCGCCGCAACGCTCGGCAGCATGAAGGCGAACGAGGAGATCGACGCGTTGCAGACGCTCGGCGTGTCGCCGGTGGATTTTCTCGTGATGCCGCGGATCCTCGCGCTGTTCGCGATGCTGCCGCTGCTCGTGTTGTTCGCGAATGCGCTCGGCATTTTCGGCGGGCTCGTGATCGCGTTGGGCATCCTCGACATCCCGGCGAACCTTTATTGGGCCGAGACGAAATCGTTCGTCGATCTGTCCGACTTGTTCACGGGCCTGATCAAGGCCGCGACTTATGGCGCACTCATCGGTCTCTCGGGCTGCCTGCGCGGCATGCAGGCCGAGCGCAGTGCGGGCGGCGTCGGCCAGGCGGCAACGCGCGCAGTGGTGACCTCGATCTTCCTCATCATCGTGGCCAACGCGATCTTCGCGGTGCTGTTCAATATCCTCGGATGGTAACGCCAACCCCGACCTCCCCCGTGTCCGTTCCGGCCGCCGCCGGAAAATTCGCCATCGAGGTCGAGGGACTCGAGGCGCGTTACGACGACCGCGTGATCCTCGAGCATGTGTCGTTTGCTGTGAAGCGCGGGGAGATCTTCTTCGTCATCGGCGGCTCCGGCTGCGGCAAGAGCACGCTGCTGCGCAATCTCGTCGGCCTCAACCAGCCGGCGAAGGGCACGGTGCGCTACTTTGGCCGCGACTTCACGCACGCGTCGTCGGCGGAGCGCAAGGAACTGCTGCGGACCTTCGGCATCCTTTATCAAGGCGGCGCGCTGTGGAGCTCGATGACGGTGCGCGAGAACATTGCCCTGCCGCTCGAACTCTACACCCAGCTCAGCCGGCGCGAGCGCGACGAGGTGGTGGCGCTCAAGCTCGCGCAGGTCGGCCTCGCGGGTTACGGGGATTACGCCCCGTCCGAGCTGTCCGGCGGCATGCGCAAGCGCGCCGGTCTCGCGCGGGCGCTCGCGCTCGATCCCAAGATTGTGTTCTTCGACGAGCCGTCGGCGGGCCTCGATCCGGTGACCTCGCTCAAGCTCGACGAGCTCATCGTGCAGATCCGCGACACGCTCGGCACGACCATCGTCGTTGTCTCGCACGAGCTCGCCAGCATCTTCGACATCGCCGACCGCGTCATTCTGCTCGAACGCGAGACGAAGGGTGTGATCGCCGAGGGTGACCCGCGGACGCTGCGCGACCGCAGCGACGATCCGCGCGTGCGGGAGTTTTTGAATAGACGCAAAGAACCCGTTGGATCAAAAGGAGCCTCCGCGTGAAAACCCGTTTCAGTCCCGCCGTTGTCGGCATGTTCGTGCTCGGCGCGGTGCTGTTGCTGCTTCTCGCGTTCATTTCGTTCGGCGGCACGAACTTCTTTTCGAAGCCGACGCGCTTCGTGGTCTATTTCAATGAATCGGTCAGCGGCCTCGATCCTGGCGCCGCGGTGAAGGTCACCGGCGTCCGCATCGGCCGCGTGGCCGCGATTAATGTCCGTTACGATTCATCGACGCGCGCGGCGCAGGTTCAGACAATCTGTGAGATCGACCGCAACGTCCTCATCGACCGCGACGGCAACACCATTGAGCTGACGAATCCCGTCGAGCTGCAGAATCTGATCGATCGCGGACTGCGCGCGAAACTCAACCTGCAGGGCATCACCGGCCTGTTGTTCGTTGAACTCAGCTTCGAGGACCCGCGCGAATATCCGCCCTCGACGAAATTGCCCGCCGAAACCTATCCGGTCGTGCCGGCGATCCGTTCCCCGATTTCCGAGGTGCAGAACAGCCTCGTCGAGATCGTCGCCGACTTGAAGCAGGCCAACATTGCCGGTCTGAGCACGGACCTCCGCGCGCTCATCGGCACGGCCAACCGGAAGCTCACCGACCTCGACGTGAAGGAATTATCCGGCCGCATCGCCGGGGCCGCGGAGGCCGTGGAAAAGTTCGTCAGCTCGCCCGACGCGCAGCAATCGCTCGGCAATCTCAATGGCGCGATCGCCGAGCTGCGCGCGCTGCTCGCGAAGGTCGATGGGCAGGTCGGCCCGGTGAGCGAGGAGTTCAAACGCACGCTCGCCGAAGCGCAGGGCGCGTTGCAGTCGATCGATTCCGCCGCCGTCACCGCGCGCCGCTTCGTGCAGGCGCAGGGCAATCTCGGCGAGGACCTGACGCGCACGCTGCAGGAAATTTCCCAGGCGGCCGAGGCGATCCAGCGCCTCGCCGAACTGATCGAGCGCAATCCGAACTCACTCGTCGTCGGCCGCAAGCCGGCCGGCGCGCCGCAGCCGTGATCGACGCGCGCGGACCCAACCTCGGCGCCTAAAGCTCCTCCCACCACGAACCCACTTTCTCCCGTGAAAACGCACCGTTTGTTCCTGTTTCCTGCCATTGGCGCGCTGGTGGCGATGATGGGTCTCGCCGGCTGCAACATCCTGCCCGAGCCGCAACCGGACAACACGCGCTTCTACGTGCTCGAAAGCAGCGCGCCCGCGCCGGCGTCGGGCGCTGCGGCGGTGCGACTCGGTTTGCGGCGGGTCGACGTGCCCGCGTATTTGAAATCGAAGGCGATGGTCGTGCGCAGCGGCAACAACGAGCTGCGCTACCCCGAGAACGCGCGCTGGGCCGAACCGCTCGATGCGGGTATTGCCCGCGTGTTGCGCGATCAACTTTCCGCCAAGGCGAGTGTCGCCGCGTATCCCTTCCCCGCTCAAGTGGAGCGCGACTTCGACATCGCGGTGCAGATTATTGCCGCCGAAGGTCACGACGACGGCGTGCGCTTCACCGCGCTGTTCGAATTGTCGCGCGCGAGCGATTCCGCGGTGGTGGTGCGTCGGACTTTCACCGCCCCCGTCGTTGCGTGGAATGGTGATTACTCTCAGCTTGCCGCGCAGTTGAGCGTGGCCGTCGCCGGTCTCGCAAACGAGATTCTGGCCGCCGTGCCGGCGAAGTGAGGCGGGGCGGGAACCGGCGCGCGGACCGGACGAGCGTGTGCCCGGCAGCGCTTTAAAAAAATCCTGTAGCCGGGGTCGCTGACCCCGGAATGACCGGTGCCGAGCAAACGCGCCGACCGGGCTCAGCGAGCCCCGCTACAGGAGAACTGAAAAGGCGCGCCCTAGTTTCCGCTGGCGCTGCGCGGCAGCGTGGTTATCGCTTGCGGCATGGCGAGCTCCGGAGACACCCCCTCCTTTACGGTCATCCAATTTTCTCTGGAGACGGGGGCGGACAACCGGCCGACGCAGCGTTCGACGAATTGCGGCTCATTCGTTTCGGTCGAGGAGGCGTTCCTCAGCGCGCGCTGTCTCGCGAACGACAAGTGGAACGCGCTGAAGGAAAGCGGAGCCTTTGGTTCGCCCACAATCATCGACACCGAGTGGGGCTACGACCTGAGACTCGGCCCGCTCACGGTGCACCGTTTCTGGGTGCACGAGAATTTCAGCAGTCAGCGGTTGCTGAAGTAAGCGGCGCGAACTTGATCACTTCGCCTGCGCCAGCAGTTCCGTCGCGAGGCGGACATTGCCGTCGATCGCGCCGCGCAATTCCGCGAGCGAAAGGAATTCGTGATCAGTGTGTGCGACATGGATCGAGCCCGGGCCGTAGAGCAGCGGCGTGCCCCAGTTCGAGAGGAACGGCACGTCGGTCGCGTAGGAATACACCGCGGTCTCGAAACCCGGCACCGTGTGCAGTTTCACGACCGGCACGAACGCCGTCTCTTCGACGCGCACGCGCGCACCGACGCGCTCGGCGATGAGGCGGCGGACTTCGTCGGCGTCACCGACCGTGCGGAAAAACAGTTCTGCCTGCGCGTGCGGCGGGATGACGTTCGGCGCCACACCGCCGCTGAGGAGGCCGATGTTGAAATGCGTGCGGCCGAGAATCGGATCCGCGGGCCACTCGGCGCGGCGCAGCGTCTCGAGGCAATCGAGCAGCTTCTCCGTCGCGGATTCGCCGAGTTCCGGATAACCGGAATGCGCGGCGCGCCCGCTCGCGTGCAGCTTCACGCGCAGACCACCGCGCGTCGCGGTGCCGAGGCGCAGATCGGTCGGCTCGCCGTTGATGAGGAAGCGCGATTTGTTCGGCAGAGTGTTCGCGGCTTTCGCGCCGTCGCTGCCGCGTTCCTCGCCGACGACGAAGAGCAACGCGACGCGCTTCTCGCCCTGGGCGCGGAGGCGCTCCGCAGCGGCCACCTGCGCGGCGAGGATGCCCTTCGCGTCGCACGCGCCGCGGCCGATGAGTTTGTCGCCTTCGACGCGACTCGGAAAAAACGGCGGCACGCAGTCAAAGTGCGTGGAGAACGTCACGTGTGGTTCGCCCACGGTCGCGAGCAGGTTGACGCGACCGTGTGCCACGGGTTGTTCCTGCACTTGCCAGCCGAGCGCGCGAAGATCGGCGGCGAGTTTTTGTCCGCAGGCGGCTTCGCTGCCCGTGGTGGATTCGATGTCCATCAGGCCGCGCGCGAACGCGACGGCGTCGAAGTTGTTTCCGCCGGAAAGCGCGGCGCTCATCGGATCCAGGACTCGAGTTCCGTGCGCGCGTCAGTGCGGTCATCGCGATATTTCACGATCACGGGTGTGGCGACCGACAGGCCCCACTCGGGGCCGGGAGCGCGTTTGACGGTGCGCGCGCCGGGCACGACGACGGCGCCGGCGGGGACGACGACGGGCTGGCCGGGTGCGGGCGCGATGATGGTTTGGTGGACGAGATCGTAGAGCGGTGTGGAACCGGTAAGGATAACGCCCGCGGCGATCACCGCGCGGGTCTTCACGATGGCGCCTTCGTAGATGCCCGTGTTGCCGCCCACGAGGACGTCGTCCTCGATGATGACGGGCAGCGCGCCGACCGGCTCAATGACGCCGCCGATCTGCGCGGCGGCGCTGAGGTGGACGCGCTTGCCGATTTGCGCGCAGGAGCCGACGAGCGCGTGGGAGTCGATCATCGTGCCCTCGTCAACGTAGGCGCCGACGTTCACATACATCGGCGGCATGCAGACGACGCCGCGCGCGAGGTAAGCGCCTTCGCGGATCGCGGAGCCGCCCGGCACGATGCGCACGCCGGCCGCGAGGCCGGGGCGGCGGACCGGCATCGTGTCCTTGTCGTAGAAGGGAAACGCGCCGCTCACGTCCGCCATGTCGCCATGGCGGAAGCCGAGCAGGATCGCCTGTTTCACCCACGGGTTGACGCGCCAGCCGGTCGGCGAGGCGGCGTCGGGCTCGGCGGCGCGCACGGTGCCGGCGGCGAGCGCGATGCGCACTTCGGACCAAAGCGCGCGGGCGGCGGATTTGTCGGCGGACGGGCCGGCGGCGAAGAGTTGCTCGGCTTGGGCGCGCAGGGCGGTGAAATCGAAAGCGTGAGACATCGGTGAATCGCGCGCGAGGTGGCAGCGCGAGGCTTGATAAAGTGTCTCGCGCCCGGTTAGTTCAAGTCACTTCCCGGTCATGAAAAAAATCGACACGATAGGGGCGATGCAGGCGGAGACGGCGCAATTGCGCCAGGCAGGGCGGCGCGTGGCGCTGTTGCCCACGCTCGGCGCGCTGCATGCGGGGCACGCCAGCCTGATCCGGCTGGCGCGCGAACGCGGTTATGACGTGGTCGTGTCGGTGTTCGTCAACCCGCTGCAGTTCGGCGCCAGCGAGGACTTCGGCAAGTATCCGCGCAGCGTGGCCGCGGACGCCGCGCTGTGCGAACGCGAAGGCGCGGCGGTGATGTTTGCTCCGAGCGCGGAGGAGATGTTTCCAAAGAATTTTTCCACGACCGTGAGCGAGGACCGCGTGAGCAAACCGCTCTGCGGCGTCTCGCGCACCGCGTTGTTCCGCGGCGTGCTGACTTGCTGGTTGAAGCTGATCCACATCGTCCAGCCCATGGCGCTGGCCATGGGCGAAAAGGATGCCCAGCAAATCGCGGTGGTCCGCAAGGGCCTCGCGGACCTCTCGCTGCCGATGGAAATCATCACCGGCCCGACGGTGCGCGACGCCGACGGGCTCGCGCTCAGCGCTCGCAACAGCTACCTCACACCCACGCAGCGCGACGAAGCACTGGCAGTGAACCGCGCGTTGCGCCGTGCAAAAGAGATGGTCGAAAGCGGCGTGCGCAGCGCGGACCGCGTGGTCGCCGAGGCCACGCACATCATCGGGGAAAAGCGCCGCCTGCGCGTGATCTACATCGCGGTAGTCCATCCGGACACAATGGAAGCGATGCGCGAGGTCGTCCCCGGCCAGTCTTTGATGGCGGTCGCCTTCTGGGTCGATGAGGTGCGGCTTACGGACAATATTTCCCTCTGAAAAGCGGGTCTCGCGCGGGTGTGAATAACTTGTCGGCAGTCGCGGGCTCGTCCTGAGACAGCACTTATTTCCGCCGTGAGGGCGGTCCAGCGGTGCCGGGCGAGAGGTCGCGCCATTGTTCGGGCCCTCGGTAAGCCGCGACGCGCAATAACCCGCAGCCCCAGACGGGCTAACGAAATCCGTCGCGCGGCCGACGCACCGGTGGAGACGGGAACCCGGGTAATTGCGCATCGGGGAATTCCCCGCTGGGTCGCACCGGCGGCTTACGGGCGAGGTGCGACAGCGGGACGGACGCGGGGACAAAAATCAGTTGTGAGGAAATCCGGAGTTTCGCTGCCGAAGCCCCGGCGTCTAAGAGGTTGAGTTTTACGCTTCTTGCGCTGTTTTTCGGAATCGTGAACACCCCCTTTCCCAGCAAACCCCGCATCGCCATCGTCGGCTCCGGCGCGCTTGGCACGTATTACGGAGCGCGGCTCGCGAAGGCGGGTTTCGATGTCCATTTTCTCGTGCGCAGCGGCCGGGCGGCGGTGATGGCCCGCGGTATCCGGCTGAAAACTCCAACGGAGCGCGTGCAGCTCAAGAAAGTGCATGCCTACGCGACGACCGAGGAAATCGGTCCATGCGATCTCGTGATTGTCGCAGTCAAGGCCACGGCGAACGACGCGCTGGCGAAACTCCTGCCGCCGCTCGTGCATGCGCACACCGTCGTGCTCACGCTGCAAAATGGTCTCGGCGTGGAGGAACCGGTCGCGGAAATCGTCGGACCGCAGCGCACCGCGGGCGCGATCTGTTATATCGGCGCGATGCGCACCGGGCCCGGCGTGGTCGAGTGCACGTTTCCCGGCTTGATGATGATTGGTGAGTTTGGCCGCCCCGCAGCCGATCGCACACGCGCGATCGCGGCGGTGTTCAACAAAGCCGGCGTGAAATGCGAGTCGCACGACAACCTGGAGGAGCAACGCTGGCGCAAACTCGTGTGGAACGTGCCGTTCAACGGCATCGCGATCGCGGCCGGCGGTATCACGACGGATGTCATCATGGCCGACGAAGGTCTGCGCACACTCGCGCGACGGCTGATGGAGGAGATTGTGGAAACGGCCGCGAAGTTCGGGCACCAGATTCCGCGCTCGTTCATGGACCTGCAGTTTGAGCGCACCGCGAAGACGGGCCAATATCGCCCGTCGAGTCTCGTCGATTTTCAGGAAGGCCGCCTGGTCGAACTCGAGGAGATCTGGGGCGAGCCGGTGCGCCGCGCGAAATCCGTCGGCGCGGCGGTGCCGCGGTTGGAGATGCTCTACTGGCTGTTGCGGCACAAGATTGCGACGCGCAAGGGCGCGAAGAAGCGCTGAGGGACGGGCGGAGAAAATCTTCGGCCAGCAGTTGTTGCGGCCGTCTCGCCGGTTGGATGACGCACCGCCGATTGCGGGTTGCGACAGGCGGCGGCGCGGACAAGGGTGGGTCTCATGCGTTCCCGAAAAGCCCTGTTCGTTCTCGCCGCTGGTGCGCTCGCGTTGTGCGCCCGGGCCGAAATAAATCCCGCCACGTTCGATCGGTCGGTGAAGCCGCAGGACGACTTCAACCTGTTCGTCAACGGCACCTGGTTGAAGAACACGCAAATTCCCGCCGACGCCGCGCGCTGGGGCGCGTTCGATGAGTTGCGCGAGCGCAACTGGCAGGCGTTGCATACCCTCGCGGAGCGTGTCGCGACGAAGGGCGCCACCGCCGCCGAGATCGAGCGGCTCGTGGGCGATTACTACGCCAGCGGCATGGACGAAACCGCAATCAACGCCGCCGGAGTGACGCCGCTCGAGCCCGCCTTCGCGCGCATTGCCGCCGCACAGACGCCGGCGGAGATTTTTTCCACCATCGCGTTTCTGCATTCGCGCGGCTTGCGGGCGGCGTTCAACGCCGGCGTGAGTGCGGACGCGAAGGACAGCAACTCGCAGATTTTCCAGATGCGCCAGGGCGGCTTCGCGCTGCCCGGCGCCGGCCGCGATGCGGATCGCGACTATTATTTCAACACCGACGAGCGTTCGCAGAAAATCCGCGCGGAATACGTGAAACACATCGCGAAGATGCTCGAACTGTCCGGTTGGGACGCCGCGGCGGCGCAAGCCGGTGCGGAAGGCGCGATGCGCATCGAGACTGCGCTCGCCGGGGTGTCGCTGCCGCGCGGCGCACTGCGCAACCCCTATGCGAGCTACAATAGGATCCCGGTCGCCGACCTCGCTGCGAAAGCGCCCGGGGTGGACTGGGCCGGTTACTTCCAGACGGTCGGCCTCGGCGAATTCAAGGAGCTGAATCTCGCGCATCCGAAGTTCTTCGCCGGATTCGCGAGCTTGGTGAACGAGGCGCCCGCGACCGATTGGCAATCCTACCTGCGCTGGCGCGTCGTGAGTTCGCTCGCGCCGTTTCTCACAACGGCGATTGAGGAGGAGAACTTCCGTTTCTACAGCGGTGTCATCGCCGGCGTGCAGGAGCGCAAGCCCCGCTGGCGCCGCGTGCTCGCCGCGACCGATGCCGGCATCGGCGAGGCGCTCGGTCAGCTCTACGTCGCGGAATATTTTCCACCCGAGGCAAAGACGCGCGTGCTGAAACTTGTCGAGGACCTGCGTTCCGCGCTCGGCGACCGCTTGCGCGCGCTCGAGTGGATGGACGAGACGACGAAGGAGAAGGCGCTGGCGAAACTCGCCGCGTTCACCGTAAAAATGGGCTATCCCGACAAGTGGGAGGATTACAGTTCCTTGAAACTCGATCGCGCCTCCTACGTCGTGAATCAGATGCGCATCAGCGAATTCGAGCAGAGGAAAAATGTCGCGCGCCTCGGCCAGCCGACGGACAAAGCGGAGTGGGGCATGACGCCGCCGACGGTCAACGCCTCCTACAGCTCGACGAGCAATGCGATCACGTTTCCCGCGGGCATTCTCCAGCCGCCGTTCTTCGACGCGAAGGCGGACGACGCCGTGAACTACGGTGGAATCGGCGCGGTCATCGGCCACGAAATGACGCACGGCTTCGACGACTCCGGCCGCCGCTACGATCATGCGGGTAACTTGACGGACTGGTGGACGAAGGAATCGAGTGAGGAATTCAACAAGCGAGCCGCGAAGATCGTCGCACAATTCAGCGCCTATCCGGTGCTCGACGGCACGCTGTATTTGAAGGGCGAGCTCACGCAGGGCGAAAACATCGCCGACCTCGGCGGCGTCAAGGTATCGTTCCTCGCGCTGCAAAAAGCGCTCGAAGGGAAGCCGCGCGAGAAGATCGACGGCTGGACGCCGGAGCAGCGGTTCTTCCTCAGCTACGCCTCGATCTGGCGCGACTTGCAGCGGCCGGAAGAGCAACGCCGCCGCGTGAACGTCGATCCGCACTCGCCCGGCAAGTGGCGCATCAAGGGCCCGCTCTCGAATCTCGACGAGTTCTTCGCGGCCTTTGACGTGAAGGAAGGCGACCCGATGCGCCGTCCCGCCGACCAGCGGTTCACGATTTGGTGACGCGAGCTGATGGGGAGGCGATTCGGCGCGCGATGTTTCGCGAGCTGGTCACGCGAAGAAATTGACGGGCGCGGACGAAAGTTCGCGCCTGTTGCCGGAAATTCGGCCGGCGCAAGCCTGCGCGTCACCGGGGCTTTCGCGGACGGGTGAGTCGCGAATGCTGGATTGCGCCGCTCGGGGCGGTTCGGCACGCTCCGCGCGCTTTCCTTCCCCATGTCGCAATCTTCCTCCCCGAAATTCGAGCCGTTCATCCCCGCGTCGGCCAATCTCCCCGAGTTCACCCTGCGCGCGGTGCTGACCGGCACGATCCTGGGCATCGTGTTCGGCGCGTCGTCGCTTTACCTCGTGCTGAAGGTTGGCCTGACCGTCAGCGCCTCGATTCCCGTGGCAGTGATTTCGCTCACGCTGTGGCGCGGGCTTTCCAAGCTCGGCGTGCGCGACGCGACGATCCTCGAGCACAACATTGCGCAGACGGCGGGCTCGGCCGGTGAATCGTTGGCGTTCGGCATCGGTGCCACGATGCCGGCGATCATGATTCTTGGTTTCGATCTCGAGCTCACGCGCGTGACGTTGGTGGCGCTCCTCGGCGGATTGCTCGGCATTCTGATGATGATTCCGCTGCGCCGCGCGCTGATCGTGAAGGAACATGGCGTCCTGAAATATCCCGAAGGCACCGCGTGCGCCGCGGTGTTGAAGGCCGGCGTCGATGAGGCGTCGCGCGCCGCCGCCTCGCCCAGCGCGAAGGCGGAGATGCTCGCGGCCGAGGCGGCGGGCTTGGGTAAGTCTCCGGGGGCAAAGGTCGTGTTCGGCGGGTTTGCGATCGGCCTGCTCTACAAAATTGCGATGGCCGCGTTCAAGGGGTGGAAGGACATCCCCGAAAAGGTCTTCGGCGCGCCGCTCAAGGGCGGCTCGGTGGGCGCGGAAATCTCGCCGGAACTGGTGGGTGTCGGCTACGTGATCGGTCCGCGCATCGCGTCGATCATGTGCGCGGGCGGCGTTCTGTCTTTTCTCGTGTTGATCCCGTTGATCCGGTTTTTCGGCGAAGGCGTGCCGACGCCGATTGCGCCCGGCACGATCCCGATCGCGGACATGGATCCCTACGACATCCGCCGCTCTTACATCCTCTACATCGGCGCGGGCGCGGTGACGGCGGGCGGTATCATCAGTCTCATCCAGGCGCTGCCGACCATCTGGCACAGCTTTGTCGCCGGCGTGCGCGACGTGAAATCCGCTCGAGTGGAAACTGGAACCGAAGGCGCCGTGCCGCGCACGGACCGTGACCTGCCGCTGAAATTCATCGGGATCGGCATCGTGGTGTTGATGGCGATCATCGTGATCGCGAAGCCGCTCCAAATGAATCTGCTCGGCGCGGCGCTGATCGTGGTGTTCGGATTTTTGTTCGTGACGGTGTCGTCGCGGCTCACGGGCGAAATCGGCTCCTCGTCGAATCCGATCTCCGGCATGACGGTGGCGACGCTGCTGTTCGTGTGTCTGATTTTCCTGCTCATCGGCTGGAACTCGCCTGCGTATTACGTCACGGCGCTGTCGGTCGGCGCGATCGTCTGCATCGCGGCCTCGAATGGCGGCACGACTTCGCAGGACTTGAAGACCGGCTTTCTCGTCGGCGGCACGCCACGGTTGCAGCAATACGCGATCCTCGTCGGCGCGTTCGCTTCGGCAGTGTTGCTCGGGCCAATTTTGCTGCGATTGAACGACGCGGCGACGGTCTATGTGCCGATCGCGCAGATGGCGCCCGCGGGGCTCCGCACCGAGGTAGCGGCGCTCGATCCGGAAAAGCGAGAAGGTTTGCAAGGCCCGCAGGCGCGCGACGATAGCGCGCAGTATCGCGTCTGGCACAAGAATGACGCGCAAGGCGGTCCGGTCGGAAAATATCTCGTGAACGATCGCGGCGAGGCCGTGTGGTTCGTCGATCCCGGCATCAACGGCGCCTACAGCGAGCGGCCGGATGGCACCAAGGTGACGAAGTTCGCCGCTCCGCAGGCGCGGCTGGTTTCCTACATCATCAAGGGCATCCTCGACCAACAGCTCCCGTGGGCGCTCGTGCTGCTCGGGGTGATGATCGCGGTGGTGTTGCAGATGAGTTTTGTGCCCGCGCTGGCGTTCGCGGTTGGCGTCTATATTCCGCTCGCGGCCTCAACGCCGATTTTTGTCGGCGGCCTGATTCGCTGGCTGGTCGATCGGCGCACGCGGGCGAAGGCGGCCTATGCGCACCTGACCGACGAGCAGTTCGTGGCCGAGAGCGACAAGAGCCCCGGCGTGCTGCTCGCCTCCGGCTATATCGCCGGCGGCGCGATTGCGGGCATCGCGATCGCGTTCTTCGCCGGCGTGCTGAGCGACTTCGACGCCAAGGTGACGGCGTGGTCGGCCGCACATAATCCGTTCTACGGTGGCGAGTGGGCGAACCTCCTCGCGCTCATCCCGTTCGCGGGCATCTGCGTGTTCCTCTACCTCGTGGCGCGCGAAAAGCTACTCGTGACGAAGCGCTAGGGCCATTAAGCCCCCAATTCCAAACAGGGCTATCGTATCGTGCGGTGTGCTGCGTTACCCAGTGCACCCATGAAATTCTCCCGCTGGGTCACTCCCCTGATCCTCGCAAGTTTCACCGCCGCCACTGCGTGGTCGCAGGTGGTAGATTTCGTCTCGGTCAGTTTTCGGCAACAGATGGTGCAAACGGGAACGGCGACAGTTGGCCTGAGTTCCGGAACTCCCTTCACTTTTCGCGCCGGTGTGGACGGTAACAACCTAGGCCAAACGAGCCCGATCTCCGCTGCCACCATCACGCCGCCCTCGGGCTCACCACTTAGTCTCACGGCCTCGCTCTTTGGGGGGAACTACGAGTGGGAGTATGTATCCGGGGGTTACTCCACGCTGAACGACCTCCTCGTGGCATTCCCCGCGAATGGCGGCAGCTACACGCTTGCGCTGACCGGAACGCCGAACGGGAACACGGGAATCGTGGTTCCCGGCTTTTCGTCGACTGTGTTGCAGGCGCCGGTGTTGACGCTCAGTGGCGGAACATGGAACGGCGGTGTCTATCAACTCACGCCCGGGAGCGGACTCGGCGTCGAGTTCAACTCGCCCTTCTCGTCCTCTCCGGGAGGCACCGACGCTTTCCATTACTACGTGGACGCGAACGGGAACTTCAACGGTTCGATCACGACGCCGGAAGGGTTTCTCAACTACAATTCGGAGACATCCTCGTCCGTGAGTGGCTCGATTTCCACCTTCAACATTGGCGCGAGTTCATTCAACGCCGGCCAATCCTACACCTTCCTCGTCTCCTACGAGCAGATCCTCTCGTGGGATGCGACCGCTTACGGCAATGCCGTCACGGCCGTGGGTCTCTTCGAAATTAGAACCTCGTTCACCGTCCAAGCGATTCCCGAGCCGTCGACCTACGCCGCGCTTTTCGGCGCGGTGGGCTTGCTCGGCGTGGTGGCGCAGCGTCGTCGCCGGGTGGTCTGACGCAAACGCCTGCGCCTCTCTCAAAGCCGCGCCGAATACGGGCGGCTTTTTCATTGTTCACTCCTCGCCGTCGAGCCAGTCGGCGTCCGTGGCGCGGAAGATTTTGCGCGGTTTGGCGTGCCCGTATTTGCCCGACTCGGAGTAACACCAGAAATCCGTGGGCGGATCGTCGGCCACGACGAAGTAAAGCAGGTCCGCGTCGCCGGTGTTCGTGAACGCGTGGGCGACCTGAGGAGCGGCCATCACGCAGTCGCCCGGCTCGACTGCGAAGCGCGCGTCGCCGAGGCGGAATTCTCCCCGACCTTCGAGGAAGACGTAGAATTCCCATTGGAGCGCGTGCCAGTGCATCGGAAACAGGGCGGAACGAGGCGGCACCCGACCGAGTTCGAGATCGAAGGGATGCCCGCCGGCGTTGAGCGGCTCCCGGTGTTGCGCACCGAACGCGAGCGACACGCCGCGAAACGCGCCGCGATATTTGCCCTTCGGCGATTGCCAGGCTTCCCACGCGATTTCGTCGAGATGGCGTCGCCGTGCGGAAAACGGCATGGACGGCGACGGCAGCGTCGGTGCGGCCGGCGGCGGCGCTTCGGGCGTGTCCTCGCCCTCAAAATAGTCCACCGGCGTCATCTTGAAAAAGACGCTCGGCGTCCGCAGGCCCCATTTTTGCGAGTCGGGATACCAGCAGCCGTCGAGCGGCGGATTATCCGCGACGATGAACACCTCGAGGTCGTCGGCGCCGGTGTTGATCAACTGGTGCGCTTCGCCGGCTGGGTGGAGGAAGCAATCGCCCGGCCGGACTTCGCGGCGCTCGTCGCCGACGCGCACCGTGCCCGTGCCCCGGCGGACGACGAATAATTCCCACTGCACGATATGCGCGTGATGTGGGCAGACCGCCGCGCCGGGAGGTATGCGGCGCACTTGAAAATCGAAGGGGTGTCCGCCGCCCCACGTGCCGACGTTGCGAATGCCACCGAGGGCGAGGGAGACGTTCTTGCAGAACGAGTGGAATTTCCCGGTGGGCGAGCGCTGCTCGATCTCAGGCACGTCGCGGAGATTGATCTTCGTCATGGGCGGGGCGGGGTGCGCGGCGAAGCATGCGTGAACGGCGAAGTGGCGCGCAAGCGCGCATCCTACGGGAGACCGGTTCGTCTGCGGCGGGCGGTGCAGCGGAGTAGGGGCGCGGCTTGTCCGCGCCCGCGTCGATCGGGCTCTCGCGGGCGCCTGAAGTTGGTTGGTCGCTCGCGGGCGCGCACGAGGCGCGCCCCGACATCAGTCGAGGAGCGAGCGCAGCTTTTACTTCAGCGCGGGCGCGGTGCCGCCGGAGCGCGCCTTCGCGATTTCGAGCTCGCCTTGGCGGGCGTAGTCGATCGCTTCGGCGAGGATGCGCGCGGCTTCCTGCGAGGCATGGAAGCCCATCGAGTTCTCCGCATAGACCCAGTCGAGCCGCCACTGCGCTTTGCGTTGCAGCGCGCGCGCTTTCTCGAGTTGCGCGTCGGTCGCGCCGGCTTGGCGCGCGGCGACCAGCGCGTCGATCAGGGCGACGAGAGCTTCCTGCCCACGGGTCAGCAGGGCGCGATTGCGATCCTGAATGATGATGACGCGCGACGTGAGTTCGGTTTCGGAAACGCGGTGACACGTTTGGCACGCGGCGGCGAGGTTGAGCAGGGGCGAGCGCACGTGATGGCTACTGACCTTGATCGCGCCTTCGCGTTGATAGGGCATGTGGCAATCGGCGCAGGCCACCCCGCTGCGTGCGTGGATGCCCTGGCTCCACATTTCGAATTCCGGGTGCTGTGCCTTGAGCACGGCGGCGCCGGTCTCGGCGTGGACCCAGTCCTTGTAGCCGGCGTCGTCGTAATATTTTTCCTCGTGCTCGACGCGGAGGCCGTTGTCCCACGGGTGCGTGACGAGCTTCTGGTCTCCCTTGAAGTAATATTCGTTGTGGCACTGCGCGCAGACGAGCGAGCGCATCTCCTGGCGGTTGGCGTCGGTGTTGGGCTCGTAATTGCCTTCGCGGCCTTCGCTGCGCCAGCGTTCGATGCTGGGGAGGTGCGGTGTGGGATAATCGGATTTCGCGAGCGCGCGGATGCCGTTGAGGAAGGCCGGGCGTGAAACGCGGAGGTTCATCGTCTCGGCGTCGTGACAGTCGATGCACGACACCGGATGTTCCACGAGTTTCGTCACCTCGGTGTAGGGCTGCGGCGAGATGACCTCGAAGCCCTTTTGGATCTGCGCTTCGCGGTGTTCCGGACCAGCGGGCGCTCCCGCGGCGAGGCCGGCCTTGATGTAGGCGGGGATGACGGAAGCGTGACACTGGAGACACGCGCCGGGCTGCTTGAACTTATGCACGCGCTCGGTCTCGCGCTGGTCGGCGAGCATGTAGGCGTGGCCGCGCTCTTCGCGATAATCGATCGAGAATGCGTAGCCGGCGAAGATGCGGCGCCACACCGGGTCCTTGTCGAGATGCTGGAACGCCTCGCTGCCGCCGTATTTCGTGAACTGCTTGTCCACCGTGCGGCGGTAGCTGTCGAACTGGCGCGGATAATTTTTTCCCCACAGTGCCGGATCGGTGACGGTGTCATCGACATTGACGACGCGGAACACGTGCTGCGTCGCCTCCGCCTTGCGCGCCACGATGTTCTGGTAAAGCAGCAGCACGCCGAACGTGACGACGGCGAAAAACGCGATGAGCCCGACGTAGGCGAGGGGAGTGAGGCCGCGGGTGGAGGTGAGACGGGAGTTCATGGCAGAGAGGGAAAGGAAAATTTCAAATCAGCGGGCCGTGGCCGACGTCGCGGTGGCAATGGACGCAGTCGAGCATCTCGCGGCGCTGGCCGGGATGGGTGTTGATGCCGGAGACAATCTGCTCGTGACAGGCCACGCAGTTGCGCTGGAGCACGGTGGAGTTTTTCGGACGGATCATGATCGGCTCGTGGAAATCCTGCAGCGTGAAACCCTTCGAGTGCCAGTAGCCGTTCTCCGCCTTGGTGAGGTATTTTCCGATGAAGTCGTGCGGCGTGTGGCAATCGTTGCACGTCGCGACGGCGTGGTGCGGCGACTTGAGCCAGCCGTCGTATTGCTCGCGCATGATGTGGCAGTTCACGCACGCCTTCGGATCGCTGGAGAAATACGAGAGACCCTCCGCGTAGTAGAAGGTGTAGGTGCCGAGACCGGCCAACATCCCGATCACGCCCGCCAGAGTGAGAGCGAGAAAGCCGTGCTTGCGGTTCAACGGCGTGGGCATCGGGGGGAGATTACGCGCGTCCCGCGGTCGAGGTCAAAGCCTTCGCGCACGCATTCGTCCGTCGGTCAAAGCGGGCGGGCGGGCATCGGGCAAACACCGGCCGGGCCGCGCGACTGACCGGTAGAGTGCGGCGGTTCAGCCCAAGTTGCAGGCCGGACCCGTTAGGGTGAGGCTGGCGTAGGGCAGCTCCGCGACGAGGCGCCAGCTGTGGTCCGCGACGGCGCCGCATTGCATGGTGCCGCCGAGTTCGGCGACGCGCCGTTCGATGTTGCGCAGGCCGTCGCCGCTGCCGGTGCCGCTGCTCGATGGACTGACGCCATTATTGAGCCACTCGAGCTGGAGAAATCCCGGCGTGGCGGAGAACCGCAGACTCGCCACCGTCGGACGGGCGTGGCGGACCGCGTTGCTGGCGAGTTCGCGGCAGATGAAGTAGAGGTGCGTTTGCGCGTCGCGCGAGAGGCCGTCGAGCGCGCCGTCGGGAATCGCCAGTTCGAATTCGCAGCGCGCGAACTGTTCGAGGTGGCGCTCGATGCGCTCGAGCGCGGTCTCGAGGTCGCGTTCGCGCAGTTCCTCGGGCTCGAGTTCGAGGATCAGGTTGCGCAAGTCGGAGGAGGCCTGCTGAAGCATGCCGTTGATCGCGGAGATCTGCTCCGCGCGCGGGGCGAGGCCCTGTTCGGCGGCGGTTTGCACGGCGGCGAGCTGAAGCCCGGCGGCGTAGATGGATTGAATCGGACCATCGTGGATGTTGCTGGCGAGCCGGAGACGCAGCGTCTCGTTGGCCTCGGCATCGCGGCGCGCGAGGTCGGGGTTGGCGCGCTCGAGCTGGCGGCGCATTTCATCCTCGAGCATTCGGCCCCAGCGGAGCTGCCCGGCGATGAGGCGCGCAATCTCGCCGAATTCCGTGCGGGCGTTGAGCAATCCGGTGAGATGGGCGGGCACGCGGCTTTCGAGGCTGCGCGTGATCAGGCCGAGCGGTCGCAGCACGAGATACGCCACGACGGCGATGAGGAGCGCCACCGCCACGATCGCCCCGAGACTCACGTAGATGACGCGGCGAATGAACGCCTGGCGCGCCGCCTCGAGGAGATCAAAATTGAAGCGCACATCGAGCTGCACCAGCGGCGCGCCATCGGGGCCGTGGAGCACTCGGCGGAACTCGTGCAGCAGACCGGTGGCGGGCAACACGGCGTCGGCGGGATGGACGGAGATGCGCGCGCCGACGATCGTGTTGAGCTGGGCAATCCAGGCCTCGTCCCAGCGCCGGCCGAGCAGCAGGTAGCCGCGCACGGGCGTCTGGTGCCGCCAGAATTTCGCGTCCTGAATCGCGGCACCGAAGATCTCCCACAGCACGCCGTCGATCAGGGTGAAGTAGCGGAACGTGTAGCGGTCGTTCATCGCCCGCTGCAACGCGGCGGGGCTCGCGAACGGAACCGGCAGGCGGCGGTAGTCCTTGTCGATCGTGTGGACGAGTTGCAGCTGCGCATCGAGCACCCAGATCGCGTCGCCGCCGTTGGGAATGCCGACGATGTTATCGACGTTGTCGGCGGCCCACCGGGGATCGGGCTTGTCCATGAACTGCACCATGTCGTCCCACCACGCGTAACTGGAAACGAGGGAATCGAGTCCGGCGCCGTGGAGATTTGTTGCCGTGTCGAAGCGCGCTGCGCGTTCGGCGGAGAGGTCGCGCAGCAGGCCGTTGATCTCGTCACGTCCGTCCTCGAGCACAGCCCAGTAGAGCGTCGCGAATCCGGCGCAGACCAGCAGGGTGACGAGGGCGAGTCGGCTGAGGAGATTCATCCGGAGTGGGGCGGAAGCTACCGCGAGGTGCGGGAGGGTCAATCCGGCTTCCGCCCGCCGGCGCAGGCGCGGCCACAGGGCGCCTTCCGCGGGTGCGTGTTTCACCCGAAAATGCAATCCGGGCGGCGGAGGTCCTCCGTCGCCCGGTGGTTACCAACGGCGTCCTTGCCACGAGCGCGCGCCGCGGACGCGATGACCAAGGGGGCGCGCGTGAACTGCCGGAGTCGTCAGTTGATTTTCACCTCCACGACTTTGGCGCGCGCCTTCTCGTTCTTTGGGAGGCGCAGCAGCAGCACGCCTTCCTTGAACTCGGCCGCGATCTTCGTCGCATCGGCATTTTCCGGCAGAGTGAAGCTGCGGAGGAACCGGCCATGCTCCCGCTCGATGCGGTGATACTTGCGGTTTTTCTCCTCCTTCTCCGTCTTGCGCTCGCCCGTGATGGTGAGAACACCGTCCTCGAACGTGACGTGCACGTCCTCCTTCTTCATCTCGGGCAGGTCCGTCTTGATGAGGAATTCCTTTTCATCCTCGGTGATATCCACCGCGGGAATCCAATCCGACGCGGAGAGTTTCTCCTCGCGATTCGGATCGATGATCCGGAGTGGGTCCGGCGCGAACAGAGCCGCCATGCGATTCTGCATGTCCTCCATTTCGCGGAATGGGTTCCAGCGAACGATCGGCGCGGGTTTCATGGGCAACCTCCTGGGTTTATTCAAGGCAGCCACGCGGCTGCCGCGCTATTGTCGCACTAACCGCGGCGCGGCGCTGCGCGTCTTTTGGCCGGCGGCGGAGCGAGTTTGTAACCAAGAAATGCGCGGGCCTCGGGGTGTAAGCGCCGAACCGCTGCTTTGGTTCGGACGGCCCGCCGGCCAGCGACGCGCCCGTCAGGGACCCAGCGGATGTCGCGGGCAGTAAAAAAGCGGAGCCGTTTGGGCTCCGCTTCGTTGAAAGGAAGGACGCGGCGGCGCGTTGCCTCTTCCGGCGTTATTCTTCGCCGCCGTCTTCTTCCCCGGCGTCGGAACCGTCGTCAGATTTCTTGCGGCTGCGCGCGCGCTTGGCCTTCGAGTCCTTGGCGTTGAGCCAGAGCTCGCCCTTGGCGTTGCGGTTCAGCCAGAAAATCTCGCCGTTGTGTTCGCCAAAGGTCGGCTTCGTCTTGGTGTCGTCCGGGATGTTGAGGCCGGCCGCGACGAGCGCTTCGAGAATCTCGATCGCGGGGCGGTCAAGTTGCTGTGCGAGGTCGTCGATTTTCGCCGCGAAACCGTCACCGCGTTTCTTCGGCTGCAGGAGCAGGCGGACGGCTTCGAGCGCGCCGGCGGGCACGCGTGCGGCCGCCGCGGCGCCGCTGTTGATGATCGGCGGCAGATCGCCCGGCTGAGCCAGAGCGGGGGCCGCGATTGCCTCGGATTGTCCGGCCGCCTCGCGCGGGGCTCCGGCGTTCGATTCGCTCTCCCCGCCTTCGTCGCCCTGCTCACCGGTGCCGGTGTCGCCTTGGCCGCGGCTCTTGCGGGTGTTGATCCAAATCTCCCCGCGGTGATTCTTGTCCATCCAGTAGAGGAAGCCGTTCTCCTCATGGAAGAGCGGCTTTTCCGCGCCGTCTTCCTTCAGTTTGAGGCCGACTTCGGCGAGCTGCGCGAGCAGGCCGGCGTCGTCGGTCTTCAACGCCTTGGTCAGATAACCGAAGCTGCCCGACCAACCATGGCCGCGCCGGTTGCGACGCATCATGCCGCGGACCTTGTCGAGGAAAGTTCTCGGCGCGGACGACGATGGCGCCTGCGCTTGGGGCGTTGGGGCGGAGCCGCCCTCCCCGGGTGCGCCGGCGTCGCCGCCGGGCGTTTTCGCATCGCGCGAACGTTCTTCGCGACGCTCGCGGCGTTCGTCCCGTCGCTCGTCGCGCCGCGGTTCACGCTGCTCCGCGTGGGAGCCGCCGCCGCTGCTCGGCATTTCTTGCGGCGCTTCCTCATCGGTCAGGCGCTTGCCTTGGGCGATGCGGAAAACAGGTTCGGGTTTCTCGCGCGTGTTGATCCAGATTTCGCCGCGCCGATTGATGTTCACCCAATAAAGGTCGCCCTCGAATTCGACATAGACGGGCTTGGCGTTTTCGTCGGCCGGGATTTGCAGGCCGCACTCGACCAGCGCGCCCTTGATGTCGGCTTCCTCCATCTTCCATTTCTTCGCGAGATAATCGGTGCCTACGCTCATGCCCGGACCGCGCTGATTGCGGCGCATGTGCGGACGGAGCGCGTCAAAGAAAGTCGGCAGCTCGTCTTCGGCCGCGAGCTTCTCCCAATCGTCCTTCTCGCCGTTCTCGTCTTCCGGCGCGTCGGGGTCCTGATCGCGCGATGTATCGACCGGCCGGCGGAAACCGTCGTCCGCGCCGGGCTTTTCCTCGGCAAGGAAAACATCGGCGGCGTCCTCGGCGGCCTGCGCTGCGCTCTGGCTGCTGCCGGCCTTGAACTTGGCTTCGAACTCGGCGCGCAGCTTGTCGGCTTCCGCGCGGGCGGCGGCGGCGGCGGCATCCTCGAGCGTCCAGTCGCGTTGCGTCGTGCGACGCACGAGGCCGGTGAACGCGAGCAGGTTGTCGGGTTGCGTGTGAAAATTGATGATCTCCCAACCTTCCTGACCGAGGTCGTTGAGAAATTTTTCCAGCAGAGCCGGCGACGCGAAGCCGCCCTTGCCGCTGGTGATGACTTTGTATTCCCAGTTGGACATGAGGCGCCATGCAACCCGCAACCCGACCCCTGACGCGAGACTAAACTCCGCTCGCGCAGGAGCGGGGAAGGGTGCGGTCAGAAGCGGAATCTGTAGGAGCCTGCTTGCAGGCGATAAGGAACGTTCGCACCGCATTCCGCTTCGAGATCTTTTTTATCGCCTGCCAGCAGGCTCCTACAGCGACCAAAGGCGCTCGTTCTACCGCACGCGCGTCGTCGCGCGCAGAAAAGTCTCGACGGCGAAGTCGGCCAGTTGTCCGCCCGGGCCGTCGAGATGGTAGTCGAAGCCGTGCGTCGCCCACGGCAGCGAGAGAAAATAATGTCGCACGCCGGCCTCGGCGAGGCGCGCCGTGAGCCGTTGGCTGTGCCGATGCCAGACGAGCGCGTCGGGCACGCCGTGGATGAGCAGCGTCGGCGGCGTGCGAGCGTCGATCATCAATTGCGCGCTGGCGGAATCGTAGAGCGCGCGGCGCTCGGGCGTGTCCGGCGGACCGCCGAGGTATTGGCGCATGAGGTTGACGGAGTTCAGCGCGTCGTCCTCGCGCGACACGCCCCACGCGAACTGCATGTCCTGCGGCGCGTAGAACGACACCACGCCGACGACCGCCGGATCGCGTGCGCCGTAGGCGACCGCCGTGGCGATTTGTCCGCCCGCCGAGCGGCCGACCAGCACGAGGCGCGACGCATCGAGGCCAAGGCGCAGCGCGTTTTCCTTCAACCACGCGATCGCCGCCAACACGTCATCGCGCTGCGCCGGCCAGCGATGGCGGGGCGCCAAGCGATACGAAACCGCCGCCACCGCGTAGCCGCGCGCCGCCCAGCGGTGATGCCACTCGGCGAGCTGCGAGCGGTCGCCGCCATCCCAGCCGCCGCCATGCACGACGACGAGGCAAGGCGTGAGTTCCTCGCGCGGCGCCGCAGCGCGATAGAAATCCAGTTTCATTTCATCTCCATCGCGGCGCGCGAAAATCTCAGTCGTCACTGGCGCGCGCGGTGGTGACGGGTGCCAGTAAAGGCGCGTCAGCGCGAAAGCCGGGGCACTGAGGCTTCGTGTGGGTCCGAACGCCGCCTGCATTTCGCCCGGCAAGCGCTGTGCGAGGCGGAGCGCCTGCTGGACCGGGAGCGCGAGAAACACCATCGCGACGACACACCCCGCCAGACCGAGTCCGCGCAGCGGGCCGTCGAGGTTGATCCAACACAACACCGCGAGCCCGAGCGGCAGGAACACGAGCACATGACCGAACTCGCCCACTGCGATCGCGACTTTCCACAAGCTGACCCACGGCGGCGCGGGCCGCCACGTGAGCAACGACGCGAGTGCGACCAGAATCGACAAGGCGGGAAGCAACACGCGCAGCATGACAGGTTCTACGCGCGGACGCGCCCGACGGACGACTCAATTTCGACGCGGTGCCGCGGTGTGGTGTGGGAGCCTGCTCGCAGGCGATTCGACGCACGCCGACCACGGGCGTCTCGCATCGTTGGGAAGCAAGCTCCTACAAGGAGCGCGACTGGCGCCTGCTGTGGGCGCGTTTTCACCGCGGATGGCACGGCACGGGCGTCCGCCTTGCGAGCGCTTTGGGTCGGGCTTGCGATGGCTGCGTTCCGGGCTCTGTCTTTGTTTCAACGATCATGTCCCGCCGTCTCGATCAACTTCTCGCCAATCTCGGTTACTGCTCGCGTCGCGAGGCGCGCGACTGGATCGATGCCGGGCGCATCGAAGTTGGCGGACAGATCGCCGACGATCCCGGCCAGAAATCACATCCGGCGGCCGTGCGCGTCGATGGCGAGCCACTCGACCATCCCGAGGGCCTGTTGCTCATGATGAACAAGCCGCTTGGCCGCGTCTGCTCGCACGATGCCGGCGAAGGTCCGAGTGTCTATGAGTTGTTGCCGGAGCGCTGGCGCCGCCGCAACCCGGTCGTCACGACAATTGGCCGGCTCGACAAGGAAACGAGCGGGCTGCTCCTGCTCACCGATCAAAGCGCGCTCGTGCACCGGCTCACGTCGCCGAAGCACAAGGTCCCAAAGATTTATCGCGCTACGCTCGACGCCGACATCCCAACCGATGCGAAAGAAATCTTCGCGCGCGGCACGTTGATGCTGAAGGGCGAAACCGAACCGTGCGCTCCGGCGGAGTTGCAAGGGCTCGGTCTGCGCGAGGCGGAGCTGACACTCACCGAGGGACGCTATCACCAGGTGCGACGAATGTTCAGCGCGCTCGGCTGCGAGGTGGTGACGCTGCACCGCGTGCGTTTCGGCCACCTCGAACTCGGCGAGCTCGCGCCGGGCAAGTGGCGCGAGTTGCCGTTAAACGAGTTCGGCTGACGCGGCGGACCGTGTGGGGCGCCGCCGTCCCTCCCGGCGACGGTAGGGGCCGTTGCCCTCAGCGGCCCTTCGGTATGGCGCTCATGCGGGGAAGGACGGTTGGGGCAACCGCCCCCACCGAACGGCAGGCCAGAAGCGTTCTCACTCGACCGGATTGCTCAACTTGCCGATGCCTTCGATCTCCACCTCGATCGTGTCGCCGGGTTGCAGCCACACCGGCGGCTTGCGCGCAAAGCCCACGCCCTCGGGCGTGCCGGTGAGGATGAGCGTGCCGGCGGGGAGCGTCTTATCCGCGCTGAGAAACTCGATGATGGCCGGCACGTCGAAGATCATGTCGGCGGTGGACGAGTCCTGCATGACGCTGCCGTTCAAAATGGAGCGGATGCGCAATGCGTTCGGATTTTTCAACTCGTCGGGCGTCACGAGCACGGGGCCGAGCGGGCAAAACGTATCGAAGCTCTTTGCGTGGTTCCACTGGCCGCCGCCGAAGTCGCGCTGCCAGTCGCGCGCGCTCACGTCGTTGGCGCAGGTGTAGCCGAGGATGTAGTCGAACGCGTCGGCGCGCGCGACGTTGTGCGCGTCTTTCTTCAACACGATCGCGAGCTCCGCCTCGTAATCGACCTTCGTGCTCGCCTGCCGGCGTGGGATGCGAATCGGCTCGTCGGGGTTTTGCACGGCGCCCGGCAGCTTCATGAACCAGATCGGGCGCTCCGGCGGCGGTTTGCCGCCCTCGGCGGCGTGCTTCGCGTAATTGAGCCCGATGCAGACGATCGTTGTCGGAGCAATCGGCGCGAGACGTCGGCCGAGCGGCACGCTGCGCTCAGTCGGACGCGAGTAGCCGAACACATCGCCCTCGATCAGTCGCGCGGTGCCGTCGGGTTGCAACGCAGCGTAAGCCGGGCCTTGGGGCGAGAGATGTCGGATGATTTTCATGAGGGGGCAGTGAGCGGTCAGCGGTCGGGCACGAAGAATGAGCAATGATTGCAGGCGAGGGCGAAGGGAAAACTCCGCATGACGCAACCGGCGGAGTATTTCATGAACCTCGCTTCTCCAGAAGAACTCACCACGGATGGCGCGGATAACACGGATGGAGGGGATGAAGAATTCGTCTCGGATGGATTCACGCCGCGAATGAATCTCCGGTGCCCCAGTGACGCTCCATCTGTGCCATCCGCGAAATCCGTGGTTTCAACTGCTCGTGATTGGATTCGTCGCCGTGTCAGGCGATCGGGTAAGTCTTTGCGGGTTTCCTCTGCGCTCTTCGCGGTCTTTGCGTTTAAACGCGCGGCAGGTAGACGCTGGAAAGAACCACGAATGGATATGAATGCACACGAAGCGAGAGGCGCTAAACCATGCCCGTGACCAAAACGGCCTCCGTTGAGCGGTGCGCGAGAGTTTCCAACTCTGCGGACTTCATTCGTATTTCTTCGTGTCCATTCGTGGTTCAACGGGGTGATTCCGCCGCGCGCGCGGCTTGCGTTTCGGTTCGCGGCTCGCTCACTGGCGAACGATGGCTCCGCCGCGCCGCAAAAACATTTTCCGCCTCGCTCCGCCGCCGCCGATGACGATTTACGTCCGCCGCGGCTACGGACGCGTGCTCGCGGAGGAATACGCGGCGTTGAAGGTGAAGCGCGCTGCGCTCGTCGAGGACAAGATCGAGGCGCACAGCCAGGGCGATCTCCGCGAGAACTTCGGCTTCAAGGCCGCGAAGGACGCCATTCGCGCCGTGGACCGAAAGATGGACGACCTCGACCGCTTCTCGCGCCGAAATACGTTCATTGAAGTCGATCCCGCCACGTGGCTGACGAAGCCGACGGACTTTGTGCAACTCGGTCACGTCATCCAAATCGAGAAGGAAGACGCGGGCACGAAGCGGAAGCATCGTTTCAAGTTCCTCGTTGCGACCTACGGCGAGACCGCAACGGACGCGGAGAGCGACCTCGAGTGTCTCCCGCACAATTCCCCGCTCGCCGCGGCGCTGCTCGGACTGGCGATCGGCAGGCCCGCGCAAGTGCAGTTACCCGCGGGCCCGGCCATTCTCACCGTGCTTTCGATCCGAAACCCGACGCAAGCGGAGCTCGATCGGTTGCTCGCACCGATCAAAGCGCCGGAGATGGACGGCGAGGAGTAGGCGTTTTTTTCTTAACCACTGATGCTCCCCCTACCGGCTGCGCTTGGAAGTCCCCTTCGCCTAATCGGCTCCGGTGGAGGTTTCGGGGAGCGGCTAATCGCCGCAGGATATTTGTCTGGGTTACCGTCGGCGATTAGCCGGCCCCCGAAGCCAAAGGGCTCCGACGATTAGGCGGAGCCGCACTCTGTAGCGCGGCCGTTAGGCGGAGCATTCGTGGTGAAACCCGGATTGTGACGGCCTCAAGCCTTCGGCGCCTCTGCGTAGGCCCCAAGCCTACGCGACTGGCGTCGCATAGGTCTCACGCCTGCGCGGTCGGAGCGACAAAGGCGTCAAGCTTGCGCCGTTCCGGCATACGCTTCCATGCCCACGCACGAGCACACGAGATTCCGGTCGCCGTAAACGTTGTCGATGCGACCGACGGCGGGCCAGAACTTCGCGGCGCGCGTCCACTGGTCGGGGAACGCCGCCGTCTCGCGCGAATACGGGTGCGGCCACTCGGTCGCGGTCACGACGGCGGCGGTGTGCGGGGCGTGCTTGAGCGGGTTGTTGAGCTTGTCGCTCTCGCCGCTCGCCACGGCTGCCATCTCGCCGTGGATCGAAATCAACACGTCGCAGAAACGGTCGAGCTCGGTCTTCGTTTCGCTCTCGGTCGGCTCGATCATCAGCGTGCCGGGGACGGGAAACGACATTGTGGGTGCGTGATAACCGTAATCCATCAGGCGCTTCGCGACGTCTTCGACTTCGAGGCCGTGCTTTTTCCACGGGCGGAATTCGAGAATGCACTCGTGCGCGACCAGGTTGCTCGCGCCCTTGTAGAGCACGGGGAAGAAATTCTCGAGACGCTTGGCAACGTAGTTGGCGTTGAGGATCGCGAACTGGGTCGCGCGCGTGAGGCCGTCGGGTCCCATCATGCGGATATACATCCACGAGATGACGAGGATGCTCGCACTGCCGTAAGGCGCGGCGCTCACCGCGCCGATGGCCGTGCCGGGTTGCGCGATCGCAGGTGCACTCACGGCGTGACCGGGGAGGAACGGCACAAGGTGTTTCGCGACGCCGATCGGGCCCATGCCCGGGCCGCCGCCGCCGTGCGGGATGCAGAACGTCTTGTGCAGATTCAGGTGACAGACGTCGGCGCCGATAAAGCCGGGCGACGTGAGGCCGACCTGCGCGTTCATGTTCGCGCCGTCCATGTAAACCTGGCCGCCGTGCGCGTGGATGATTTTGCAGATGTCGCGGATCGAGGTTTCGAACACGCCGTGCGTCGAGGGATACGTGACCATCAACGCGGAAAGATTCGCGGCGTGCTGCGTGGCCTTCGCCTTCAGGTCGGCGACGTCGATGTTGCCGTTCGCGTCGCAGGCGACGGCGACGACGGTCATGCCATTCATCGCGGCGCTGGCGGGGTTGGTGCCGTGCGCGCTCGTCGGGATCAGGCAGATGTTGCGGTGACCTTCGCCGCGCGACTCGTGGTAGGCGCGGATGACGAGGAGACCGGCGTATTCGCCCTGCGAGCCGGCGTTGGGCTGGAG
>PNJQ01000029.1 GCA_013821985.1 Opitutus sp.
ATGCCAAGCAGGGCGAAGCGGCTTCTGGGGTCGCGGCTCGGAGGTCCACGCTTTTCGTGTGCTTCGTTTCTTGGCCGATGTCGCTTCGCTCGGAACGTGGTTAAACTGATTGGTCATTTGGGTTTGTGGTTGGACAAACTTGCGCACGTCCACGGGTCCGGTTGAAACTGGACCTACTCGGCACGCGCTTGCCCGGTTATGACCCGCTTGGCCGGAAAAAATGCAGCATTCGGCGATTTTCCTCCCCGGAAAACGTCGGCTCGCACGTCTAAGTAGGAAGAACCATGCCGCGGCTTACCCGCGGCGCCTCCGTTTCCCAGGTCCCTCTCCCCCGCATCCCATGGTCGCCCAACGCTCCTCCGCTCGTTTCGTCCCGTTCAGTTTCCTCGCCGGTGCCAGCTGCCTGCTGCCGGAGGCGACGCTCGCGCGCACCCACCCGGTGCCGCCCCGCCCGGGCTTCGAAATCGCCGCGGAGAGTCGTGCCCTCGCCGCCGATCTTACGGCCGCCGAGCAGCGCGTCTGCGATCTTTTGCTCCGCGGACTTTCCAACAAGGAAATCGCCAGCGAACTCGGCCGCGCCGAGCCGACGATCAAGAATCAAGTCGCCGCCGTGCTGCGCAAACACGCCGTGCCTTCGCGCGCGCGGTTGCTGGCGCTGTTGCGCTGAGGTCGGTCAGAAGTCGCGCAGACTTCGGAGGCAGGAGCCTGCCCGAGGGCGCTGAACAGAGCGGAGATCTCCGTTCATTGCCCCGAACGATTGGCCACGAAAAACACAAAGGCACGCACGCGGACGAAACTTCCACGGCGCCTATAGGCGCGCGGAATTCTCCGTCGGCAGGTGAGACACTTTTTGTGTTCTTTGTGGCAATCCGGTTTGGGCGTTTGCCGCAGGCTTCTACCGAAATTCCGGCGGGCGGAAAAATTCTCGCGGCAGGCGCGTGCGGCTGCTCTCGTCGCGCGCGTGGATGAGCGCGAATTCCAACGCTGTTGTGCGGTATTTGGCGTGGGTCCGGATGTGACGCTTGCGGCGCTCGAGCAGGCGCATCTGCAACGCTCGTTCGCGGTGATCAAGAGCGGCGCGGCGGAACAGAAGGCGGAATTGCGCGCGGCGTATGAGGCGCTGGCCGGCGAACTCGCGCGTCGCCGCGACGCGAGCGGCGCGAGCGAGCGAATTCCCGCGGCCGAGGAGGCAGGCGACATCGCGGCGGCGACGGAGCGCCACCCTCCAGATGGAAGCGAAAGGCGCGGCGACGTTGACCCGCGCCCGGAGGTCGCGGGCTACCCAAAAACGGCGGCGGACGCGCGGGCGGAGTTACTCAATCCGTTTTCGTTCGATTCGTGGGTCGTCAACGCCCTCGCGCTGCCGCTGATCGTGGCGCTGGCGTGGCTGGCGAATCAAAGTCCGCTGGCGATGTTGCTGCGCGGGTTTCACGTGTGGATACACGAGTTCGGCCACGCGTCGGTGGCGTGGATGAGCGGCTATCGCGCGCTGCCGTTGCCGATCGGCTGGACGAACGTCGAATCGGAGAAAGCCGCCTTCGTTTACCACGGCGTGTTGTTCCTGCTCGCGGTGATGTTTTGGGCCGGGTGGAAGGAGCGGAAAATCTGGGCGATGCTGCTGCCGCTCGCGCTCGCGCCGGTGCAGGCTTACATGACGTGGAAAATGCCGGAGCACCGCTACGAGCTCTGGATGGCATTCGGTGGCGTGGGCGGGGAGTTCGCGTTGAGCGCGGTGCTGATGGCGCTGTTCTTCGTGCACCTGCCGGAAAAATTCCGCTGGGGCGCGTGCCGCTACGTTTGCGCGTTCCTCGGCGCGACTTCGTTCCTCAATATCTGGCAATTCTGGCGCAAGGTGGCGCGCTTCGAGGAAACGATTCCCTACGGCTCGATGGTGCACGGCGAGGAAGACGGCAACGGCGACATGAACATTCTCCGGCTGCACGGCTGGCGTGAGACGGAGATCACGCACACTTACACCCAACTCGGCCTGTGGTGCCTCATCGTGCTCGCCGTCGTGTGGCTGATATTCGCCACGCGCCTCGACCGGCCGATCGACAACCCGTTCGCGCGGATCTGGCCGGAGTCGTGGCAGCGCGGCGGGGAGTGAATTCATGCATCCGACTCAACCCCATTGGACGCTCTTTCTCGTCGTGCTCGGTGGGCCGCTCGTGTTGGGCGCGGCCGCATTTTTCGTCCGCCGCAGAGAGCCCGCGCCCGCGGCCGCGGTGGCGCCGTGGGACTGGGCGTTGGTCGCGCACTCGACGCTGCTCTACACGCTCGCTTTCAACCTGACGTTTTTTCTGCAGGAGCTTTTCCTCGTTGTGCCGAAGGCGCTGACTCCCGGGCTGCAACCTACGCTCTTCCACAACAACCACTCGTGGTCGGGCACCAATCCGCTCGCCGCGCTTTTCCAAGGCACGGGTGCGCTCGTGATCTTTCTCGGCGCCGGAGTCGGCGCGTGGGTGTTGGCGCGACGGGCGAAGCTCGCGCCGACGGGGCGGTTGTTTTGCGCGTGGATGGTTTTTCACGGTTTCCTGCAATCACTGCCGCAGGTGGCGCTCGGTGGGGTCAGTTCGGGCGGCGACGTCGGCATGGCGATGACTTACCTCCAACTCGGCCCAACCACGAAGATCGCCGCCTCGCTCGCGGCGTTGGTCGCGATGCCGTTCGTCGGACTGGCGTTGACGCGACCGTTGCTCGAATTGGCCCCGAGCGACGCGGCGGTGGCAACGCCGCGCGGCCGGGCGAAATTCATCGCCAACCTCGCCACCGTGCCGGCGCTGCTGGCGATCCCGCTGATCATCCTCTATCGCGTGCCGCGGGAGACGATCGAGGTCGTCGCGCCGCCCATCGCGGTGGCGTTGCTCGGTGCGCCGTGGCTGCAGACGAATGCCTGGCGCGTGACGAGCGTGCGCACAAAAGGTTCAAGCCATGCAGCGTGGCGGATGCCTGCGATCGCGTGCCTGGCGTTGCTGCTCTTCTTCCACCTCGTGCTGCGGCCGGGCGTGAAATTCTACTGAGTGAACCGGCGCGCCTCCACCGCCGCGGGCCGCGGCTTCAAGGCGGACAGCGCCGGCGAGCAGCGCGCACCTCGGCGGCTCACGCGTGGTGGTGCGCCAGTCGCCAGCCGGCGGGGACACGGCGCATTTTTCCGTCGCACTCCGGCGGCGCATACCGGGCGCCCCGCACGCCGGGCTGCTCACTGATGATCAACCGCCCGCACGCATCGACCGCGGGGATCGCGCAGGTGGACCAATAGTCGATGATGCGGCGGAGGCAGGCTTCGTTCTCGGGTGGCATGACGGGCTTCTCATGGTAGGCGCTGGCGCCCAGTTGAAAGGCGGTGCGCACGTCGTCATCGCGGGCGGCGGAGGAGAAAACGATGCGCGGCACGACGCTCCACGCGTCATTACCCTGCATGAACGCGAGCACTTCGAACCCATCGCCATCCGGCATCTCAAGGTCGGTGATGAGCAAACTCGGAAACGGGTGCGCGGCGCGGTCGGCAAATCTTCCTTCGGCCATCAGGTAATCGACCGCTTCGTTGCCACAGGTCGCGATGATGACCATGCTCCCGGCGGGCAGAATGCGACGCAGGACGCGTTCGGTCAGAAAGCGATCGTCGGCATTGTCATCGACGAGCAGGATGCGGTGCGAGGCGCTCTTCACTGCGGCGCACTATCCCGCGAAATGCGCGGCGCAGCAAGGAGGTCAGGGCCCACCGCGGCTTTGTCGGAGGCGTTAGAATGGCAACTTACGGACTGAGGAATTGGCGGTTCCCCGAGAGAGGAAATGCCTAGCGGTGCCTGCGAACTTCCCGCAGCAGGGGCCGGAGGCTTTCAGGGATTTCCGGACGCGCAGAGGACCTGCGCGTCCGCCTTCAATTCACTCGCGGCGGATTGAGGGTGATCCGCGCTAGCGAGATCGCTGCGCTTATTCTGCAGCCGGGCTCGCTGAGCCCGATCGGCGGAGTCCCCGCGGCGAGGGTTTTTTCCGGGGTCAGCGACCCCGGCGACAAACTAGCGGAAACGCGAGGCGAAGGCCGTTGCGGGCAACGGCCCCTCCCGGTGCCGCTCTTACTGCGCTGCTTCGGCGAGTTTCTCGAGCACGATGCCGCCGGTGAGTAGTTCGGGGAGGATGATCGGCTCCGGTTTGCCGGGCGCATAGATCAGGTTAAACGGCACGGCGGAGCGGTTCCACTTCGCGAGCGCCTGCGTGATCTGCGGATCCTTGTTCGTCCAATCGGCCTTGAAGAGCACGACGTTCTTCTTGCCGAACTCCGTCAGCACATCCTGTGAGGAAAACACCGTGGCCTTGTTCGTCTGGCACGTGGCGCACCAGCGCGCGGTGAAATCGACGTAGGCGAACTGGCCCGCGGCTTGCGCGGCGGCGACGGCTTCGGGCGACCATTTTTGCCAGACGACCTGATAAGTCGCGACGCCGTTCGCATCAGTCGTGGGCGCGGCGCTGGCGTCCTTCGGCCAGCCGAGCCAGAGGCCGCCGACGAACAGCGCGGCGGCGAACACGCGGCCGAACATCTGTTTGCCCGGCTTGCCCCAAGCCTGCGCGAAGCGCCCATACGCCCACGCCGCCATCGCGATCAATACGAACGCGAACGCGATCATCAGCAGCGCGTAGTCGTCACCCGAAGTTTGCGCGGCGAGCACCCAGAGCAGCCAGCCGACCGTCGCGTAGAGCGGGAACGCCATGAATTGTTTGAAGGTTTCCATCCACGCGCCGGGGCGCGGCAGGAGTTTGATCGCCTGCGGGAACATCGAGAGCAGCAAATACGGCGCGGCGAGGCCGACCGCGATCGCAGTGAACACGAGCAGTGACTCAAAGGCCGACAGCGCGAGCGCGGCGCCCAGCGCGGGTGCAAGGAACGGCGCGCTGCACGGTGTCGCCACGAGCGTCGCGAGCATGCCGGTGAAGAACGAGCCCGCGAGGCCCTCCTTGCTTTGCAGTGAAGCGCCCGCGCCCGTGGCACTGAGGCCGACTTCGAACAGGCCGCTGAGATTGAGCGCGAAAATCAGGAGGAATGCCGCCATGCCGAACACGAAGGCCGGCGATTGCAGTTGGAAGCCCCAGCCGAGTTGTGAGCCGCCCGCGCGCAATGCGAGCAGCAAGCCCGCGAGCGCCCAGAACGACACGAGCACGCCGACGGCGAACATCACGCCATGCAGCACGACCTTGGATTTGTCGCTGCCGGACTGATTGACGAAGCCCATGATCTTGATGCCGAGCACGGGAAACACGCAGGGCATCAGGTTGAGCACGAGGCCGCCGAGAAACGCGAGGAACAGCGTGCCGAGGAGGGAGGTCGCCGCGGGTTCCGCGGTCGCGACCGTGCCGCCACCACCACCGGCGGGCGGCGCACCGTCGCCACCGCTCTTCGCGGCGCCGGCCGCAGCACCCTTGGCCGCTGCCTTGATCGGCTCCTTCACGACGAAGGGTTCGTCGATGATCGCGGCCTTCGGGCCGAGGCCGCTGAAACCTTTCGAAGCGACGAGCAGGCCCTTGAGGCCCGGTGCATTCGCTGCGGCGTCCTCGCTGGAGAGCGCCATTTCGAGCACGAAAATGTTGCCGTCCTTCGTGACGGTTTGCGGCGCGGCGTAATCGACCACGGCGTTTTCGTCGAAGTAGTGGAGCTCACCGAGATCGTAACTGCCGCTCTCGCGCGGCGCGATGCGCAGCGTGACCTTGTTGCCCGCGCGTTGCGCCGTGAACGCCCAATCCTTCGTCTGCTTCGGCAGGTCGCCGAACGCATTGTTGAAAAGACGCGCGATGGACATGTCCGGGCCGGGCTTTTCGGCGCTGACCGGGCGCGTGAGCGTGAGCTCGGCGTCGCCGGGCATGCAGGAGTCCTTGCACATCAGCCACTCGACGGCGGCCTTGAGCGTGACGTTCGTGCCGGCGGCGAGGTCGGCGGGCGGCGTGATTTGCGTGAAGAGAAACGTCTGACCCTCGTAGCCGTTGCCGGTGACGGTGCCGGCGGTGTCTTTCACGGCGTGCGGTGCCGGCCAGACGATCGGGCCGGCGGTGAAGCCGGCGGGCAGCGTCCAGTTGATCGAAGTCGGGTAGCCGGTGCCGGCGTTGATCCAATAGCTGTGCCAGTGCTCGTCGTGGTTCATCTTCACCGCGACCCAGAACGGCCGGCCGGGCTGGATGGAGGCATCGGCGCTGACCAGCTCGACGACGACGGAGCCGTTGCGCACGGGCTTGGCGGTAAGCGCGGCGGCTCCCGCAAAAAGGAAGGACAGGCCCAGGAGGGCAACAAACAGGCGGCGGAGGTGCATCGGAAAAATGAGAGTAGGCGGAGCGGGGTTTATTTCAAACGGGAGGGCGACTTTTCCTTACCTTAGACGGACGAGACGCCCGAATCGCCGAAAAGTTTCGTGGAGTAGTAGCGTTCGGCGCGATCGCAGAGGATCGTGACGATCCGCGCGCCGGCCGGAAGTTTCTGGGCGGCGCGGAGGGAAGCCACGACGTTCGCGCCCGACGACGTGCCGACGAGCAGGCCGAATTCGCGGGCGAGGCGGCGCGTCATCGTGAGCGCGTCGGCGCTGGAAACCTTTTCCGGCCAGTCGATCGGCACGCCCTTGAGCAACGGCGGCAGGTAACCGCCCGCCACGCCTTCGATGTTGTGGCAGCAGGGGGATTCGCCGGAGAGCATGGCGGCCTCGGCCGGTTCCATCGCGACGATTTTGATTCCGGGGTGCGCGGCGCGCAGGGCGCGGCTGCAGCCGTTGAGCGTGCCGCCGGTGCCGTAGCCACTGACGAACGCGTCGATGCGGCCCGGGAGCTGCGCGAGAATTTCGCGACCGGTGTGATCGACGTGGTCCTGTGCGTTGATTGGATTGGCGAATTGCCGCGGCAGAAAAATTCGCGGTTCTTCCGCCGCCATGCGTTCGGACATCTCGATGCCGGTGAGGTAGCCGCGGTCGGCCTTGAAGAGCACCAGCTCCGCACCGAAATGCCGCATGAGGTGGCGGCGTTCGACCGAGGCGGTTTCGCTCATGAGGATCTTCACGCGATAACCCAGGGCGGTGCCGACCATCGCGAGTGCGATGCCAGTGTTGCCGCTCGAGCACTCGACGATGATCGAGTCGGGCTGGAGCAGCCCGCGTTCGCGCGCATCGAGGAGCAGGCACGCCGCCAGGCGGTCCTTGATCGAGCCGCTCGGGTTCAGAAATTCCGCCTTGGCATGCAGCGTGACGCCTTCCTCCGGGAAGCGCAGTTCGACGAGCGGCGTGTGGCCGATCAGCGCCAGCAACGGCGGCAAGGACTGCGCAAGGGCGGGGGAGGCGACGGTGTTCATGGCTGACAGAGGAGCATCCTACCACGACGCGACCGCTGCAACCATAGGCTCTACGGGCTAAGTGGGTCCTTGGAAATTGTAGCCAAGGTCGCCGACCCCGGTGAGGACGATCGTTGCGCGAGAATGGACGACCGGGCTAAGCGAGCCCGGCTACAACAAAATGGTTCGGACCGACGGAGCTCGCTCTACCCGGCGGCGACGGAGCGCCGCCCTCCAGTTTTGACGACCGTGGGCGTCCTACTGCACGCCGGCCGAGCGCGGTGCGTTCTGCCGCGCGATGATGATCGAGAAAAGGATGACCCAAAAACAATTCACCATGGAATTGAGCGGCAACTGCAACGCTGGCGGCATCGCGTAGATGCACGCCGCGGCCGGCACCCACACGCCGACGACCGCGATCATCACTGCTAGCACGCGGCGCGCATACCAGCGCGGCCGGCGCAGATCGGCGAGCGCCGGTCCCCACGAATAGTCCGCGTCCTTCCAGTCATAGATGAGCACGCCATAGGGCGCGGCGAACAAGCCGTTATAGACGATCTGATCGAACAGCAGCTTTTTGCCGATGGTCGCGAAGCTCAGGTCCGTGCCGAACAGGAACGCCTGCAATCGATAGAACGCGTCCACCTCGATGCCCTTGTAGCCCCAGAACAGCGCGAAAAAGATCAAGTGTCGCCACGGATGCCGCGCGCGCGTGCTCGGCGAGAAGTGCAGGTAGAGAAACGGGATGATGCCGGCGAACAGCGCGGTCGAAATGGCCGAATAATAAAACCCGCCGCGCACGCGAAATGCCGCGAGTTGCTCGAGCGCCGCGTGAAACGCCGGCACCTGGTAATAGCTGACGACCACCGTCACCGCCGCGCCCACGAGGATCGTGCCCGGCAACGCGGTCGCGCGCGCGCCGTGGAGCCCCGCCTGCCAGGGCGACTCTTCCGTTGTCATTATATGGGTCGTTTCGGCCATGAAAGGGCCGACTCAACCAAACCGCGCGCGCGGCGCCAGCGTGAATCCGCCGCAGTGCCCCGGGCCGAAGGACCAAGAGCGGACTCAGGGTAGGGCGGTGAGTCCCTTCACCGCCGAGGGAACGAAGGATCGAGACGCGGTGCCCTCGCCGCGTTTTCGCGCGTTGCCGACCCGAGCGAGGGCGCCCCGACTCCATGTCTTTTTGTCGGAGCCTGTTTACCGGCGATTCGAAGCGGATGACGCGATCGCACGTCCTTATCGCCTGTAAACAGGCTCCTACACCTGCCCCCCGCCTTCAGCCTTCAGCCCTCAGCCCTCAGCCCTCAGCCCTTTTCCCCCGTCGCCTCCGCCTAGACGAGCCTCCCGCGGCATTCCGTTATCTGAATCCGCAAAAATTTTCCGTGACCGGGAAACAGCTCGACTCTGCCTCCGGGGAGGCGTCCCGTGAAGCCGGTCACCCCTCGCACCCGTGAGTAGCAACGACTCTGCGGAAATTTCCCGTTGGTTCGCCGCCGAAGTGCAGCCGCACGAACCGGCGTTGCGGGCTTGGCTGCGCGCGCAATTTCCCGGGCTGACCGATGTGGACGATATCGTGCAGGAAAGTTTCGCGCGCGTCCTCCGCGCCCGCGAACGCGCCGAGGTGCACACGCCGCGGGCGTTGCTCTTCACCACGGCGCGGCACGTCGCGATCGATCTCGTGCGCCGGCAAAAAATTGTCGCCTTCGAACCCATAACGGAAATGGGCGGCTCGCCCGTCTATGACGAGGGGACAGGTGTCGCCGAAAGCGCCGCCCATCGCCAGGAACTCGAAATTTTGACTCACGCCATCCAGTCGCTGCCCGACCGTTGCCGCCAGGTGCTCACCTTGCGGAAGATCTACGGCTTGTCCCAAAAGGAGATCGCCGCGCAGCTCGGCATTTCCGAGCACACGGTCGAGGTGCAGGTGGCCAACGGCATGCGCCGTTGCACGGATTTTCTCGCCCGCCACGGTCTGCCCTGAGCCGCCATGCGTTCTACCTCCGACAACCACCCCGACTCCCACGCGTCGCACGATATCGACGCCGTCGCAGCGGCGTGGCTGGCCCGCCACGACCGCGGACTCTCCGCGGCGGAGCAGGACGCATATCTGCAATGGCTGCGCGAAGACCCGCGCCACGGCGCCGCGATCAACCGCCAGAAGGCGGCCTGGGGCGCGCTCGACATGCTTGCCGAGTGGAAGCCCGTGCACAGCGCGCAACCGAATCCGGACCTGCTCGCCGTGCCGCACCGCCGCCGCTGGATCTGGACGGCGGTGCTCGCGACCGCCGCGGCGATCGCGCTGGGATTTTTCGCCGTCCGCCCGGCGATGTTCGACGCGTCCGCCCCGGCCACCGCGCGCATTGTCCGCAATTCCGAGGTGCGCACGCTCGCGGACGGCTCCGTCGTCGAATTGAACAAGGGCGCGGAGATCGCCGTCGATTTTTCCACGCCGGAGCGCCACATCCGCCTCTTGCGCGGCGAAGCGCATTTCACCGTCGCGAAGATGGGCCCCGACCGGCCGTTCATCGTCACCGCCGGCACGCTGCGCGTCCGCGCGGTCGGCACGGTGTTCAACGTCCGCATGAGCGGCGATCACGTCGATGTTCTCGTCACCGAGGGCAAAGTCCGCGTCGATCCCGCGAAGCCCGCCGAAGTCGAACTCGTCGTCAACGCCCGCATGCTCGGGGCGGGCGAGCGCACGAGCGTGAATCTCGCGGAGCCCACGCCGGCTCCGCCCGAAGTGGTGACGGCGAGCGACACCGAGATCGAACAGGTGCTCGCCTGGCAGGGCGTGCGGATCAAATTCGACGAGACGCCGCTGCAGGAAGCCGTCGATGAATTCAACCGCCACAACGGCACGCGCTTCATCATCGCCGACCGTCGCATCGCCTCGATCCTGATCGGCGGCAACATCCGCGCGGACAACGCCGAGGCCTTCGCGCATTTTCTGCAGAACGGTTTCGGCGTGAGCGTCGAGTCCGACGAGCGCGGCCGTTTCGTGCTGCACGCCGCGCGCTGAGACGCGCGCCCTCCGTCATAAGCCGCGCGCGAGGCGCGCAATTTCTTTGCTCGTGCCTAATGGAATGGCGGCCGCGGGTCGTCGTTCCCTTTGTCCGGCCACCCCTCGTCACCTCCCGACCGGTCACCTCCACACACCAATGAACACTACGCCTCCGTTGCCCCCGCTGCTCCGCCGATCGCGGCGCGCCGCTTTGTCGGTTTCTCTCGCCCTGCTCGCGCTCGTCGCGTTCGGCGCCGAACCCGCGCGCAAGAACTACAACCTGCCCGCCGGCGACGCCGCCGCGACGCTGAAGGCGTTTTCGCAGCAGTCCGGTGAACAGATCGTTTTCCCCGTCGAAAGCGTGCGCGGCGTGCAGACCAAGCCCGTCGCCGGTGAATTAAACGCGCGCGAAGCGCTCGAGCTGATGGTGGCCGGCACCGACCTCGTCGTTGGACAGGATGAGAAAACCGGGGCGCTTGCCGTGTATCCGCGAGGCTCCGCTCCGACGAACGTGCGCGCATCCGAGCTGAACAAGGCGATCAAACTCGAAGACTATCGCGTGCTGGGCTCCCGCATCCGGCAATCCGAGGTCGCCGGGCCGTCGCCGGTGAGTAGCTATGACGCCGAATACATCCGCTCCACGGGTGCATTCACGCTGGCGGACTTTCTCAATTCCATCCCACAGAGTTACACGGGCATCTCCTCCGGTCGCGGCTCGGCTCCGAACGAACTTAATCCCGAGTTCGGCCAGCGCACCGAGACGACAACACCGCCCTTCAATCTCATTATCGGTTCGTCCGCGGCGCCGCCGGCCCAGACCGGTGTTTCCGCCGCCTCGCTTCGTGGTCTCGGTTCCGGCTCCACGCTGGTGCTCGTGGACGGACGCCGTGTGGCCCAGTCCGGTGCGGGTAACCGTGGCACCGACACCCGGCAGGGATTCGTGAATCTCAACACAATCCCGCTCGGCATGGTCGAACGCGTCGAGGTCATCACCGATGGTTCGTCTGCCATTTATGGCGCCGATGCGGTCGCCGGCGTGGTCAACGTGGTATTGAAGAAAAATTTCGTCGGCTCCGAGGTGACCGGCGCAACGCGTCTCGCCGAACACGGCGGCGGCCGCGAGCGCGCGGGCACGCTCATGCATGGCTTCAATTACGGCAAACTCAGCGGCACGATTTCCGTGGACTACTTCGACCGCCAGAACCTGAAGGCGAGCAAGCGCTCGTTCTCCAAAAACCAAAATCACACCGCGATTCCGCGCGCGATCCAGACCACCGACGGTTCCGTGCTCTTCGGTCGCGATTTCCGCCTCCTCTGGGGCTACCCCGCCGTCGTCCAAGCGTCTGGCGGAACGGTGTCCGGCACTTTCAATGAGCTTCCCGGCGTGCGCGTCGTGCTGACGCCGGAAGGCTCGACCGGCACGCCGACGGTCGCGCAGTTCATCCCGACCACGACGATCGTGCCGCCGGCTTCCGTGGTGAACGGATCCGGCCAGCGCCGGCTGAATACGGCGGAATTCCTGGATATCATCCCCGAGAAGGAGACCCTCGGCGTCGCGACGAATTTCACCTACGCGTTCAACGAGCGTTTCGAAGCCTTCGCCAGCCTCCGCACCTCGAAGAACACCACGACGACCAATGCGCAGATCTCCGCCAGCTCACTGGTTGGCGGTTTCGGTTCAGCGGCCATCCTTCCGGCCGCACTCAATCCCTTTAACCAGAATGTGAGCATCGGTATGATGCTCGTGGAATTCGGCCCCGAGTCGCAGACCGTCCGCACGCTCGACGACGCCGTGACCGCGGGTGTGCGCGGCCACGCCGGGCAGACGTGGCAGTGGGAGGTCGGCGGTTCGTGGCAGAACCAGAAGGATCGGCAGATTACGCGCGCCTACAACGGCGGCGGCTTTATCTCACTCCTCACCGCGGCCGACCCGGCGCAGCGCTTCAATCCTTTCATTGACGCTCGCGCGCCCGGTGCTGTTTCCCAGGCCGCGCTGCTCGAGCGCCTCGCGGTCTATCCTTCGCTGCACTCCAAATCGACGGATACCGCGTTCGACTTCAGCGCCGACGGCGACCTGTTCGATTTCTGGGGCGGTCCGGTGAAGATGGCCTTCGGCGGCAACCATCGCGTTTCGGAGGTCGGTTCCACGGCGGTCTCTTGGTCCACGAACGCGGTCACTTCCGTTCCGACCCGCACGGTAGTGTCCGGTGAACAGACGCGCCGTGCGGCTTTCGCCGAATTCATGGTGCCGTTCGTGGGCAAGGACAACGCCCGACCATTCATCCGGCGATTCGACCTCCAGCTCGCAGGTCGCTACGAGAAGGCCGCCAGCTTTACCGCAAAGACGCCCAAGGTCGGATTTTCTTTCGTGCCGGTGGAGTCGCTGCTGCTCCGGGCGAATTGGAGCCAAGGCTTCCGCGCTCCGGGTGTGACGGAATTTTTGGTCATCTCGCCCAACTTGACCTCGACACTCACCGACCCGCGCCGCACCCCCACGTCTACCCCGGGCGTCGTCGTCACGCGCGGTTCGAACCTGGATCCGCAGGAGGAGACTTCCGAGAACGTGTTCTTCGGCGTGGTCTATGAGCCGAAATTTGCGCGCGGCCTGAAATTGCAGGTCGATATTTACGAGACCACGCAGGAGGACGCGCTGCAGGTCATTTCCGCTCAGAATATCGTGAACAACGAATCCCTCTTTCCGGGCCGTGTCACACGCGCGGCGCCGGATGCCACCGATACCTCTCTCAGTCAGCCGGGCCGCATTACGCAGGTGGACCAGACGTTCGTGAACTTCGGCAAGATCGTGAATCGTTCGCTCGATCTGACCGCCGAATACACGCTGCCATGGGAGCAATTCGGGCGCATCCGCGCCAGCATCTTTGCCAGCCACACCCTCGAGGCCACGCGCCAGGTCGCCCCCGGTCAGCCGGAGGTCGTGCTTGAGGAGGATACCGCGTCCCCACCGAAGTGGAAATACAACGTCGGCCTTAACTGGAACAAAGGCTCGTGGAGTGTCGCGGCATTCGCCTGGCACATGGACAGCTTCAACTCAAACAACGCCGGCAACCCTCTCGTCGCCAACAGCACCACCATCGCCTATTTCCCCACGCCCGCCGTTACCAAGGTCGATGCGCGTATCGCCTACGACTTCAGAAACGGAATCTGGCGCGGCTACGGCAAAGGCCTGCGGGTCGGTCTTGGGGTGAACAACATCTTCGACAAGGAGCCGCCGTTCTCGGACACGATTTGGGGCATGAATGCAGGCTTGCACTACCAATTCATCCTCGGTCGCGCCTACGAATTGTCGTTCCTGATGCCGTTCTAATCCGGCTCACCTCCATTCTGATCTCTTCCTTTCCGCGGCGGCACTTCCGGTGCCGCCGCGGGTCCCTTTGCCTCGCTTCCGTTCTGCTTCGTTCATGAAAAAATTCCTCACTGTCCTGCTGGCCTGCGCCGGCCTCTGTTCTCTCGCGCCGGCGCAAACACCGGAAACCGTGCCCGCGTCCGCCGACCCGTCGAGCGCCCGCATCGCCGGCCCGAAGGCGGGTGACGTTGCGCCCGACTTCACCGTCTATGACGCCGCGGGCAAGGAAGTGAAGTTGTCCGATTTTCGCGGCAAGATCGTCATGCTCGACATCTGGGCGACGTGGTGCGGCCCGTGCGTCGCCGCCATGCCGCACAACAGCGAGCTTGCCGAAAAATACGCGAACGAAGGCTTCGTGCTCCTCGCCGTCTGCGCCTCCGACACGCGCGAAAACTACGACGGCTGGGTGAAGCGCAACGCCGCCAAATACAAGTTCGCCACCGCGCACGACCGCGCCGGCAAGGATTGGAACAACTCCGTCTTCAACACCACCTGGGGTGTCACCGGCTTCCCGACGATCTACGTCATCGGCCGCGACGGCAAAGTCGTCGGCATGACCGCCGGCGGCGGCAACGGCGAGAACCCCGGCGTCACGCGCCTGCTCGCGAAGGCCGGCCTTTCGATTTCCACGGCGCATCTCCCGCCCGAGGAAACCGGCGCGCGCAAATCCGTCCCGATGGTCGGCAAGACCGCGGCGCGTCCCGCGACTCCGACGATGCGCTTCGCCAACATGACTGCAGGCGAGCCCGTGCCGGATTTCACCACGACCGATGCCGCGGGCAAAGCGGTGAAGCTCTCCGATTTCAAGGGCAAGACCGTGTTCATCAGCTTCTGGACCGGTGGGCGCAATCCGCCCGACGACGTCGCAAAGCTCCACGCGACCTACCGCGACCAAGGCCTCGCCGTTTGGGGCATCAACACCGCGACCGAACGCGCCGATTTTGAACAATGGGCGACAACCAACGCCGCTGCGCTCGGCCACACGGTTTCGTGGGATCCCGCCGGCAAGGCCGTCATGGAGGCGATCTCGCACATGATTTTCGGCGCCGGAATGTATCCCGCGTATGGCGTCGTCGGACCCGACGGCACCCTTGTCGGCGGCGTCATCGGCATGGGCCCGCGCGTCAGCGCGCTGCTCCGCGAGATCGTCGGCCGCGCCGGCTTCAAACTCACCGACGACGACAAAAAACTCGTCGATGACGCGCTCGCAGCGATGCGTAACGCCCCCGCCACCGCGCCCGCGATGGGTGGGGGAATGCTGCCCGCCACGCCCAGCGGCGGTATGACTCCCGCGACCCCCGCCGCCGCGGCGCCGAAAGCGCCGTTCCGCGAAAGCTACGGCAAGCTGAAGGCCGGCGACGCGATTCCGGATTTCACCGTGCTGACACCCGAGGGCAAGGAGGCGAAATTTTCCGACTACGCCAAGGGCAAGACCGTCGTGCTCGATTTTTGGGCGACGTGGTGCGGCCCCTGCCAGAAGGCGATGCCGCATTACGAGGAGATCCACCGCAAATACGGCAGCAAGGGCGTGGTGATCCTCGGCGTGTGCGGATTCGACACGCGGGAGAATTACGAGAAGTGGGTCGCCGACAACCAGGGCAAATACACGTTCGCGACCGCGTTCGATCCCGTCGGCAAACCCGCCTCCGGTGACAAGGACGCGATGAGCAAGACCGTGATGATGCAGGTCAGTGGCGGAGCGCTGACGCCGTTGCCGACTACGCTCGTGATCAATCCGGCCGGCAAGCTGGTCGGGTCCTACGTCGGCTACGGCGAAGCGACGCACGACGGTCTCGCCAATCTGCTCATGCTTGCCGGTGTTGAGCTGGCGAACGACGACAAGCCGAAGATTTTCTTTTCCGCCGGCTCGACTCTTCGCGCCGCCGCGGCCGCAACGATCAAGCCCGCGCCCGGTGGCGGCATGACGCCCGCCGTGCCGCGCAAGGCGACGCTCGGCACGGGTGACGTCGCGCCGGACTTCGCGATGCGCACGGCCGACGACCGCGACCTCAAGCTCTCCGACTTCAAGGGCAAGGTCGTCATCCTCGACTTCTGGGCCACGTGGTGCGGACCGTGCATCGCGTCCTTCCCGCATACGCAAAAGATCGCCGCGAAATACAAGGACCAGGACGTCGTCGTCCTCGCCTCCGGCACGAGCGACACCATCGCGTCGTTCAAGAAATGGATTCCCGCCAACACGCCGAAGTATCCCGACATGATCTGGGCCTTCGATTCCAACGAGCGCGGCAGCACGACGTTCGATGACCGCGCCTCCGCGAAGCATTACGGCGTCGTCGGCATTCCCACGCAGTTCGTCATCGGCCGCGACGGGAAGATCCTCGCCACCATCGTCGGCAACGGCGGCGAAGACGATGCGCGCACCGAGACCGCGCTCGCCGCCGCGGGTGTGAAAGTTGACGAAGCCATCGTCGCTAAGGGCAAGGAACAGCTCGCGAAAAACGCCGAGCAGGAAAAGGCCCGCGCCGAAGCCGCCAAGATTCCGCGCGCGCCCTTCAACGAAGGATTTGGCAAACTCAAAGCCGGCGACGTCGCGCCCGAAGTCGAAGTGCTCAAGCTCGATGGCACGAAGGTGCCGCTCTCGTCCGTCTCGTCCGGCCGCGTGACGGTGCTCGGCGTGTGGTCCGGCCAGCACGGCCCCGGCGATGGATTCCTGACGCAGTGGCGTGAGTGGAGCGCGAAGTATCCGCAGGTCGCGTTCGTCGGCCTCGGCGGTTTCGCCACCGTCGCCGACATTGCCGCGTGGCAGACGGCGAACGCGGAAAAATTCCCCTTCCCGCTCTTCGCGGATCCGGTCGGCCCTTCGCCGCGCCCGGTCCGTCCACTCGATGAAGCGACCGACGAGGAAAAAGCCGCGTTCCGCAAAGCGAGCGGCGAGCACTTCCAGAATCTCGTGACGTTTAAGCTCGGTGGCGTGATGCCGCCCGTGCCCGCGACGATCGTGTTCGACGCGGCCGGGAAAGTGATCGGTTGGAGCGGCGGTTTTGGCCCGGGCTACTCCGAGGGTCTCGCTAATCTCCTCCTCCGCGCCGACGTCAAGCTCGCCGCTGCGGAGATGCCGTCCAAGGTTTGGACCGCCGAAGAAACCAAGCCGAAGGCGCCCGAGCCGCGCGGCGAGAAATTGAAGATCGGCGCGATGGCGCCGGACTTCACGACGCAGACGCTCGAAGGTAAGGACGTGAAACTTTCCGACTATCGCGGCAAGGTGGTCATCCTCGATTTCTGGGCGACGTGGTGCGGACCGTGCATGGCCGCGATGCCGCACACGCAGGAGGTCGCCGCGCATTACCAGGATCAGGGCGTCGTCGTCCTCGGCTCCTGCACGAGCGACACGCGCGCCAAGTTCGAAGAGTGGGTGAAGGCGAACGCCTCGAAGTATCCCGACATCGTCTGGACGCACGACAAAGCCGAGCGCGGCGCCGAGCGCGCCTCGAACAAGCTCTACGGCGTCGCGGGCATTCCCACGCAATTCATCATCGATCGCACCGGCAAGGTCGTGGACATCGTGGTCGGTTACCAGAAGGGCGAAGTCATCCTCGATGCCTCGCTCGCCAAGGCCGGCGTGAAGGTGGACGACGAGATCCTCGCGAAAGCGAAGAAGCAGCGCGCCCTCCGCGGCGATTAAGCGCGGCGAGCCGTCCGGCGTAGGAGCCTGCTCGCAGGCGATCAGGGTCATCGCGTGTTCCACCCGCTCACGTGCATCACCCATCGCCTGCAAACAGGCTCCTACAAAAATGGGCGCCCGGATGCAAAAGGGAGCCGGGGCGCCCCCGCCCCGGAAAAACAACCCAACGCGCCGAAGGCGCCGCATCCCCATCAATCGCCATTAACGCGCGACCCTGGCCCATTGTAGTCTAATAGACTACAAACTGGATTGGGCGCGCGGGCGGTGACGGGCACGTTGTCCCGCGAGGGGGCGCAAGCATCGTTGGCGCGGAAGCCGACTCACGCGACGCGCACATGACACAAACTGGACCTTTCGGCTCATAGCGTCGGCGCGCGCGAACTGCTAGACTGCGCGCCGTTAGGGTTTGTTGTGTGTATCACTTGGCCCGTCCTCCGCGTGAGGACGGGCTTTGTGTTTTGCGTCGCCCGCAACTCCACTTTGGGGCGTGCCCAACTCGCGGCCGCCCCAATCGGCTACCTCGTCGCGACGTGGCCGATGCGCTTGGTGAAAAATCCGGGGCGCGTCTGGTGACGATTCCCGAGGCGCAGGTTGGCGGGCGTGGGGTCGTATCCTTCAACCCTGAACCCAAGGAGGATCCCATGACACCGTTCATCTCACGCTCTTTCGCCGCCGCCGTGCTCACTCTCGCCACCGTCGCGCACGCGCAATCGACGTCCACCACCTCGTCCAACACTTCGACGAGCACGTCGCCATCCACCACGACCACGACGACGCAAACCACGTCACCGGGAACGATGACAACTTCACCGACGTCGGTTGCTCCGAGGAATCCGACTCTCGTGCGGAATCCGACCGCAATCACCAATCCGGTGCCGGGCCCGGTCGTGCCGCCAACCACTTCGCCGAGTCTTCCGGCGCAGGCCGTCGATCCGTTGAACAACGCGGCGACGAATGTCACCCGTCCGCTGCCGGCCAACGCGGCGCAACAGGCCGCAAATTCCAACTTGTCCGTTCCCCCGGGCTCCACGAACGCGAGCACGATGCTCGACGCGAACGGCAATCCGATCGCCGTGTCCGGTGCCAGCATCGACGCGCTGGCCGCCGCCGGCGTCGATGTCGCGCTCGACCCCGCGACGACCGTCGCCGCGATTCGCCGCGCCGACCGCACAACGCAGCAAGCGGCACTCGCACAGGTGCGCACGCGCATCGACGCGACGAGCCGCGCATTGACCGAATTGCGCGCGCAGGCCCGCGCGAATGGAGTCGCGGCGGTCGATTCGAACTTCGACCAAGCCGCCGCCGAAATCCGCAATCGCGAAGACCTCCTGCGCGATGCATTGCGCGACGCCGGCTCGGCGACCTCCGACGAGGCGTGGCGCCAGGCGCAGTCGCAAATCGCGACGCAGTATCAAGCCTACGCCGAGGCGGTCCGCCGCGCGCAGCAAATGCTCCAGCCGCGGCAGAGTTAGGAATATCGAACGGGCCAAGGCTGCGTCCGCTTTTCTGGTTGGTCCGTCCGTTATGGTCGGGAACGCGCGCGGACACTGGCGGGTCGCGCGCCCGAGGTGGCCGCCACCACGCTGTATTTTTCCAGGCCGGGATTTCCAACCGTCTCGCCGTTTCCTAGGGGAATCCGGCTGACTGGAATCCCTTCTCCAGGGCAAATCGGATCAGGTGATGCGGCGCGCTGCGGAGATTCAGTTTGCGGGCGATATTGGTGCGATGCTTGCGCACGGTTTTCGGTGTCAGCCTGAGCCTCTGCGCGATTTCTTCGTCAATCATGGCGTGGGCCACGTAGACCAGCACTTGCTGTTCTCGCTCGGTCAAGAGCATCGCAAACGTTCCCTTCACCGAGCGCAGCCCGGCGGCGATTTGCGCGTAATGAGCCGAGAGCCAGCGTCCGCCATCGCGCAATCGGCTGATTGCCGTTTCGACGTTTTCCAGACCATCGCAGCATTCCTCAATCACTGCTTGCGGTCGCAGTTCACCCAACCGGCGGACCAAATAGTCGGTAAGCTGCGGCACCAGGATGATCGACTTTGCAGTCGGACACGCCTGTTTGACCAGAGGAAGCGCCTCAACTGCGTTCGTGTGCGGCAACGAGTGGCCGAGAATAATAAGGTCGGGATGGTCGCGTGCAACGGCACGGACACCATCTTCGTCATCGCTCTCGCATGCAACCACAGCACAATCCCATGTGCGCTCACAGTGGTAGCGCAGCAGGTCTCTGCTCAGCTTGTTGCCATGGATTACGGCAACACGGAGAGCAAATCGCGCAGCGACAGGCGGTCTGCCTGCCGCCGCAGCATGGGGGCCTTCGATCATGCGGGTGGATCACGTCGTAGTGGCCCCCAACGACAATTGTGTGAGCTACACTCTGGAGTGTAGTCGGCGTGCTTTTCAAGACGGCATCGCCTTTATCAGAAGAGCTGCATGCTTCTTATCGCAGCCCTTCGTCCACTTATCGTGGCGCACCAGCCACTCGGCGCATCGAAGGCGATCACTCCTCGTCGCCGCCTCCCCGCCGCTGCCGGCAGTGCTCTGCTGTTGTTCTCGGCCGCGGTGTTTCCGGTTCACTCGACGTTCGCGGCCGACGCGAAAGAAGAACCAATAGGTCTTCACGAAAGCGCACGAATTGCCAGCCGGGAAAGATTGATTGCCGAAGCCGCCGACGTTGCGGGCTTACTGAAAGCCAATCCGCAGCATCCCGACGCGCTCCGTCTTCGATTCCGCGAATCAAAACTACGCTTGCTCGCCGTCTTGCTGACCGACGGCAGCAGTCCGGCGGCGGGTCATGCAATTGCGCTGGCCAACGCTGTGCATCGGGATCGCCACCAGCCGATCGAAGACCGTTACGAGGTGGCACGGTTGCTCGCCAGTGCCGAGCGAAAGGAGCGCAAATTCGCCGATCGCGCGGCGTGGATTGCCGAACGAGAGCAGGCCGCGCGACGACTCATTCAGGAATTTCCTGATTTGCCCGCTGCTTACGACGAACTGCTCGCCGTGGCGGCGATCAGCGACAGTCAGCGCGCGCTGCGTCTGGCCCGCGAACTGCTCGAAGCGCCGGCCGCCCGTGCATCCAAGGAGCGCGCGCAGGAAATCGTTTGGCGCCATACGACTGTAGGGAGGCCGCTCGCTGAAGCGATCGCCGAGATTCCCGGAGGAATGGCCCTGCTTAAGCGCGCCAGTGGCAAATCGGTCGTCTTCTACACGTGGAACCCTGACGACGATCGCAGCATCGCGTTGGCTAACGCGCTGGCGCAACAGTTGCCGCCCGAAACGTTGGTCATGGGGGTGAGCCTGAGTCCAAAGGCCGACCGGGCCATGGCCATCGCGTCCGAAGGCAAATTGCCGGGTGAGCAGCTCTATGGTGGGCGAGGATGGGATAGCCCGGTGGTCCGACGCCTCGGGCTCACCGTCCCTTCGCTTCTCTACGTGGTGGGGCGTGACGGTGTGGTGCGCGATCTCTCCTCCGCTTCCGACCGGGCCGCCGCGCTGAAGAAACTCAACTGATTTGCCCCATGAAGCTGCTCCGATTCGTTCTTCCCATTCTTTTCCTTCTCGGCGGTGCGGCGCGATCGGTCGCGCTCAGCGTCACTTTCACGCACATCCCCGCTGCGGTGAACTCCGGCGAGAGTTACTTCGTGCGCGCGGAGGGCTACAGCAATTACGGCGTCACGACGACGCTCTGGAAGGGCAACCAGTATCTCAATTCCGGCGATGGCTCTCCGTGGTCGGCAGCCTCGGTGTGGACCGCCGATGCCGGTCCGGCCACGGTTGGATTCACGGCAGAGGCCTGGGACTGGGAGTGGGGTAACGTCGTCTTCGATTACCGCACCGTAACGGTGAACGGCGGCGCAGCCAATCAACCGCCCATCGCGACCGTCGAAGTCGATGGGCAATACAACGGCGCCACAGTCGTTCGCCCCTACGGTGGAAGCCTGGCCATCACAGTTCGCTACAAGGCGACGGATGCCGACGGCAATCTCTCGGGCATCCGGCCGCAGGTCTGGAGTCCCGACGGCAATCTCAACAACAATGGCGGAAACTTTGTCGGCCAGAGTGGTGCGAGCGGCGAGGTCGCTTGGACGGTCTATCTGAACCAGAACGGCAATTGGTATTTTTGGACGGACGCGCAAGACAGCGTGATCAGCCCCAGCTACGTTGACTCGGGGGCGTGGGGGAGCGGATTTCGCATCAACGTCATCGAGGGGGCTCCGCCGCCGCAGAATCCGAACATCTGGCTCACCCAGCCGACGGGTGACATCACCGTGAATGTCGGAACGACCGTGACGCTCCAATCCTACGCGGAGGACTTCAGCCGTCCGCTCACCACGCACAACCTCGACATCCAGAAGCCGGATGGCACCTGGAACTGGTATGGCGGCTTCGCTTTTGGTGAGCCCTACATGGGAGGACCCACCGGTCCGGATGCACCCACCGCGTCCCTGCGCACGGCGGGCTTTAATTTCAATATCGTCGGGACCTGGCAGGTGCGTTCCTACGCGGCAAACAACGCCGGCTTGGCGACTCACTCGGTCACTCGCACGGTGACAGTCTTGCCGCTCGCGCAGGCAGCGGTGGGCGTTTCTCCTGCCTCGGCCTCCGTCACGGTTGGCCAGAGCGTCGCTTTTACCGCCAGTGGCGGCAGCGGTTCCGGCGCTTACGTCTGGGGAGGGTTGGCGTCGGGCAGCGGATCCAGCCAGACGGTGACCTTCAACTCCGCCGGGACTCACACCGTGACGGTTTATCGCGCCGGCGACAGCACCTACGCACCGTCGAACACCGCGACTGCGACGGTCACGGTCTCGTTGGCGAACCAGAGCGCGGTCTCGATCTCCCCAACTTCGCAGACCATTACGGCTGGCCAAGCCGTCGCGTTCACAGCCGCGGGCGGCAACGGTTCGGGCGCCTACGTGTGGGGAGGGGATGCCGTGGGGACGGGCACCACGAAATCGATCACGTTCAATACCACGGGAACCCGCACCGTCACCGTTTACCGCCAGGGCGACAGCACTTACAATCCGTCCAACACCGCCACGGCGACGATCACCGTCAATGCGGGTCAAACCGTGGCGATTTCGCCCGCTTCCGCATCGGTGACCGTGGGTCAGAGCGTGGCGTTTTCGGCGTCAGGCGGCGGAGGCACCGGCGACTACGTGTGGGGCGGCGACGCTTCCGGCACCGGCGCTTCGAAGAGCGTCACCTTCAATACGGCGGGCCCGCGGACGGTGACCGTCTACCGCCAGGCGAGCAGCGGCTACTCGCAGTCAAACACCGCCACCTCGACCATCGACGTCTCCGCTGCACCGCCCGCCACCATCGCCCAACATCCGCAGAGCCAGACCGCGGTGACCGGATCGACGGTCACGTTCGGTGTGAGCGCCACCGGCACTGGCACGCTGTCCTACCAGTGGCTGAAGAACGGCAATGCCATCGTCGGCGCGACCGGTTCGACACTTTCGCTCGCCAATGTCCAGACGACCGATTCAGCCGGCTACAGCGTGGTGGTCACGCACAACGGCACGGCAACCACCAGCAACATCGCTTGGCTGCCGATCGCCACGGCGGGCGGCACGCAAACCGCATCCGCTCCCGGGCCGGCCGACCGCTCACCCGTTCCGCCCGGAATGATTTCCACTTTCGTCGGTGGCAGCGGATACAACATCCAGACCGGTTCGATCTACCGGGTGGTCCGCGATTTTCAGGTCACTGGCGCCGTTGGTGCGTATCCCCTCAATCTGAGCCGCGTCTATGCGGGCGGTGCCTGGGGTTACAGCTTCATTTGGTGGGCCGAGGAGATCGCGAACCCACAGTTCATGCAAAACCAGGGGTTTCCTCCACTCGCGGAGCAATTCCTCAACGTGCGGACGCCGGACGGCCAGTTTTTGCACTTTACTGCGAACAATCAGGATTACCCCACGGAATTTTCCCAGTCGCAGAACGGAACTCGCGTAGCGGTGGTGCGGGAAAGCAATCAACGGATAGCAGCGGTCGCGCTTCACTTCCCTGATGGCGGCTCTCTCATGATGGAGAAAGCTGTCGACACAGGTGGCGGCCGTAAGTTTCGTCCGGTCCGGCTCGTCGACCCGTTTGGACTCGCCACGAATTACAGCTACAGTTCCGCGACGCAGGAAATTCCCACGCAGGTCACGGATGCAGGCGGGCGCTATCTTCGTTTTTATGGAACGGACCCGGTTTCAATCACCCGAGTCGAGAGCAGTTGCGGCAAATGGATCGAATGGGCCGGGAATACCCTGAACTATTGGGACGGCCTTAGTGCCAGTTACGCGAGTGGCACGTTGAACTCCAATACGCGGTGGGCGCGATTCTCAGATGTCCGGCAGACCTCGGGGATGCGAAACGTCGAATACATTCTCAATCGTTTTGCTTACGGAGTTTATGGGCAACTTGATCAAGGAGAACCCGAAGTGTGGGAAGTCGTGCGCGAGCGGCATTTCAGCGCCTTCGCCGACCCGGTAGACTCCGGAACCCTGGTTTCGCAACGGACGGTCAACGCCCGCGGACAGACAATCGAAGAGGTCGGGTTTCGCGGCACCGGTCCGGCCATGGATGTAACCGAAGCACGCGGCGATGGCCCGTCGCGGAATTTTAGATTCAGCATCGGCGGCGAAAACCTCCTCTCGGCCACGGATTTTCGCGGCAATCGCACGAGTTATTCCGACTGGTTTAACAGCGTGCCGGGCAAAGTCACGGATGCCCTCGGTCGAGATTCATTGGTTCAAGCGAACAACTGGGGCCGCATTTCGCGCATCACGAATCCCGACCTGAGTTATCGAGAATACACGTGGGACGATCGTTTCCTGTCGGGTGAGCGCGATGAGCGCGGGAACTGGACCTATTACGACCGGGATGCCCGCCATCGCATCTGGCGCATTCGCTACTCGGACGGAAGCCAAGAGACTTTTGCGTATAACGATTTCAACCAGCTCACCCAGCATACGCTGCGCAACGGGGCTTCGGAATACTGGGAATACAACGCTGCCGGGCTTACTTATCGCCAGTGGCAGCCGAATTTCGTGGGAGCGGTCACTACGGCGCCCTACGTCGAATACACCTACTACACTAGCGGAGCCTCAAAAGACCTGGTGCTGACGGCGCGAGATCCGCGTGGCAACATCACTACCTACGAATACAACTCCCGCGGCCAAGTGACCAAGGAGACATTCGCCGACGGAAACTATCGCGCCTACACCTACGACAATTGGGGAAACCGGCTTACGGCGCGCGATGAACTTGGGAACATCACCACCTCGACCTACGACGCTTATAGTCGTCTGGTGAGCGTGGTGGACCCCTTGAACAACACGATTTCGCACAGTTACGAACCGATGTCGGGAGGCTCTCCGCTGAGCCATGCGTCCGCAGCGATTCGTCGCACGACCTCGCCCAGTGGACGCAAAGTCGCCTTCCTCTATGACAACGATTACCGCGTGCTCGAAGAAATCCGCGGTGAAGACGCTAACGAAGAGGCACGCACAACCATGGCTTACGATGCGGTTGGAAGTCTCACGAGCCGCACCGATCAGGTCTCGACCGGGATAGCTCGCACCACCACTTACGCCTACGATGCGCGGAATCGCAAACGCTTCGAATACGGACCGCTCGGTCGCACCACGGAATGGCAGTATGATGCTGCAAGCAACATCGTCAAAGTCATCAACCCCGATGGCACTTTCGCGACCAAGACTTACAATTCGATGAATCAGGTCGCCACGGCGACGGACGAGATGGGCTACACGGTGGGTTACACCTATACGAATGGCGGACTGGTCAATGTGATCACCGATCGCAAGGGCTTCACCTATCGCTACGAATACGACCCCGCAGGAAGGAAGACGAAATTCTGGTATCCCGCGGCGAATGGAGTGGGATATGCCAGTTGGGAGAGCTGGACTTATACGCCGACGGGACAGGTGTCCGAATTCGTCAACCGCTCCGGTCAGCGTCTCGTCTACACTTACGACAATCGAAATCGCGAGACCCAGCGCGCCTGGGACGGCGGCGTGGCGCCGACGGTTTCGACCACTTACGATGCGGCAAGCCGCGTGCTCACGCGCTCCAACCCCACCGGAACGCTGACGTATGGCTACGATGCCGTTGGCCGGCTGACCAGCGAGTCTCAGGCGGTCACGGGCGGACAGACGGTGGTGGTCGCGATAATCTACGATGTCGACGGCCGACGACAGACGCGCACCGCCACGGGCGAACAGGATCTCGGCTACGTTTACGACGCGCGCGGGCAATTGACCTCCATGGGTTCAACCGGGATGACGTTCGGCTTCAGCTACGACTTGGCCGGTGCGCGCACGCAACGCACCTCGCCGAATGGCACCGCCACCGGGTATCTTTACGATGGTGCGGGCCGGTTGGTGACGGTCGACTCCTACGTGGTTTCGGGCTTCACCAATATCCTCCGGCAGGATTTTGGTCGCGACCTCCGCGATCGGAGGACTTGGAGCTTGCGCGATGTTGGCTACGGAGACAGTTACACCTATCAAGCCAACGGCGAGCTGACCGGTTTCCGCTTCAACCAGTGGCGGCCGGACCAGAATCCGGGCGGCACGGCGGCTTCCGCCGACACCTACGCATACGACCCGAACGGCAACCGGACCACGCGCAACGAAAACGGAAGTGTGACGACGTATACGGCCAACGCGCTCAATGAATACACCGCGGTGAGCGGCTCGAGCATCGCCCATAGCGACGGTCGCGGGAACATCACGCAGTGGCAGGCGTGGAGCTACACCTACGATGCGGAGAACCGCTTGGTCTTGGCCGTGAGTCCCGGATTGACAGTGGGTTTTCGCTACGACGCCCAAGGCCGGCTCGCCAAGCTCGAGCGCAACGGGGTCGCCGAGTTTCGGTATTTCGACGGCACGCACCGGTTCCTCCGGAAAGACGCGGGTGGCGGCGTGCAGGAGCGCACGATCTGGGGCCCGTCAGCCAACGAGGCGCTCGCACGCTGGACGCCTAGCGACGGATGGCACTATTTTCACCACGATCCGCTCAACAGCCCGGTGGCGATCACGAATACCTCCGGGTTGGTAATCGAGCGTTACCTCTACGACGTCTTCGGGATGGATTTCGTGTTCGATGCGGCGGGGGCCCCGCGCACCACGAGCATCGTAGCCAACCCCTGGCGCTTCACCGGCCAGGAGTGGATGGCGGACCTGGCGCTGCACAACTACAAGAATCGGTTTTACCAGAACGATCTCGGACGCTTCATCCAGCAGGACCCACTGCGTTTCGACGCCGGCGACTTCAATCTCTACCGCTACTGCGGCAACGACGGCATCAACCACGTCGACCCGCACGGCTTGGCGATGAGCCGCAACCCTTACGCGATCAAGTACTCGCTCATCACCACTTTTGGCTCGAAAGCGGAGGAGAGGGAAAATTCATCCCAACAGTTAGGTGCCGACACAGTGGAGGAGCAGGCTGAGAACGGACCGAGGAGCCCGAAAAACGCCCCAAACAACGCAGGCGGTGAAATCCTCTTCCGTCAGCCGTCCACAGGTGAAATCTGCATCCAGTGCCACGGCGTTAGCGCCGGAGGGTTCTCGGGGAACGTGAATGACTTCAAGGGGCTTTCGGCGATTCCAGGTTCCGGTCCGCGGGCAGCCGAAGGTTATACTGTCCTCAAGAATACCGCTATCGGAGCGACTGCAGTGGCAGGTGTAGTTGTAACAGGCTCAGTTCTGGCGCCCGCTCCGGCGCCGAGTGGCGACTGGCGGAAGACCGGATGGATCATTCTCAAGACCCTTGAGGCGATCATTAGCTTTGTTCGCGATGAACCGCGGTTGCCGACGACGCCGATAGACCCCACTCCCGAGATTGTGCCCTGGAACCCGCCGGTGCCGCCAGGTAGCCCGCCGCCTCCACCGCCGCCGCCGAGATGAAAGTCGCGTTCAAAGTCGTAGCCGTCGTATTCATCCTGATCGGCATCAGTCTTTTCGGGCTGATTCGAGGGCCCCAGCCGCCAAGGGGTAGCTTTGCTACAGTCGCTTCTTCGGGCGAATTTTGGCACTGGGGTTTCGCGCTGATCGCGCTTGGCGCGCTATGTTACGCAGTGCAGTCCTTTCTTAAGGAGCAATGAGCTTAATATCGGATCTCACGCTTGCGCTTTTTGGATGGCTCCCGATCGGCGAGAAGTTTGTTCAGGACGGACCCGAGTTTATGGAGATGTGCCTCCGTGAACGAGGTGTCCACGGCGAGAAAATACCGCGCGCGACCGCTCTTGCGCTCTGTCAGTTGGCCTATGATCGCGCGGCTGAACAAGACCCGAAAGCAGTGCCGCGTTGGCGCAAATACGTTCGTCAGATGGAGAGTATCGCGGAAGTAACGTCGTCCGCTTTAGCGGGACATAGCATCGATGATCAACGTGTCAGAAATATCCTACTGCTGCATCGCATTATCTGAACCGAGCGGCACACGACGCGCCAGCGGCGAGCCGCTGTCACGCCGTCTGGCACGATCAAACGCGATCAAACGGGGTCAGGCTTTGTAGTTTGTGATTGAGGGATGGTGGTGTCCTTCGCTCGTCCGCCCAACGGCACCGCCTCGGGTTATCTCTACGATGCCGCGGGCCGGCTGAAGACCATCGATACCTATCGCGTCGCGGGCCAGGTGAACATCCTCCGGCAAGACTTTGGCTACGATTCGCGCGACCGGCGGACTTGGAGCTTGCGCGACTCGAGCCACGGCGACAGCTACACCTACCAGGCCGACAGCCAGTTGACCGGTTTCCGTTTCAACCAACTGCGGCCCGATCAGAATCCGAACGGTTCCGCCGCCTCCGTGGACACCTACGCCTACGATCCCAACGGCAACCGCACCACTCGTGACGAGAGCGGTGCGGTGACGACCTACTCGGCCAACGCGCTCAACGAATACGCCACCGTCAGCAACGGCACGATCGCGCACGACAACCGCGGCAACGTCTCGCTTTGGCAGGACTGGAGCTACACCTACGACGCGGAAAACCGCTTGATCTCGGCCGTGCGCACGGGATTGACCGTCGCCTTTTTCTACGACGCGCAGGGCCGGCTGGCGAAACTGACGCGCAACGGCACGCCCGAGTATCGGTTTTTCGACGGCACCCGGCTGTTCCTGCGCAAGAACGACGCCGGCGCCGTGGTGGAGCGCACCATCTGGGGGCCGACCGCCAACGAAGCCCTGGCCCGCTGGACACCCACGCAGGCCGACGGCTGGCGCTATTACCACCACGACCCGCAGAACAGTCCGCTGGCGCTCACCGACGGCGCGGGGCTGGTCTTCGAGCGCTACCTCTACGATGCCTTCGGACAGGACTACGTCTTCGACGGCACTTGGACCGGCCGGGCCGACAGCAGCGTGGGCAATCCGTGGCGCTTCACCGGTCAGGAATGGATGGCGGATCTGGCCCTGCACAACTTCAAGGCGCGCTTTTATCACCATGACCTCGGGCGTTTCCTCCAGCAGGACCCGTTGCGCTTCGACGCCGGCGACCTGAACCTCTATCGCTACGCCGGCAACAACACGCTCAACCGCGTCGATCCGAACGGACTGACGGCGAAGCGAAACCCGAGCGCGATCAACTTCACCGTGTCAGTCTCATTCGATGCGCCGGAGAAGAACGCGGAGAAAAAAAAGGAGGCTCCGCCCCCGCAAGACGACGCTAAAAAAGTGGAGGAACAAAAGGCCGGCCAAGACCCAAACAGTGGAGTGACCTACGGCGGACCTGGAATGACCGAAGGTGGTGTGACGGTTCTTGCTCCGTTTCAAGTTACTGCGACGAGGGAGCGGAGTGGACTTGATCGGTTACAGACTGGTCTTGATGTGGCGGGGGTGTTCGACCCGACGCCGTTGAGCGATGGGGTTAACGCCGTAATTTATGCCGGGCGCGGCCAATGGGGCAACGCACTGATCGCTGTTGCCGGAATTGTTCCTTACGTCGGCGACTTGGCCAAGGGCGGTAAGTATGGTGCGAAGGCATTCAAAGCCGGCAACAAAATCGCGAATAAGCAGGTTGGGGCGGTTGCCAATGAGTTTGGTATCGCAAGAAGAGAGTTCAGCGAGTTTGTCCACGAAGCGAAGCGCATGGAGGGAAGAGGCGGCGCCGATAACTTTACTTATGAAGAACTCCGACAGCTTGCCCAGGAATTCCTTGAACACCGACCAAAAGGATAGACGCGAGCAGGTCTTTTTTCGGATTGTTGGCCTGCCCTCCGAGAAACTGGACTCAATGAAGCAGCGCTTGGACGGCCTCCCGATTCAAGTGAGGCAGCGCAGAGTCCATGGCGACTACGTCGTTTCAATGGAGTTGTTGAGTGCGGAATCTTGTGAAGCGCTCATCCAAGTGCTGAACGCTTCACCAGTCGGTGTGCCCTTTGGCTTGTATGTGTCGTTACTCACGCCAAACGAATCCGATGGAGTAAGATTGGCTCCGTTTATCCGGGATTTTTGGAAGAGCGTGGGGGGCGACTTGGATTTTTCTTTCACCGTTATTTCGGACGACGATTGATGCGGCAACGTCCGGAACGAAAGGGTCAGGCTTTGTAGTTTGGTCCGGCAACGAAAGATCCGGCAACGAAAGGGTCAGGCTTTGTAGTTTGTGATTGACGAGCAATGATGGCGTGGTGGGATGCGCGTCATGGCGCGGCCATTGCGGATGGAGTCCGAGAGCGGTGTTTATCATGTCCTGAACCGGGGAAACTACCGGGCGGACATATTCCGGTCGGACAAGGCGAAGGCCGCTTTCCTGAAGTGCCTGGGCGAGGCGTGCGAGCAGACCGGTTGGGAGGTCCACGCGTGGTGCCTGATGTCGAACCATTACCATCTGGCCGTTTCGACGCCGAACGCCAACCTGGTGGAAGGCATGCGCTGGTTGCAGGGCACGTTTTCGGTCCGGTTCAACCGCTTGCGCGACGAGCGCGGGCACCTTTTTCAGGGGCGCTACAAAAGCCTGGTCGTGGATCCGGAGGCGGGTCTTGGTCCGCTCTGCCACTACATTCATCTCAACCCCGTGCGGGCGAGGCTCCGACCGGTGTCAGCCCTGCGGGACTACGCGTGGACGAGTTTGCCGTGGTTGTTGGATCTGAAGCGCCGGCCGTCTTGGTATCGCCCGCAACCTTTTCTCGATCATGCCGGAGAACTGGCCGATACGCCGGCCGGGCGCCGGAAATACTCAGACTATCTGGCGTGGCTGGCGGAGGACGAGTCAGCCCGCAAGCAGCAGTGCTTCGAATCCATGTCGCGGGGCTGGATCATCGGGTCGGCGGGCTTCGTGAAAGCGTTGGTGCAGGAGCACGCTGAGCTGGCCGGTCAGGGCCGGCGGCTGGCCGCCGAGCTGCGGGAGACGCGCGAGTCGCTCTGGCAGGAGGAGCTGGCGGCGCTGTTGGCCCGGCTGGGTCGCACGGCCGAAGAGCTCCGCCGGGAGAGGAAATCGGCACCGTGGAAGGCCGCGTTGGCCGCCGCGATGAAAAAGCGGACGACGGCGACGAACCGCTGGCTGGGCGAGCACCTGCACATGGGCGGATTGCACGAAGTCAGCCGGATGGCAAACGCCTGGCTGCGCGCGTCCGAACCGGCACTCGAGAAGCAATTCCGCCCCATCACAAACTACAAAGCCTGACCCCATTACCGGGCCCATTACCGGGCCCCAGCCGCGGCAAGGGTGAGGCCGTCAAAAACATTCGCCGGATTGTTGTAGCCGGGCTCGCTGAGCCCGGCTGCTTTGTCTTCCGCGCGACGTTGTTCCTCTCCGGGGTCGGCGACCCCGGCTACACGATGTTTTGTCGGGCCGGCGCTTGTCTGCGGGCCACGTTCGCCGTCGGAGTTAGAAGGGTAGCCCGGCCTCTCCGAGAACGGGTTTGCACGTGCTCCAAACCCCGCGCCCGGAGGTCGCGGGCTACCTGTCTCAAGCCAATGCCGCGGCGAGCGTCGCGATGATTTCCTCCGCCGGCTCGGTGCCGACGGACAATCGCAACAACTCCGGCGCTAGCCCGGCGCGTGCGAGGGCGTCGCCGCCGCCGCAGTGTGGCAGCAGGTCATAGTGCGCGAGATAGACGTAGGGACAAAGCAGCGTGGTGGACATCCCGAAGCTCGGACCCTTGGCCAGGGCGACCCGGTCGTAGAAATCCACGAACGGTTTTCGCAAAGTGAACGAAATCACCGCGCCGCATGCGTCCGTCGATCGGGCAAGGCGCGCGTAGTTCGCCCGCGTCGCCTCCTGGTGCGACCACCACACGCGTGCAACCGCGGGATGTCGCGTCAGAAATTCCGCCACCGCCGGCGTGCTCGCGTTGATGCGGGTCGCGACCGCCGGCGCCGCGGCGATTTCCGCTGCGAGCCGCGCGAGGTCGCGCGGGTAGGGCGCATCGAGCTGCGCCGCGACGGCCGCGCGCAGGTCGTGTGCGCCGGCGCGCGCGCTGTTCACGATTACCGCGCCCGCCATCACATCGCCCGCGTGCGACGCGTATTTCGTCAGGCTGAACGTGACGACGTCCGCGTGCGGGAGCACATCGACGTTGAACGGCGACGCCATCGACGGATCGACGATGACCCGCGCGCCGTGTTTCCACGCCAGCGCCGCGATGGCTGCGAGGTCGCCGGTTTGCAGCAATGGATTCGTCGGGGCCTCGGTGATCACTCCGGCGATGCGCGCGCCGTGCTTCGCGAACAGTTTATCCAGCGCACCGAGGTTGGTGACATCGAGTTGCACGAGATGATCGCGCGTCGGGTCGGGCGTGAATTTTTTCAGCAGCGCAATCGTGTCGAGGTAGAGCCAGCCGAGTTGCACCCAGGCCGTGCGGCCGCGCGGAGCCTGCTCCGCGGTGATGGCACGGAAGGCCGCGTGCACGGCGCTCATGCCGCTCGACGCGAGCACAAGCTGGTCCGCCGAGGCGCGGAACAACGGCGTGAGCACGCGCTTTACTTCGACCGTGGCGTCGCCCGAAAAAGTCGCTTCCTCGGCCGCGTGCGCGCGCGCGCCGCGGCGCACGAGCGCGTCTTCCGCCCCGCGCGAGCTGAGCAAACCGCCGGTGTGTTGCAGCCAGAGCTTGGCGCGCTGCGCGAGCGCGGGGTCGGTGCGATGCGCGACGAACACCACCCCGTCCGTTTCGAAAATTCGTCCCTGCCCGAGATGCTGCGCGAGAACGCCGGCGGCGCGCATCGTGAGCACCGGCCAGAGTTGTTCCCCAGGCCGTGCGTGTTGCGCCGCGACCTGATCGGTCAACTCGCGCACCAGCGGATGGACCGTGAAGCGCGGGTAACCGGCCGCCATCCGCGCGAGCACGTGCGGATCTCGTTCTTCGTAGCCGATCACGGCCGCCATCGTCGGCAGGCTGCACGAGACGGAATGCGGCGAGCCGGGGATGGGTTGGCCGAGGGGCGGTGAAACGAGAGCGGACACAGGCTCATTGCCGGGCCGCGCGTGCGCTGCGGCAATCCATGCGCGCGTCACCTGAGCCGAAAGCCTGTCATATCCGCAGATGGTTCATTAGCGCTATGACTTGGTGGCGCGTTGAGCCGTTGCGCGCAAAGCCGTCCGATGGCGCCGTGCCGTCCGTTCCGCACTCGTTCATCCTTTCGCTGCCGCCGCTCCCGCTGGCGCGCGGCGGACGCGTCCGCGCGCACCGGGCGGCGGCGTGGTGGTGGAGCCGCGCGGGCGATTTGCCCGAAAATCCGCAGCGCGCCGTGTCGACCGTCTTGCTCGTGCACGCGCTCACCGGCAGCGCGCAAGCGGGCGGGCCGGAGGGCTGGTGGGAACCGCTCATCGGTCCGGGCCGCGTGCTCGATCCGGAAAAAGTCCGCATCGTCTGTTTCAACAATCTCGGCTCGTTCTACGGCAGCAGCGCGCCGGGTGCGCCGGGTTTTCCGCGGGGCGCAACGGTGACGACGGTCGATATCGCGCGCGCAATTTTGCAAGGCCTCGACGCGCTCGGCATCGAGCGGGTGCATCTTGCGGCGGGCGGCTCGCTCGGCGGCATGATTGTGCTGACGCTCGCCGCGCTCGCACCGCGTCGTTTCGCGCGGCTGTTGCCGATCGCGACGACGGCGACGACGAGTGCGTGGGTGGCGGGTTGGAATCATATCGCGCGATGTTTGCTGCGCGCCGATGCCGGCTATCCGCGCCACGCCGCGCGCGGTCTCGAGGTCGCGCGGCAACTGGCGATGCTCACCTACCGGGCCGAACCGGGTCTCGCGCAGAAACAAACCGCGCGCACCATCGGGGCCTACCTCGAGCACCACGGCCGCAAGCTGCACGGCCGGTTCACCGCCGAATGTTACGAAGCGCAGCTCGACGCGATGGATCACCACGATCTCGCGCAACCGCTGCCCGGCGGACGTGGCTCCGCGCTGCGGCGGATCAAGGCGCCCGCGCTCGTGGTCGATGTCGAGACCGACCAGCTTTTCACGCCCGCTCAATCCGACGCGCTCGCTTGCGTGCTGCGCGCCAACGGCAACCGCGTCGCGCGCGCCACGCTGCGCAGTCCGCACGGACACGATGCGTTTCTCCTCGAATGGCGGCAGCTCGCTCGCGTCGTGCGCCGCGCCTTGAAACTCCCTCCTTCATGAACGCCCCGTGGCAGATCTACAAATTTGGCGGCTCGTCGGTCGGCACTCCCGGCCGGTTGCCCCGCGTGCTGGAATTGATCGCCGCGGCCCCCAAGCCGCTGGCGGTGGTTGTCTCCGCGCTCGGCGACACGACGGACTGGCTGCTGCTCTCCGCGCGCTCCGCCGCCGAGGGCGAAATCACGCAGGCGCGCGGCGAATTGGCGCGTGTCCGCGAACTCGCGATCTCGACGGCGCGTCCCGTGCTGAGTCCGCATGGCTTGCGCGCGTTCAAGGCGGATCTCGACGAGGCCTTGTTGCCGGTGGAACGCACCCTCTCGGGCATCGAGCTGACGCGCGAGTGTTCGCCACGGTCGCTTGACGCAGTGATCAGCGCCGGGGAACGCATCTCCATCGCGCTCGTCGCACGCGCGCTCACCGAGCGCGGCACGACGGCGAAAGCAATCGATGCCCGCGACTTCGTGGTGACCGATGCCACCTATGGCTCCGCGTCGGTGGACAAGGCCGCGACCGCGGAAAAATTCGCGGCCCTTCAACCTGCCTGGAAAGAGTGCGTGCCGATCGTCGCGGGTTTCATTGGCCGCACGCGCGACGGGCAAACCACCACCTTGGGGCGCAACGGGTCCGACTACACGGCGACGCTGCTCGCCGCGTTGTTCAAGGCCGAGGCGGTGACGGTGTGGACGGATGTGCTGGGCGTGATGACGGCCGATCCAAATCTCGTGCGTGAAGCCGCGCCGGTGGACCGCCTCTCCTACGACGAGGCGCTGGAGCTGGCATATTTCGGCACGCGGATGTTCCACTCGCGCACGATCATTCCGCTGCGCGAGTGCGGCGCAGCGCTCGTCATCCGCAGCACGACGCAACCCGACGCGCCCGGCACACGCATCGATGCAACGGGCAACCCCGATCCCGCGCGTCCGACCTGCGTCACCAGCCTCGAGCAACTCTCGCTCATCGGCGTGCAATCGCGCCGCACCGGCATTGGGCGACCCGTGATCAGCCGTGCGGTCGGCGCACTCGACGCAGAGGGCGTGCGCGTCTGGCTCAGCACGGAATCGACCCTCGGCCAGATTTTCTCCGTCGTCGTGCCGATTGCCGATGAGGCGCGCGCGAAGGAAATTTTGCTGCAGGCGCTCGCGTCCGATTTTCATCGCGGCGACCTGACGCTCGGCCCGGTGCTTTCGCCGGTGTCGATGGTCACGCTGGTGGCGGAGACGATGGCGCGGCGACCGAACGTGTCGGGGCGCATGTTGCATGCGATCGGCTCGGTCGGTGTCGCGGTGCGCGCGCTCGCGCAGGGCGCGGCGGCGCGCAGCATCTCGGTGGTGATCGACGCGGCGGATACCGCGCTCGCGGTGCGGACGGTGCACGCGGCGTTCAACTTGGCGCACGCGGAGTTGAATGTGCTGTTGCTCGGCAAGGGCATCGTCGGCGGCAGCCTGTTGAAGCAACTCGCGGCGCACGGCGCGGACTTGCGGGGCAATCACGACGTGAACGTGCGGTTGGTCGGACTCGCCTCGAGTCGCGGAGGCATTTTCGACGAGCGCGGCCTCGCGCCGGAAAAAGCGGCGACGCTGCTCGAAGCGGCGGCAGCGCGACAGGACGTGCGCGCGCTGCTTACCGCGCTGGCGCGGCTGCCGAATCCGGTGCTGGTCGATTGCACGGCCTCGGCCGGCATGGAGGAGATCTACCGCGTCGCCTTTGCGCAGGGCATCAATGTCGTTTCGGCGAACAAGCAGCCGCTGGCCCTTCCCCGTGAGCAGCGCGATGCGTTGCACGCGGCGGCCCGACGCAACTACCGGGTCTATCATTACGAGACGACCGTGGGCGCGGCGTTGCCCGTGATCGAGACGCTGAAGAATCTCGTGCGCACCGGCGATGTCGTGGTGCAGATCGAGGGTGCGTTCTCCGGCACGCTCGGGTTTTTGTGCGAGCAGCTGACGAACGGCGTGCCGCTTTCCATGGCAGTGCGGCGCGCGAAGGAGCTCGGTTACACCGAACCGCATCCGCGCGACGACCTCTCGGGACTCGACGTGGCGCGCAAGGCGCTGATTCTCGCGCGCGAACTGGGACTGTCGCTCGATCTCGCCGACGTAAAGCTGGAGCCATTCGTGCCCGCCGAGCACCTGCGCGAGGATGATCCCGAGAAATTTCTCGCCGGTCTGACGGAAGCGGACGCCGCGTTCGTGGAATTGGTCGCGAAAATGAAGGCGGAGGGAAAATTGCTGCGTTATCTGGCGCGCATCACTCCTCCGCTTGAGGACGCTTCGGCCAGTCCGGACGCGAATGCGACGCGTCGGACGGTCGTGCGAGTGGCGCCGATCGGAGTCGATGCGGCGCATCCGGCGGCGGGATTGCGCGGTGCGGAGGCATTTGTGGCGTTTCACACGGAGCGTTACCGCCAGTATCCACTCGTCGTGCGCGGCGCAGGCGCGGGCGGCGACGTGACGGCAGCGGGCGTGCTGGCGGATATTTTGCGCCTCGCGCAGAATTTGCGGAGCCGGCGGGATTCGTAGGGTGACCGGAGCAGCGGCGAGCGCGGAGCGAGCCGAGCCGAGTTTTGCGAGTGGCTTCCTGTAGGAGCCTGCTTGCAGGCGAGACGAACCTGCGGCACGGATGAACGTTCTCTCGCCTGCAAGCAGGTTCCTACACGAAGACGGACCTAGCCGATGGGCGAAGGGCCAACGGACACCGGTTTACGCAGCGATGCGTATGGTCGGAATCGGCGCGGAACGGTAAGGTCGAGGCATGAAAGAGGAAGCTACGGTCCAAATCCCCCTGCGTCGCGTCGGTGCGTCGGAAGGTGTGCTGCATATTCTCGGGGCCGCGGCGATGTTTACGCTCGCGGCGCAACCGTTCGCTGCGGCGGTCGCCTTCGCGGTGCCACCGACGGCCGGAGTTTTCTGGGCGGGCTGGTATGGCGCACTGCGCGCGGCCCGCGTGCGCGACTGGTTTGGCAGCTGGGATGCGATATCGTTTTCCTTCGTGGCGGCGTATGCGATCGGTCTCGCGTTTGCGGCGCAGGTGATGCTCGCGCGGTGGTGAGGGTCGCGGGTTACCGCGGAGGCCACGGTCGTGTGGCTGCCTTCACGCGCCGGCCCACGCGCGGAAATCGGCGCCGCGTTCCTGGCTGACGATCACTTCTTCGGCCGAGCGCGGGGCGAGTTGCACGCTGAGGCGTCCTTTGCCGACGGAGGAAAAGCTTTTCACGGCCGAGACGTGCGCGAGGAAGTTGCGGTTGAGGCGGAAGAATTCGCGCGCGTCGAGTTCGCCTTCGAGCGTGGCAAGCGGTTCGTTGATGAGGCACTTCTCACCGGTGCGCGTGACGAGGAAGGTGAGCTTGTTCTCCGAAAAGAAATACGCGACGTCGGCGATGGCGACGGGCTGGAAGGTCGTGCCGCGTTGCGCGAGCAGGCGGTGGCGTTTGGCGGCGACGCCGGCAGGCGCGAGGAGCTGACCGGCGAGCGAGGCGAGGCTCGCGGCGAATTGCGCGCCGAGCGTGCGGTATTTTTGCAGGGCGGCGGCGAGATCGGCGGGTTTGACGGGCTTCAGCAGGTAGGCGATGCCGTGCGCGCCGAAGGCTTCGAGCAGGTAGTCGTCGTAGGCGGTCGTGAAGATGATCGGGCACGGCGGCGGCGTGCTGCGGAAGAGTTCGAGCGAGAGTCCGTCGCCGAGCTGGATGTCGGCGAAGATGAGCTCAGGGGCGGGATGCGCGCGCAGCCACACGGCGGCGGAACGCACGCTGTCAGCCGTGCCGGCGATGGCGACGGGCGGCTGCATTTTCGCGAGCAGGTCGGCGAGGCGCGTGCGCGCGGGGGCTTCGTCTTCGATGATGAGGGCGCGGAGCATGGTTGATTTTGGATTTTCGAATTTGGCTTCTCGGTTTTTCGGGCGACAGACTCAACCCACGAGCCGGACTGCTCGCGAATGGCGCGAATAGACGCGAATGGAGGACGGGGGATTGTTTGAAAGTTCGGATTTTCCGTCTGACGTCGGGACTGGCGAACACATCCCGGCGCGTTCGCGCCACCCCTCTCTAGAGGGGAGCAAGGCGGAGTGGGGCGGGCGTCGTTCTCGTTTTCTCGGTGACTGCGGTGGGAGGGGCTTTATGCCACGACGCTTCGCGCGTCCATCGCCGGAGCGTAAAGCCCCTCCCACCAATTGAGCAGCGACAGGGCGGTTGGGGGATTCGCGTTCATTCGCGTGATTCGCGGGCGGGTTGGGTTTGGGCGCGGACGACGGGCAACCGCACGCTGAAGTGGCCGCCGACGGTGTTGACCTGGATCGTGCCGCCGGTCGTGAGCTGAACGCGCTCGCGGAGATTTTGCAGACCGATGCCGGTGGACGGTGGCTGCCAGTTTTTGGGACGGAGCGGATTGAGCACGACGATGGCGCTGTCGCGGAATGTGAGCTCGACCGGCAGCGGGTGGGCTTCGTCGAACTGGTTGTGCTTGATCGCGTTCTCGAGGAGGAGCTGGAGCGAGGCGGGCGGGATGAGCTGCGCGGCGGCGTCCTCGGTGTCGAAGCCCGTGAGGCGCACGTCGATGCTGCGCGGGAAGCGCAGGCGCGTGAGCTCGACGTAGGAGCGAAAGAAATCCAATTCCTCGCGCAAGGGCACGAGGTCGCGGTTTTTCTGGAGCAACAGGTAGCGGCAGACGTCGGCGAGGTGTTGGTTGAACGCCGCGGCGCTGGTCGGTTCGCGTTCGATCAGCGCGGCGAGCGTGTTGAGGCAGTTGAAAAGGAAGTGCGGCGCGAGTTGCGCCTTCATCGTCTCGAGTTCCGCCTCGACCCGCGCGCGGGCTTCGCGCTCGAAGCGCAGCTGGTCGTCGCGTCGCTCGCGGATGAGGAACACGGTTTCATAGGCGTGGGTGACGAAGACCACCGCCACAACGACGGACGCGGTGGCGAAATTGATCTGCGCCCAATTGAGCGTGAAGAACGGTGCGCCGAGGTAGCGCAGCCACAGCCAGCAGCTCGCGATGCTCACCGGCGTGGTATAGACGATGTTGGCGGCGACCAGCAGGAGCAACTTGAGGATCGGACGTTGGAACCAGTCGAGGTGCGTGCGCTGCTTGAAGAGCAGCCAGCGATTGCCTTCCCAGATCAGGCCCGCGGTGACGATGAACCAGCCGGTGCCGAGCCAGTAATCGGCGTCGGTCCACTCGAGTTTCCCGAGGAGTCCGGTGACGCGCGGAATGACGAGACCGAAAAACGGGATGCCGATCACGCGCATCCAGCCGTCGCGGAGGCCGCCTGGCGCGGGCGAGTCCGGCCGCGGGGCGTCGGCGTTCGGCGGGCGCGAATCCCGGTTGGGCACGGTGCGCGTTGAGTTCATGCGGCGGAACGCAGAGAGCGTGCGACAAGCCCCGCGCACTCCAACTCCAAACTCCCCTCCCTGCCATGCCCGACCAAGTCTCCTTCAATTACCTCGCGATCCTCTCCGCCGCCGCGTTCGCCTTCGTGCTGGGCGGCATTTGGTATGCGCCCGGAGTCTTCGGTCGCGCGTGGATGCAGGAATGCGGTTTCACCGAGGAATCGCTCAAGAAGATGGGTGGCATGGGCCGCATCTTTGCGGGCTCCTTCGTGCTCGAGCTCATCATGGCCGTGAACCTCGCCGCGTTTCTCGGGCCGAAGGCGACGCTGAGTTTCGGCACATTCGCGGGTGCGGCGGCGGGCTTCGGGTGGGTCGCACTGAGCTTTGGCGTGACGTATCTCTTCGAACGCCGCTCGCTGCGCCTGTTCTTCATCAACGCCGGATATCATGCGGTGACCTTCACGGTGATGGGAGCGATCATCGGCGCGTGGCGCTGAGTGTTTCGTTGTAGGGCCGCCGCTTGCCGGCGGGCCGCCATCGCTGTCGGAATGGCCCGGCCACAAGGGCCGGCCCTACAAACGAAATCCGGCCTGCGCCGCGCGCCGTTTCATTTTTCCGACGTGCGCTTGAGTTTGGCCAGGCCGGCTTCGAAGTCCGGGCCGACGAGCTTGTCGAGAAAGAGGCCGAACCAGCGGTTGAGCGGGTTGAAGCCGAGATCGCCTTCGTCGGACCAGACCACGCGCGTGCCGGTGCTTTCCGCCGTCAGGGCGAAGGCGCCGGTCGAAACCGTGCCGAGGTCCGGGAACTCGAGGCGATAAACGAGGCGCTGCCACGGCTCGATCGCGGTCAGCGTCGCCCTGCCGTTGCCCTCCTTCTTGCTCTCCCACGCTGACCACGCGCCGATAACCATCTGCTCGGGCGAGTAGGAGTTCTTGATCTCCGGGTCGCGCTCGAACCAGACGCCCCACGTCCGCCACTCCCGCATGTCGGCAAGTCGTGGGAAAATCGCCGCCGCCGGCGCCTGGATGACGATCGAGCGCTCGACGCGGTAGTGTCGCGGCAACAGATAGGCCGCGAGCACCAGAGCGACGATGAAGGCGGCGAGGCCGCCGAGCAGGCGTAGGATCAGTTTCATAGCGTGGGTTGACTTATGACGCGGGCCGTCGGCCGCGCACGTCGAAATCCGCTGAAAGCCGACCGCGTGACACCCAAACGCGACGGCAACGCAACGAAATTTTCCCAGAAAAAATTTCCGACAATTTATGCGCAGAGATTCGCGAGATTGCGCAACCGATGGTTAGCGGCGCGGTGATGCCCTGCGTATGATGCGCGTCCCCATTTTCCACCACCATGACCGTCCCCACGCTTCTTTCCCGTCTCAATCACCGCCACGCCCGTCCCGCCATCGCCCCCGCCGACCGCCGCATCGTTAAACGCGACGGCACCACCGTGCCGTGGGACAACGACAAGGTTACGCGCGCCGTCGCGCTGGCGTTTTTCGAGGTCAAGCGCGGCACGACCGAGAATCCCCTGCGCGACGACGCCGGGGCGCGATACGGGCTCGATGCCGACACGTTTGCGCGCTGCCAGGCGATCGCCGCCCGCGTCGGCCGCATGATCGAGCTCATCTACCGCTCCGGCCGGCACCCGACGATCGAGGAGGTGCAGGACACGGTTGAGAAAGCCATCGCCGCCGAGGGCGAGTGGGAGATCGCGCGCAGCTACATCATCTATCGCGCGAAGAAAGCCGCGCATCGCCTCACGCATTTTCCGGAGAACGGCCTGAGCGACTACATCGCGATCTCGAAATACGCGCGCTATCGCCGCGATCTCGGCCGCCGCGAGTCGTTCCCCGAGGCGGCGCGCCGCGTGATGGCGATGCACCTGGAGCATTTCAAGGGGAAGCTCCCGCTCCGCGTCCCGCCGCCCGATGAAAAATCCCCCGCGTTGCCCGGCGACCGCCGGCTCCTTACCGAGTGGCTCGCGGGCGGCACGCTGTCCGACGCGATTCACCGCGCGTTCGGTGGCGTGGCGATGAAACGCGTGCTGCCTTCGATGCGCTCGCTCCAGTTTGGCGGCGATGCGATCCTCAAGAACCATGCGCGCCTCTTCAACTGCTCGTTCAGTCCGGTGGATCGCTTGGATTTCTTCCGCGAATATTTCTTCCTGCTGCTCGCCGGCACGGGCTGCGGTTTTTCGGTGCAGCGCCACCACGTGGAGCTGCTGCCCACGCTCCCGGTCCGGGGCGAGGAAATGGAACTGCGCGTCGAACACTACACGATCGACGACACGATCGAAGGCTGGGCCGACGCGCTGCATTTCCTCCTGCGGAGCCATGCCGAGCACTTCAAGGCCGAGTTCAACTATTCGCGAATCCGCGCGCGCGGCGCCGCGCTCGTCACGGCCGGCGGCAAGGCGCCCGGTCACCTGCCGCTGAAGCAGGCGTTGATCGATGTTGAGGCGATCCTCGCCGGCGCGTCCGGCCGCAAGCTGCGCCCGATCGAGGTTTACGACATCTGCATGTTCACCGCGCGCGCCGTGCTCAGCGGCGGCATTCGCCGCTCGGCCACGATCTGCCTGTTTTCGCCGGACGACGACGAGATGATGTCGGCCAAGACCGGCAATTGGTTCGAGAAAAACCCGCAGCGCTCCGCGTCGAACAATTCCGCCGTCGTCTCGCGCACGCAGTCGGACGACACGATTTTCCGCCGGCTCTTCCATGCGCAGAAGGAATTTGGCGAGCCGGGCTTCTATTTCGCGGATCAACCGGACTACGGTTGCAACCCCTGTTGTGAAATCGGCCTGCACCCGGTCGTCGGCGGCGAGTTGGACGACGAGGTCGAGGTCGCGAAGCTGCGCGCGCTCGGCTACACCGGCTCGGTCGAGCCCGGCACGCGCCTCTCCGGCTGGCAGATGTGCAATCTCAGCACGATCAACGGCGCGGCGCTCCAGACCGTGGACGA